>CAMJMQ010000056.1 GCA_946407065.1 uncultured Clostridia bacterium | reverse complement strand
ATTCTGATATCGAAAACGTGAGATAGGAATCAAACACCTCTGCCACGCGGTACGTCGACAAGCGCCGTACCCTACAATTCTCTTTGAAGTTGCGTGCTTTCGGTACGCCGATACGCGCGTGTCCGATATGATATATCAATAAATTCGTTCTCTACATCTTGTGTCCTCCGGCAAATTTCCTAACAAAGTTTAGAATTCATTCATAATAAATCGGATAAAAATGTTGCAAAGCCCGCCGAAATATAGTATAATGCTATTAATCATATAAGAAGAAGTGTGTATATTTCCTGCAAAGAAACATGGATCTATTATATTTCTTCTTGGGAATTATAAGGAGGGTATTTATGCCTACAACTTTGAGTGATAAGCATTTACAGGGCTTTTTGGGCGCCGATGAATATGTCGGGATCGCCCCTGCCGTCAAAGCCGCTCATGAGGCGCTTCATTCCGGCAAGGGACTCGGCAACGATTTTATCGGCTGGCTGAATCTGCCCACTGATTATGACAAGGAGGAATTCGCGCGCATCAAGGCTGCCGCGGAGAAGATCAAGTCAAATTCCGATATATTCGTTGTCATCGGTATCGGCGGTTCCTACCTGGGCGCCCGTGCCGCTATCGAATTCATCAAGTCCCCGAACTACAACGCACTGTGTAAGGACACGCCGCAGATCTATTACACCGGTAACTCCATCAGCTCCAATGCGCTCGCTGAACTGCTCGAGATCTGTGAGGGCAAGGATGTTTCCATCAACATGATCTCTAAGTCCGGTACCACCACCGAGCCCGCGATCGCGTTCCGTGTATTCCGCGAGATGCTCGAGAAGAAGTATGGCAAGGACGGCGCCAGGGAGCGTATTTTCTGCACCACCGATAAGGCGCGCGGCACCTTAAAGCAGCTCGCTGATCGTGAGGGCTATGAGACCTTTGTTGTTCCGGATGACGTCGGCGGCCGTTACAGTGTTCTGACCGCAGTCGGTCTGCTGCCGATCGCGGTATCCGGCGCGGATATCGACGCGCTGATGCAGGGCGCGAAGGACGCGCAGGACAAGTTTGCCGATCCCGATCTTGAGAAAAACGATTGCTATAAATACGCCGCGATCCGCAACATGCTCTACAACAAGGGCAAGACCACCGAGATCCTCGTTTCTTACGAGCCTGCGTTCACCTTGATGAACGAGTGGTTCAAGCAGCTCTACGGCGAGTCCGAGGGCAAGGATCAGAAGGGTATCTTCCCGGCTTCCGTCATCTTCTCCACCGACCTGCACTCTATGGGTCAGTACATCCAGGACGGCAGACGTAATCTCTTTGAAACGGTTGTTCTCTTTGACAGCGTACAGCGAGAGATCAAGCTCGGCACCGATCCCGAGAATGTGGACGGTCTGAACTTCCTGTCCGGCAAGACGATGGAGTTCGTCAACCGTAAGGCGTTCGAGGGTACCGTACTGGCGCATAACGACGGCGGCGTTCCCAATGTCGTGCTCACCGTCGATAAGATGGATGAATACAACCTCGGTTATCTGATCTATTTCTTTGAGAAGGCATGCGCGATCTCGGGTTACATCCTCGGCGTGAATCCCTTCAACCAGCCCGGTGTCGAGAGCTATAAGAAGAACATGTTCGCTCTCTTGGGCAAGCCCGGTTATGAGGATCAGAAGGCCGCTCTCGAGGCAAGACTCAAGTAATTTTTCTGTGTGAACAGACTGTATATAACAAACAGGAGGAATGTACAAATGGTTACATTAATTATTGGCAAAAAAGGCTCCGGTAAGACCAAGAAGCTCATCCACCTCGCGAACGATGCTGTCGCGAAGTCCAGCGGTAACGTTGTTGTTATCGAAAAGGGCGCGGGACTGACCTATGACGTGACCCACAAGGCGCGTTTGATCGATACCGACGTTTACGGCATCAAGGGTTATGATATGCTGCTTGGCTTTATCAGCGGTATTTGCGCGGGTAACTACGATGTTACCGATATCTTTGTTGATTCTACCTTCAAGATCGCTCCTCAGGGCGTTGAGGGTATCGAGGAATTCATCACCAAGCTCGACGCGCTCTCCAAAGAGAGTGAGGCGCATATCACTCTGCTGGTATCCGCTGCCGAGGCTGATCTGCCCACCGGCCTTGAGGCTGTCTGCGAAGAGATCTGATCATAATTCAATGACACAGAGCCGCTCCTTTCGGGGCGGCTTTTTCATCGTTCATATGAGCACACAGCTTTTTAGGTGGAGTTGGTGGAGGCGGGGTGGAGTGGATTTGACCATCTCCACCACGAAGAAACACACTGTTTATCAGGTTTTACGCATAAAATGGTGGACTTGGTGGAGTGAAATCAACTCATGGGAAACGGCGTGGCTATCGTGTGTTCGCTATCAGGAGCGTATTTGTTGTACAGTATAGCTGAGAAGAAAATCAAAAGAAGTCCACCAACTCCACCTGATCATCAAATAACCGCACTGTCATGCGGTTTTTGAGCGGTGGACTTCCGCTGAATACTCCACCTGCGCGCCACCACAGCTCCACCATCTTCCTGTTGAACGAAGCGCGTCATACAAACAGGAGAACCATATTTGTGTTATCATACTAAGTATCATTAAAACACTTTAACATTTATTGCGTTGCGTCGTCGCTCGCC
>CAMJMQ010000055.1 GCA_946407065.1 uncultured Clostridia bacterium | reverse complement strand
TCGGAATAATTGTAACCATTATTGTGAAAGGCGCAGCAATTTCAAAAGCCAGTCCAGTTCATAGCGCACATATCGTATTTCATCGCCGCCGGGAATTATCCTGACGGCGATTTTAATATTCTGCTTAATGCTTTAGCTGAGCCACCTTTGTTTGCAGAAACATCAGCGGACGCCAGAGCTTATCGCCAAGCTCCTTGATCTCCTCAATATCTTCCTTGTAAACTTTGTTTGTGACATTTGCTCGGTGGGCAATTTGGTTGATATTGTTTGCGATATTATTCGCAAGTACAGTGAGCCGTTTTAGCTCGTTCTCGTCGATATGGACGATGTAACCCTCGAAGATCATGGCTCTCACAAATGTACTGAGACTGCTCATACCGCTGTTAGCAAACTTCTTCTTGATAGCCGCCATTTCTTCGGGGCTGACACGGACTTTCAGGTACAATGTACGCTTCTTTTCGTCTTTCATTTCTCTTGTTCTCCCTTTTTATTTTTCTCAATTCGGGGTCGTAGGGGCAGCGCCCTCTGCCAAGCCTTGTACTATGTGTGAAGTCGCAATTTGCGCCCACATAGTACCGTGCTTGCTGGTAGAGTTTCGCCCCTGTGGGGCGAATGTCATTTCCGAGCCTTTCGGCTCGGTCTTTTTTTCTCGATTCCGAGAATTGGAGCTGTGCGACTTTCTCTATATCGTCGCTCCCATAATCAATATAGCGCACTTTCCCAATCACGTCAATAATAAATTTCAGATTTTTTATGTTCGCTCAAAATCGCTTCGTCAAAATGACCGGATAGCGTAAACGGCGAAATAGCGCGATTTCAGTTTTTTGAATCTCAAAATTCCCCGGACATTTGTTGACAAAGTTTGAACAAAAGTTTGCGCGCAATGCGGCTTGTATTTCAAATGTAGAGCGCGCTATAATTGGATCATGGCAGTTGAGCTTCGGTCACTCGGCTCTGCCTGCTGAGAACAAAAAATGAAAGGTTGTGATTTTTCTATGGGCATCTATACAGAGAAAAGAGATCAGCTCATCGAGAAGATCAAAGGTTTGGAAAAGCGTATCGCCAGCGATACGGCTAAGAAGAAAACGCTGGAGGACAAGCTGAAAGAAGTTTCCCGTTTGGCTATGGCGGAGGAGTACAACTGCAAGCCTCGTGAGCTTGATGAGATCATCACCTCGGAACATTCGCTGTTGCAGAAACTCCGTGCAAGCGGTCTGTCCGATGACGAACTGCTGAAACTGGTCGGAGGCGGAAACTCTGAGAATGAGAAAAGCGATTCCGCCGATCTTGCCACTGACTTCGGTCAGCAGATGAGCTTTACGGATAAAGCGAATTCCTATGAGGATTAAAACTATCCGATAGTAAAAATAGCTATGCAATGGGACGGCATCTGCCGTTCCGCACAGCTATTTCAAAACAGAAAGAGGGGCACATAGAGAAAGCGATGCCCTCACTCTAAATGCATAGAGACAGACAAGCAAAGGAGAAAGATCGCTATGAATACAAACACCACTTTTAATGCAACGTCCGAGTATAAGATCGGGCATACCCTTTACACGGTGACCACCGTGTTCAACCCTGCTTCAAAGGAAAGCCTATCGGATATCCTGAATAGGCTAATCATTAGAGAGAGTGAAAAACTCCTCGGTGAATCCGGACAAGAACCTGAGAAGCAGGCTGTGTAACTTTGGAATTTCGGCGCATTGCCAATGACGGTATATTGCGCTATAATGATAACATAGCTTGCTGTATCTGTCGGAAAGGAAGGTTTAATATGACAGACAAGATCACAGCATTATATTGTCGTCTTTCGCAGGACGATATGTTACAGGGTGAGAGCAACAGCATCACCAATCAGAAGGCTATCCTCAAGAAGTACGCAGAGGATAATGGTTTCAGCAATCCCGTGTTTTATGTAGATGACGGAGTTTCGGGAACGACATTTGAGCGTGATGGCTTCAAGGCTATGATGGCAGATGTTGAAGCCGGAAAGGTTGGAACTGTTATCACTAAGGATTTGAGCCGCCTTGGTCGTGACTATCTGAAAACGGGCGAACTGATCGAAATGGTATTCCCCGATTATGACGTTCGCTACATTGCGATAAATGACGGAGTGGATACGTTCAAATCCGAAAACGAGCTGATGGCATTCAAGAACATTTTTAATGACTGGTATGCCAGGGACACAAGCAAGAAAATCAGAGCCGTTTTCAAGGCTAAGGGACAATCGGGCAAACATCTTTCTAATCCGATCTACGGCTATAAGCATTCGGAAACTGACAAGAACCTTTGGGTGATTGACGATGAAGCCGCCGAAGTTGTTCGCAAGATTTTTCATCTTTGCATTGACGGCTACGGTCCGGCGCAGATTGCTCGAATCTTAACGGAAGAAGGTATCCCTACGCCGACAGCTTATGCTTTGTCGCAGGGCAGGGATAACGGTCATAAGAATGCTAACCTTAATCGTTGGGGTATGGAGACTATTTCGGGTATTCTCGAAAAGCCAGAATATGCAGGTCACACTGTCAACTTCCGTACTCATGTGAAGTCCTACAAAAACAAGAAGCGTGTGGATAACCCAAAAGAGGATTGGCTGATTTTCGAGAACACTCATGAAGCTATTGTCACTCAGCAGGAGTTTGACTTGGTTCAGGAGCTTCGCAAGAACAAACGCCG
>CAMJMQ010000054.1 GCA_946407065.1 uncultured Clostridia bacterium | reverse complement strand
TGCCGACGCGGTCAAGAACGCCGAGGGCGTGACGGACTTTAAGCAGGAGGAATGTATTTTTCTCTCGGGACACAAGTTCGTCGGACACGCAAAGGAAAAGGACAGCCAGAACGCTAACACCAGTATGGTGTGCTGTCTGTCTCATCAAATACAAAGGTACTTTGACGGCAGCGATAATGAGATCACCGAGGTTGCCGACGGCGAGGTGTATGTCCGTCAGTCTCTTCTTGACAACAGCAATGCCAATATAGGCGACAAGGTCGAGCTTACCGTAGCGGACGTCACCCGCACCTTTACGGTCAAGGACACGCTCAAGGACGCGGTGCTCGGATCAAGAATGATGGGAAACGCAAGGTTTTTGATCTCTGAAAATGATTACAAGGCGTTTGAAAAAGCCGAACCTCTCGAGCCGTATCTGTTTTATCTCAGCTTCATTGATACCAACGACATTCCCGCGCTTGAAAAAGCATTGAACAATTGTGACGCGATAGCGTTCAGTTTAGACCGATCCACGCTGCAGTTTACTTATATATTGGAAATGGTCATCGCCGGTATCCTTCTCGTGGTCAGCATTGCGTTGATCATTATCGCGGTCGTGATCCTGCGCTTTACCATCAGCTTTACACTCAGCGAGGAATACCGTCAAATCGGCATCATGAAGGCGATCGGTATTCCCGACGGAAAGATCCGCTCGTTGTATCTGGTGAAATATCTGGCAATTTCCGTTTTAGGCGCAATCATCGGTTTGACACTGTCATTCCCGTTCGGCAGTAAGCTGCTCAAAATGGTATCGCAGAACATCGTGATGGAGAACGGCAACAGCCTTTTGCTGGGAATTATTTGCGCGGCAGCGGTCGTGTGTATTATCGTGCTGTTTTGTTATCTCAGCACGCGCAAAGTGAAAAAATTCACGCCTGTTGACGCTGTTCGCAGCGGCACAACAGGCGAGCGATACAAGAAAAAGGGCGTTATCAAATTGGGCAAAAAGCCTGTGCGCCCTGTGTTCTTTATGGCGGTCAACGATATCCTCAGCAGTCCCAAGCGGTTCTTGATAATGCTGTTCACTTTCTTCGTCGGAATCTCTATGCTGATGGTCGGTCTGAATATTTCCTCAACGATGACGAGCAGCAAGATGCTCAACTGGATAAATATGGCTCAGTGTGACGCGGCACTTGTGGAATCGGGCTCGATCGAAAAATACATGGTTGCGGACGGCAGAGAAAAGTTGAACCAAAAAATATCTGAGATAGAATCCGACCTTTCGGAAAAGGGTTGGAAAGCGGATTGCTTTGTGGAAGTGATCTCAACCGTTATCGTCACCAAAGGCGATACAGAGTTAAAAACCAACGGCGTGGAGGGAATCAATATGACCCCCGACGAGTATATGTATCTGGAAGGAACCGCGCCGCAGAACAAAAACGAGATAGCTATGTCCTACATTGTCGCCGATAAATTGGGCGCACAAATCGGCGATACCGTCACAGTCAAAACGCCTGATGGCGAAACAGAATGTATGATCACGGCTGTTTACCAAACGATGATGACCATGGGCAATAACATACGTATGTATCCGGGTCAGACCTACAGCTTTCAAAACCTTGTCGGTTTAAACGATTTACAGATTCGTTTTAATGACGATCCGAGCACCGGAGAAATCGAGAAAAGAATAGAAGCGATAAAGGAGATGTACCCCGACGACAAGGTGATGAACGCGGGCGATTATGTTGATTACTGCGTCGGCGGAGTCGGCGGTATGATGGACGGAGTAACAGGGCTGCTGCTGCCTGTCATCATTCTGATCGATATTTTAGTAGCGGTGCTGATGGAAAAATCCTTCCTCACCAAGGAGCGCGGCGAGATCGCCATGCTGAAAGCGATCGGCTTCAAAAACCGTTCGATCATCCTTTGGCAGATATTGAGGATCGCAATTGTAATGATTGCCGCCGTTTTGTTCTCGGTCGCACTCGCCGATCCTATAGGCAAGCTGACGACAGGCGGCATTTTCCAAATGATGGGCGCTAAGAATATTATCTTTGATATGGATATATTAAAAACCTTCGTTATCTATCCGGCAATCGTACTTGCGACTACTGTGTTCAGCGTGTTTTTGACCGCACTTTCGGTTCGCAAGGTCAATTCAAATGAAATCAATTCTGTAGAATAGGAGCATCATCATGGCAATAATTTTAGAAGTAACAGATCTCTGTAAAACATATATCACCAACAAAAGACAAAACAATGTGCTGCGCAATGTCAACTTTTCGGTTGACGAGGGCGAGATGGTCGCCGTGATGGGACCGTCCGGCTCCGGCAAATCCACGCTGCTCTACACCGTTTCGGGAATGGACAGAATGACGGCAGGCAAGGTTTTGTTTAACGGAAAGGATATTTCCAAACTGAAGCCAAACGAGCTTGCTGCGCTGCGGCTCGACGAGATGGGCTTTATCTTCCAGCAGATGTATATGCTCAAAAATCTGAGCGTGCTCGACAATATCATTCTCCCTGCACGACAGTCAAAGGCAAACACGCTTTCCGCAAAGGAAAAGCTTGAACGCGGCAAGGAGTTGATGCGCAGGCTGGGCATCATTGAAATCGCCGACAACGACATCAACGAGGTATCGGGCGGTCAGCTGCAAAGGGCGTGTATCTGCCGCAGTATGATCAACGCTCCCAAGATGATTTTTGCCGATGAGCCGACAGGCGCGCTCAACCGCCAAAGCTCCAACGAGGTAATGGAAGAGCTGTGCAAGATAAACGCGGACGGCACAACCGTTATGCTGGTCACCCACGACGCAAAGGTAGCTGCAAAATGCTCAAGAGTGCTTTATATAGTTGACGGAAACATTCAGGGAGAGTATAATTTAAGCGGAAAAGACGAAAGAACAAGAGAACGCGCCCTGAACAACTGGCTTATGGAGCAGGG
>CAMJMQ010000053.1 GCA_946407065.1 uncultured Clostridia bacterium | reverse complement strand
TAAAGCCGAGGGTGTGAGCTTTTCTTCAAAAAATGCAAACGATTTCTTGAAAACGCGCGGATCTTATGGTATTATCATAACGGTAAAACCGATCATTCAAGGAAAGAAGTGGTATCTGTGAGTGAACATAAAATTGACCGCCGCGCGATGAAAACACGGAAAGCGATCTTTGAGGCGCTTGCCGCGCTTTTGTGTGAAAAGGAGCTGAGGAAGATCACCATCCAGGAGATTTCGGATAAGGCTGATGTTCACCGCGTCACGATCTATAAGCATTTTATGGATATCTACGACATCTACGAGAAGCTGGAAAAGGTGATCCTGAGTGAGATCGGGCTTTTGATCACGGAGTACGGAACCAAAACCACTTTTGAGGTCTATCCCGTCATGTTCAAATATATCACGGATAATCCGACGATCTTCAAAATGATCTTCAGCCCTCACAACACCTCTACGCTGTATATGAAGCTGATGAATATGGTCGAGGGACTGAACCGCGTGATCTGGTCGGAGACCTTCGGCGTGGATATCAAGGACAGCCGGGTCGACTGCGTGATCCGCTATCATTCCAACGGATGTCTCGCGATCATCGCCGGCTGGGTGCTGAACGATTTTGCGCAGTCACAGGATTTTATCATCAAAACGTTGTCGGGACTCGATAAGAGCACGCAGCAATACTTTGCGACGATGCTGAAATAAGGTTCTCCTTCTCCGTTTTTTCCGTCTTTGATATTTTTGGCTGCAATTCACCCCCGATTTGTCGATTTGGCTACAGATCGGAGGCATTTTGCATATATACAAAGGTAAATCCATGTGTTATAATAGTGCTGCAATCAAGAGAAAGCTAAAATCACCTCAGGAGGATCGATCAAATGAGCAAGAAAAACAACACCGTAAACAATGAGATCAAGAATGAGAACGTAAAGGAAAAGAAGAAGGCGACGCCGTGGAAGATCGCAACGGCGACCTTAGCCGCCGCGCTGATCGCCGTGTCCTGCACATGGGCATTCACGGCAAACAGCCATCCGTCGGCTTCACCCTCGACCGCCGCATCCGTTACGGAGACGGTTTCAACTTCCGAGAATCAGAACAAGGAAACCGACGCGCTTTCGCTCTGGACAGAGACAGCCCCCTTGAAATCTGAGCTGACAGCATATGTTAAAGCGGTCACCGACAAGAACAGCGCGGAATTTATCCCCGTTGAGAACCGTATCGCGGTATTTGATATGGACGGCACGCTCTGCTGCGAGACCGACCCCGGCTACTTCGACCACAAGCTGCTCTATCATCGTGTGACGGAGGATCCCGACTACAAGGATAAGGCGAGCGACGAGGAAAAGGCTACTGCCAAAGAAATCAAAGGGTATTTTGACTCCGGCAGTTATCCGGAAGATCTGAGCATCAAGCACGGCAAGGCTGTCGCTTCCGCTTTCAAGGGCATGACGATCAGTGAGTTTTACTCTTATATCATCGACTACAAAAACACCGCGATGGAAAGCTATACCGGTATGACCAACGGCGAGGCGTTCTACAAGCCGATGCTGCAGGTCGTCAAATATCTTCAGGATAATGAGTTTACCGTTTATGTCGTCAGCGGCACCGACCGTATCATCACCCGTGCGCTTTGCGACGGTGTGATCGACGTACCCTACAGCCAGATGATCGGCTCGGACGAAAGTCTTGTCGCAAGCGATCAGGGCGATAAGGACGGACTCGACTACACCTTCTCAAAGAATGACAAGCTGATCACCGGCGGCGACTTCATTATCAAGAATCTGAAAATGAACAAGGTAAGCGTGATCGAGCAGGAGATCGGCGAGCAGCCCGTGCTTTGCTTCGGCAACAGCTCCGGCGACGCGGCGATGGCAAACTACACCATAAACAATAACAAGTACAAGGCGGCAGCCTTTATGCTCTGCTGCGACGACACCGAGCGCGAGAACGGCAACATCGAGAAAGCCGACAAAATGCGCACAAGCTGCGAGGAGAACGGTTACACCGCAGTTTCCATGAAAAACGACTGGACGACCATCTACGGCGACGGCGTTACAAAAAAATAATAACAGATGCGGAATTGCATCGTTCTATAGCTTAAAATATTACACCAGCTGCATATCTATAATGAGCGCCCGCAAATTTGTATTTTTTATGACCAATCGTTTAGAAACAGACGGTTGGTCTTTTTGTGATTTTCTCTTGACGTTTTTCGTTTGATTATTATAGAATATCATTGATGGAGGGTGCACGATGACAGATTATATTATATTGATGCCGCTTCTGATATTGATATTCGGCTTGACGCCTATCGTGGCGCGGGATTCTTATCTCAATAAAAACCAGAAGAATATCATGCTGTGGATTATCGGGCTGATCGGTGTGCTGATCGCGCAGAATGTCGCCGACTATGTATTGCAGACTGTGGTCAGTATGCCGTATCTCAGAACGCTGGAGAGCATCGTGGGCTACTCCGTCCGACCGGTCATTATCATACTGTTCTGCAAGCTGGTAAAGCCGAACGGTAAATACAGGATCGCGTGGATACTGGCGATCTATAACGCCGCTGTTTATTTCACGGCAACATTCTCGCGCTTTGCATTTTATATTGATGAAAACAATCACTTTCACGGAGGATTCCTGTACTTCGGCAAAACCGTGTTCGTCGTCAGCTTTCTTTTGCTGTTTTACCTCATTTATTGCACGGTCAGCGAATACCGCGGTAAAAAAACATGGATATGGATACCGATCACAAATACGCCGCTGTAGATGAAGCCGCGGCATTGGATGCCTTGGATACCTTTTCAGAACGCTGGGACAAGAAATATCCTAAAATCTCGCAGTCTTGGAGGGATAATTGGGCTAATCTAAGCACCTACTTCAAGTTCCCGCAAGAGGTAAGACGGCTGATTTATACCACTAACACCATTGAGGGCTT
>CAMJMQ010000052.1 GCA_946407065.1 uncultured Clostridia bacterium | reverse complement strand
TATACCACATTTAAAGCAAAAAGCCCAGCTTTCGCTGAGCTTTTTCGACAAGCTGGGGGGGTACCCATTAAGGGTACCCCCTTATGTTCAATATAACCAGCAATAGAGGAGTGAAGGGATTTGAAGGCGAGCGTGCGAAGATGTAAGCGTCAGCGCACATCGCACGCAAAAACGCCATACACAGGCTTTACCGCGCAGATCAAAGGCACGAGATCGACCACTGCAACGGCGTATTGATTTAAAGGCGCCGTCGGATGACCTGCACACAGAGAAAATCGGAGATAAACAGGCAGGCTGTACTCTCACAATGAGGGCACAGCCTATTGGTGTTTCATTTATTTCTCGTTAAATTTCGACTTATCCAACGTCTTGATCACCCTTGCCGGTGAGCCGACGGCCACTGCGAAGTCGGGCACATCGTGCGTAACGACAGAAGCCGCGCCGACGATGGCATATTCGCCGACCCGAACACCGGGCAGAATCGTTGCGCCCGCACCGATCCAAGCGCCTTTGCCGATCAGGACAGGCTTGCAGGTCAGGATCTGTCTGTCGTAGGGATCATGATTGTTGGTGAGGATCTGCACATTTGCCGCGATCATGGCGTCATCTTCGATCGTCACACCGCCGCGCGACATGGAGAGCAGATTGCTGTTGATATAGACGTTCTTTCCGATCTTGACCTGATCGGCGCATACCATGCTGATCGGCGGAGCGATATAGCTCCCCTCACCGATATTCTCGCCAAACAGCTCCTTGAGCAAAGCGTTGTATTCTTCCGTCATCGGCATCGTATGATTGAGCTTGAAGATCAACTCCGCGTCCCGCTTTCCTCTATCGGCTCCCTCGGGATTCGGGATCCTCATATCGACACGTATTTCTTTACAATCCATATATCCTCCTAATAATCATCAGTGTTTATGAGAACATTGTTGCGCCCATCTCGAAGGCTTTTTCACATTCCTTCGGGAACACGGTCTCGTGACGCTTCTGCTTTGACTTCGGGTCGAACATCGTCCACTCCCAGTCGGTCTTGCTGTAGTCCCTGAGCTGTAAGGTGTCGCCGCTGATCAAGGTCTTAGTCGGGCCGACAAAGCGGCTCAGCGTGTTCTGATAATTCTTCACAAGGCTTCTGTACATGGTATCCGGCGCGTTGCTGGTCATGATCAGCAGCACGGGGATCGGGTTCTGATTACAGCAAGGGGTTTCGAGATTGTAGGTCAGGCTCTGAAAAATCAGGCGTTCATACAGTGCGCGGAAAGAAGCCGTCATCTCGGACAGATAATTCGGCGATCCGATGATCAGACCGTCCGCTTCTCTGATCGCGTCGAGCACGGGCGTCAATCCGTCACGGCAGATACAATGACCCTTATTCTTTTCCTTTTTACAGCCGAAGCAGGAGATACAGCCCGTGTACCGTTCCAACCGAAACAAATCGAATTTTACTACCTCTGCGCCCTTTGACTCAGCGCCTTTGATTGCTTCGTTGATCAGCGTATCGGTATTAAAGCCCTTTCTCGGACCTGCGTTGACCGCGATGATCTTTTTGCTCATATTTACCCTCCGTTCTTGATCAGCATAGAAATCAGTAGTCCAACAGCCTGCCATAGTCATTCCATTCTCCGAATAATCGCCCATTTTTTGTTTCCGCGATCAAGTGAGCCAGCGTTTGCTCATACATAGTGGGATTCCGCTTCTTGTAAAAAGCTACATTATACGCGCGAACCCGCTGATATAACGGTGGGAAGCTCCTGAATTTAGACCAGCACCGCGCTTTTTTCATCGCTGTTTCTATATCACGGTCGACCTTAAAGCTCCGAACGCCCATCGCGGGAAGGACTGCTCTGCCGGCGTCGGTCATCAAGCCCAGTTTTTCCAGACGGCGAACCCTCTCTTTGTTCAGCTCCGTCCACGGGCTGTTCTTTTTTCTCGGGGAAAATCTCTGCATCCGTACTCCGTCAACAACGGCATGGGTACTGTCTATCCAGCCAAAGCAGAGCGCCTCTTCAACTGCGTCCAGATACCAGAACACATCCGGGCTGATCGGTCTCCCTCGCTTCACCTTGATCCAGCATTCCGTTTCTTTTGATGAATGTAATGAGAGCCATTGTCTGAATTCGTTTCGGTTATTCACTTGCAGGATATTTTCTTTCATTGCTCCTCACACCGGTTGATCTCAATTTCTGTCATTCTGTCTCAGGCAACTCTACGAGCATCGTGTTCCGTGAAGAACAATGCAGCTTTACATCGTGATCGGGCATGGTGAAGCGCAGGACAAAGCCCTTCTCCCGATCATAGTCCCTCATCAGCTCTGCGCCGTCAAGGGTGAAGGAATAGTTCGTATCCGTGGCGATCATGTCAAAGTACAGCGTCACTTTTTCTCCGGCTCTGTACGCGTCCTTCGCGTTTGGATACGCCATCTTCTGACCGCAATAGTCGACCTTGTATTTCTTTGCAAACAGTCCCATGTTGCACCTCTATACAAACAGTGTTAATCTTGCCTCTATTTCTTCCTTGACCTTCGTCAGATCGCTGTACTCTGCATTGACCTTTATTCCGTTGATGTTGGCCGTATAGTTCATAGCAGTTTTCGTTACCAATTCTCATATCGGCGATTCTGATTGATCGCCGCGATCCGCTGCATCTCCGCGTCGCTCAGTTCGAAGTCAAAGATGTCGTAGTTTTCCGCAATATGGTCGGGATTGCTCGAACCGGGTATCGCGATAAAGCCCGCCTGCAAATGCCATCGGAGGATGATCTGCGCGGATGCTTTTTCATGCGACTGAGCGATCGCCGTGATCGTTTCGTTATTGAAGCTTTCCGAGGTGTGTCCTCTGCCGCCGAACGGATACCATGACTCGACCACGACGCCGTACTTCTTGACATACTCCTGCAGGGCGGTATTTTGGTAATAGATATGGTTCTCGTTCTGTATCACGGCAGGCGTGATCTCAGCGTATGACATGACCTCGTCGAATGCTCATGTACGGTAAGGAAGCAAGCAACCGAAAACAAGAGATAGACCGCC
>CAMJMQ010000051.1 GCA_946407065.1 uncultured Clostridia bacterium | reverse complement strand
AATTAAAACCCGAAATCCATTTTGCCTGAATTTCGGGTTTTTCTACAGTCTGAGGCGCAGTCGTTTGACTGCGCCTTAGCTTGTCGAAAAAGTATCGATATAATATGAGCAGACATTTTCTAAGGCTCCTTTTGGTAAAAGGAGCTGTCGCCGGACACGCGTGTCGGGCGACTGAGGAATTGCATAAATTGATCGACCAAAGGGAGAAACCTATTAATTATCAAGGCTTGATCAACACTATTCTTATGGTAACTCGCTTTGCTCAAACAATTGATACAATTCATCCGCCTCCTTGCGGAGGCACCTTCCTTTCCCAAAGGAAGGCTTTTTAAGGTTTTTCTACAGTCTGAAGGCGCAGTCGTGTGACTGCGCCTTTTGTAGTACCATATTGATAATATGATCGGTTCGATTTTATCCGACAAGTTTCCTCATTGTTCCGAAGCAAAGAGCCATTCGCCGATCTTGCCCTTTGTCTGCCTGCCCGCGTGATAACGCAGGACGTTCAGTGAATCGAGCAGGTCGATCTTGCCGTCGCTGTCGGCGTCCGCGCTGGTTTCGTTATAGGTCAGATCCTCGCCGGCGGCGATACGCTGCAGATAGGTCGCATCCTTGACGGTGAGCTGCCAGTCGCCGTCCGCGTCACCCACATAGCCCTGAGCGGGTTCGATCGTGCGGATGGTGTAGGGGATGGGGTCGAGCTGCTTGTTGCTGACGTCGTCATAGATCAGCTTGGTCTTTCTGTCGGCATAGAAGCAGGTCGCGTAATGCCATACCTCACAGACGCCCGGTGCGATCGCCTTCATGCGGATCTTGAAGAAGTGGTCGTCATCGCCGAAGCTGCCGAGACCACCGAATTTGGAGAAGTTGTAGTACGCCGTGTTCCTCTCACCAAGGTAATTGGTGACCAGATTCGTGTTGCGGATCCTCGTGGGGAAGCTGTAGGCATTCATATTGATGCTGCCGTCGGATCGCTTGTCGCCATGCTCGACGATGGTCACGTAGTGATCGTCATAGCGCAGTTCACCCTGACCGTTCGACAAGGGATAGCTGCCGGTATTCAGCGTGACCTGATAGATGAACTCGCTGCCGACCTCGACCTCGCCGAGGACCTGATTGCGGCAGATGATAGTGAGCTTGTCGGGATCCCTGCCCGCCGCTTCCAAATCGACGTCCTGAGCCGCGGTATGCAGTGAAAATACCGTGAACACAGAGGCGATCATCGCGGCGATGACGGCCAAGCTGAGGATTCTTTTCATTTCACATCGACCTCCTGTCGTACAACATGACATGAGATGTCATTGCGGGATTGCATCTATCTATATTGTAATGGAAAGCGCTCACAATTGCAAGCCCTTTACACAAATATCAGGATAATGATACCACCTGCGACAGATCAATTGGTGAACAGGCTGTGAATGTTCTGATGAACCATCACGGAAAAATCGGAAAAATCCTCGAACAAATGTTGCATTTCACAAAAAGATGTGGTATGATAAGGGTGTATGAATACGAATCCTTGATAAATAGAGAAAGGTTTTTATCAAGGACCGGTAAACAGAAGAAACAGGTGATTGTATGAAGCCGTTGACCACAGGACAACAAAAAGTATATGACTGCATCCTTGAAGGCTCCGAGAACGGACGCATCCCCTCGGTGCGCGAGCTGTGTGACGCGACGGGGTTCCGTTCGACCTCGACCGTGGCGTATCATCTCAAAGCGCTCGAGGAGCGCGGGCTGATCGAGCGTGAGGAAGGGCTCAACCGCTGTATCCGCCTCAAGAACGAACAGCCCACCTCCAAGGTGCCGCTGATGGGTCGCGTCACCGCGGGTCAGCCGATCTTAGCGGTGCAGGATATCGAAACCTACATCCCCGTGCCCAGGGATATCAGCAAGGGCAGGGAGCTGTTCGCCCTGCGCGTTGTGGGTGAGAGCATGATCAACGCGGGCATCTTTGACGGCGACATCATCATCGTGCACCATACCCCCTCAGCCGACAACGGCGACATCGTCGTCGCGATGGTCGAGGATGAGCTCAGCGGTGAGAGCAGCGCTACCGTCAAGCGCTTTTATAAGGAAAAGGGGCATATCCGCTTACAACCCGAGAACGACGCCTTTGAGCCGATCATCGTGGATAAGGCGGTGCTACTGGGCAAGGTCGTCACCCTGATCCGTAATTATGAGTGATCAGTGGTTAGTGGTTAGTGGTCAGTGATTAGTGGTCAGTGGTTAGTGATTAGTGGTTAGTGGTCAGTGGTCAGTGATTAGTGGTCAGTGGTCAGTGGTCAGTGGTCAGTGGTTAGTGATTAGTGGTTAGTGATTAGTGGTTAGTGATTAGTGGTCAGAGGGTAGTTGGTGAAGTGTTTGAAAATTGTTCAACGCTCGTTAATAGAACGTTCACAACTTTTTGAACCGTTCCGCTATAATATAACCATGCAAGAGAGATACCGCAACTCCTTGTATGTTCTACCCTCCTCATACGGATCACTCGGATCCGTATTATACTAATATTCATTAAAACACTTTAACATTTATTGCGTTATATTCCGCATAGCTGTGTTGGACTCCTTGACATACGACAGTATGCCTGCGTCGTCCGCCTTGCTCTGCGAAATATCCCGCTGATAAATCTGTTAAAGCTTTTAATGGAATATTAGTAAAAAACCCTCATTTTATTTGGATTTTTCCCCAAAGAGAAAGCGTGCACTCCGTGTGCACGCTTTCGTCTTTTATGAAACAGTCATTGCGCAGATCGGCGTCAAAACCGATACTGCGGCAATCTCCACATTACCCGGCGGATAGCTTTTCGCTGATACCGTAAAAGGCTTCCGCTGTTACAGATCATGATCAATCGTATCTTCGTTATCGCGATCATTGCGGATATCGTCGTCCTCCACATTATAGATCGTGGTATCCCGCTCGCGGGGGCGATAATCGCGATAGCGCTCCTCGGCAGAACGCTCCTCACGCTCGCGCTTGCGGCGCGCCTGGCGCCGTCCGTCCGAGGCGGTATATGCCGCGGTGGAGAACACCACGCCCATGAATATCGCGACCACGGCAAAGAACGCGATGATGCACAAAATCCACCACGCGATGTTGACGAGCAGCATGATCACACATGCTAACACGACGACCACCACGCATACCGCGCCCGCGACCAGCAGGGAGGTCATCCTGTCCTCGATCTTGTCAAAGAAGCCGAACATCGGAGAGAGCGCGACCAAAAACATCGTGATGATCGTGACCAAAAAACCGACGATGATGTTCCTGATCTGCGGATGACCGATGTAGAACAGCATATCCAGCAGCATCGGGACGCACAGGATGACGGCGGGCACGATCACGTGCTCTTTATCGAGCTTGCGCCACATCAGCATCAGATAGACGCTGCCGACGCAGCCGAAGATCGCGACGCCGACAAAACCGTGGATCAACGGCGCAAAGAACAGCACGATGAAATCGATGATCGCGATGATCCCCAGTCGGGAGCCGGTTTTCGTCCGCATAAACGGTCGGATATCCTGCGCCTTTTGTTTGTAGGTTTCCCATAATCGAGCCATTACTTACCTCCCTTACAGAGCGTGAGCTGGTATGAGTGATCAGTGGTCAGTGGTTAGTGGTTAGTGGTTAGTGGTTAGTGGTTAGTGGTTAGTGGT
>CAMJMQ010000050.1 GCA_946407065.1 uncultured Clostridia bacterium | reverse complement strand
CTCCCGATCATTACCCATACTCTGACCTATGTTCCCGAGGTTCCCGCTACCGAGCAGGCTGAAGGCACCAAGGCTCACTACACCTGCTCCGGCTGTGACAAGCTCTTCTCCGACGCTGCCGGTGAGGTAGAGGTCACCGCGGCTGATTTGGTCATCCCGAAGCTGGTACATATTCACACTCCCGGCGAGGCGGTTCGTGAGAACGAAGTTCCCGCATCCTGCACCGTGGACGGCTCTTATGACGAGGTCGTTTACTGCACTGCGTGTCAGGAAGAGATCTCCCGCGAGCACAAGACCATCAAGGCTCCCGGTCACGAGTTGCACTTTGTTGCTGAGGTTCCCGCAACCGACACAAAGGACGGCGTGAAGGCTCACTATGCTTGCGAGAACTGCGACAAGCTCTTTGCTGACGCAGAGGGTACACAGGAGGTCACTCCCGAGTCTCTCGTGATCCCCTCTAAGTTTGTTCGCGGCGACGTCAACAAGGACGGTGAGTTTGATGCTACCGACGTTACTATTCTCCAGCGTGTTCTGGTTGAGATTCCTGTCGAAGAATATAACGCAGTAGCTGCTGACGTTGATCTCGACGGCGAAGTTGACGCGATCGACGTAACCCTGATGCAGCGTGTACTGGCTAACATGACCACATGGGAAGCTTGGGACGCTAAGCATCCGGCTTGATCACTGACGATCATTTGAATTGAATCAAACGATCCCCGAGGAGCGATCCTCGGGGATTTTTTGATGATATGTTAACGTGTAGGGTATGGCGCTTGAACACGCGTGTTTGACGTCCGCGGAAGGACTTTGCAGAGGATTTTTAGGGGAGCGCCTTGGTGCTCCCGCGGCAGTGCGTTGTGGTTTACGCACCGTGTCATCAATGAAACAATGCGTTACCGTACGGACGAGCAGCGTTCGTCCGTGTAGAAAATGTGTTGATTTTCTAACTAACGTTCCCCAAAACAGAATCGTCCGTCATACTGTGGGGCGTCGGACATGCGTGTCGGCGCCGACCCATACAGGCGGGATTTGCTCCGCGGTGGGTGGCATTTGGCGGAAAGGTTGCGGCGGGAGCATTCCTCGGCGGAGACGCCTTTCTCTCAGCGAGAACGGCAACCCTTTTGTCCGCTTTGCGGACATTTCCCCTAACAGGGGAATCTCCCTCTGTCACTTCGTGACGTCTCCCCAACGGGGAGCACCCCTCCCCTACAACAGACGTTTCCGTTCGCTTTTTGCGCTGACAAATAATCCACGCTCTATAATAGAAACAGAAAAAGTTACGCGTGACTGTGAAAAAAAAATAAGGCGGATGTTTCCATCCGCCTTATCGTTGTGTTCAATTGAATTACTCGACAAAGCCGGTCTCAATCAGCTCGACCAGGCCTTCTACCGCATCGGTCTCATCAGGACCGTCCGCAAAGATCTTGACGGCAGTACCGCCGATGATGCCAAGGGAAAGAACGCCGAGGAGCGACTTGGCGTTAACTTTTCTCTCGTCCTTCTCTACCCAGATAGAAGACTTGTACTCGTTAGCCTTCTGGATGAAGAAAGTAGCGGGACGGGCGTGTAAGCCTGCCTTGTTCTGAACTAATACTTCCTTAACGTACATAACAATACCCTCTTTTTTCTCGAAAATAATACAGTAATTTCTGGTTGCTTCCTTATTATATCCTCGTTTGTGCGGTTGGTCAACAGTCGAAAATCATTTTTGGTTCGATATCTAACAGTCGAAAACCAGAGTTCTTTTTTATTGTGCAAAATAACCAAGGTGTGGATAACTATTTGTTGTAATCGCCAAGAGAAAAAGAGGAATCAAGGCAAAAAATGGGAAATCACTGCGGTTTGTCGCCGGTTGCTTCGTCGATGATCCGCTCCGCGAGCTGCCGCTCTTTGTCGGTCAGATCGGCATGCCCGATCATATCGGGGCGCTTCTTCGCGGTCTCGATGATACTCTGCTCTCTGCGCCATTTTTTGATGTTTTCATGATGGCCGCTGAACAGCACGGGCGGGATCTCCTCGCCGCGCCAATTCTGCGGCTTGGTGTACTGCGGATATTCGAGCAGCCCGTCATAGTGGCTCTCCAGCTCAAAGCACTCGTCGTCGCTGAGTACCCCCGGCTGCAACCGCGCGAGCGAATCCGTCAGCACCAGCGCCGGCAGCTCACCGCCGGTGAGCACATAGTCGCCGATGGAGATCTCTTCATCGACATAGCGATCCAGCACGCGCTGATCCACGCCCTCATAATGCCCGCATAACAGGCAGATATTGTCGTATGCCGACAGCTCCTTGAGCTTTTGTTGCGTCAGCGTCTTGCCCTTGGGGGAAAGATAGATCAAATGCGGCTTGGCATTGGTTTGTTCACAAATGCTCTCATAACACAGCGCGATGGGTTCGGCAAGCATCAGCATCCCCATGCCGCCGCCGTAGGTGGTATCGTCGACGCGCTTGTGCTTGTCAAAGGCATAGTCGCGGAGCTGATGACACAGGATCTCGACCGCGCCCTTTTTGCGCGCTCTGCCGATGATGCTTTCACTGAGTACCGCCTCGCACATCTCGGGGAAGAGGGTGATGATATCAATCCTCATCGTCGAACAGTCCTTTCATCGGATGGATATAGACCGCGCCCTCATCAAAATCAAAGCGGTCGAGGATATCGGGGATGACAGGGATGTAGAACAGCCTGCCGTCCTCTGCCTTCATCTCATAGACGTCGTTGGAGCCTGTTTTGAGGACGTCTCTGACAACGCCGTACACCGTGCCGTTATCTGCGTCAGTTACCTTGAGCCCGATGATATCCTGCACAAAGTGCTCGCCCTCGTCGAGCTTGACGTCCTTGCGGTCGATGTAGAGGATCTTGCCGCGGAGCTTGTCGGCTTCTTCGATGGAGCCGACCCCTTTTGCCGTCATCAGGGCGATGTTTTTGTGAGGACGACAGGACACGGCGATCGCCGTTTTGCCCTCGTCCAGATAGAGTGTTTTGAATGTTTTGAGAAAGTCGGGAGAATTCGCCCAGCACTCCACCCGCATCTCACCGCGGATGCCATGCGTGCCGACGATCTTGCCGACCTCGAGATATTGTTTTTGCATAGGATTACGTCCTTTGTCAGTGGTCAGTGATCAGGGGATGATACCCCGTCGCCTGCATGATAGAGCAGGAGGGGGTTGTCTCTATTATAGCGAGGATCGCGCGTGTTTTCAACATTTATTTGTTTTCATCTTGCAAAGTGGGGGAGGGGACTTTATAATGGAATAAAAATCATCCGAACGGAGAGGGTAGCATGAAAGGATTTAGAAGAATCGGAAAGCTGTTGCATCGTACGGGAACGATCAAGATCTTTTTCGCGTATCTGGTCGTATTACTGATCGGCGGGATCCTGCTGTCGTTCATCGAGCCGCAGGTGCACGGCATCTTTGAGGGCTTCTACTTTTGCTTTGTCGCGTCGACGACCATCGGCTTCGGCGATATCGTACCCGTCACGGTGCTCGGCAGGATCATCACCATCATCGTCACACTGTTCGGTGTACTGACGGTCGCGATGGTACCCGGCGTGGTGGTCGCCTATTATACGGAATATCTGAAGATCAAAGAGAAAGAGACGGTCTCGACCTTTCTCGAAAAGCTCGAGAACCTGCCCGAGCTGAGCAAGGAGGAGCTCACGGAGCTGTCCGACAGGGTCAAGCAATTCAACGCGAAGAAATAGGAACAAATTTCAGCAACCGATATAAAGAACAAAGCGCACCCGATGGGGTGCGCTTTTGTGCTAATGTCTTTAGACAGTGCCGCTCGCTAGAGCGGAACAAACAACCACCCGCTATG
>CAMJMQ010000049.1 GCA_946407065.1 uncultured Clostridia bacterium | reverse complement strand
CTCCCCCACTGTCACTTCGTGACGTCTCCCCAACGGGGAGCACCCCTCCCCTACATAATAAAACAACTCACAATGACAATATGAAAGGCGGTACGACCGGGGTCGTACCGCCTATGTGATTGAATGATGATCGGCAGGTAGAGATACTGACGGATTATTTCTCCGCCTTGTCCTCTGTCTTTTCCTCTGCCTTCTCTTCGGCTTTTTCGTCAGCCTTTTTGTCCGCTTCTTCGAGCGCGTCGATATCCTCGTTGAGCTCGGAGAAGTCGAACTCGATCTCGGCGCCGCAATAGGGGCAGTCAAGACCGCCTTCGATCAGCGCGTCTTCATCGACGATGGTCGTCTTGTCACATGCGGGGCAGGTGACCTCATAGTACGCCTCGTCATCGCTGAAATCGTCGGCATCCTTGTCGTAGGACGCGTAACCGTAATCGTCGCCGTAGAGTTCCTCTTCGACCTCGGCAAGATCCTCATCGATCTCATCGACCTGATTGCAGACCTCGTCGACGACCTCTTCCATCTCGGCTACGTCATACGCCATATCCTCGAGAAGATCGATCATCGCTTTGATGACCTTGACCTCGTCGCGGTTTTCATCGAGCTTTAATCCGTCGGCAAGGCCGCGGATATAAGCGATTCTTTCAGTCAGATTCATAATAACTCCTTTAAAATGAAACTTATGGAAACACAATAAAAATCATAGCGGGAGGAGCACAGTGGCGCTTAGCCAATCACGGATGAATCCGCTCTTGGAGCGCTGTTGCATGGGAGTTGTAAACCAAATCATAGATTTGGACAACTCCTCAAAGCCCCTCCCCTATAATATGATTGGATCAGTGTTTACGCTCTGCCCAGATACTCGCCGGTGCGGGTATCGATCTGGATCATTTCGCCCTCTTCGATGAAGAGCGGAACCTTGATCTCAGCGCCGGTCTCGAGGGTAGCGGGCTTGGTAGCGTTGGTAGCGGTGTTGCCGGCAAAGCCGGGATCGGTCTGGGTGACCTTAAGCTCGACAAAGTTGGGCGGCTCTACGCCAAATACGTTGCCCTTGTAGGACAGCACCTTGCAGGTCATGTTCTCCTTGACGAACTTGAAGCTGTCGCCGAGGATAGAAGCGTTGATCGGGATCTGCTCCCATGTCTCGGTATCCATAAAGTAGTAAAGATCGCCGTCGTTATAGCTGTACTCCATATCCTTTCTGTCAATGAAAGCGGTGGGGTACTTGTCGTTGGGGTTGAAGGTCTTTTCAACAACCGCACCGGTAATGACGTTGCGGATCTTGGTTCTGACAAAAGCGGCACCCTTACCGGGCTTTACATGCTGGAATTCGATGATGGAAACAACCTGTCCATCCATTTCAAAGGTTACGCCGTTTCTGAAATCGCCGGCAGAAATCATAATCATTTCCTCCTAATATCATAGCATTACACGCTCAAAGAGCGCCTTAACTCAATTATTATACAGGGAAAGCACGGAAAAATCAATACTTTCAAAGAATTATATTGTAAATAGGTTGAGATTGGGCGCGCACGCCTTTTTCAACAACGGTTATATAACGGTGAACTCCTTGGGGATCAGGGCGAGGTCGACGGGGGTGCTGCCCTTTACCAGCACCATGTCCTCGATGCGGACGCCGAATTTTTCGGGCAGGTAGATACCGGGTTCATCGGTGATGACCATGTTATCCCGCAGTACGGTGCGGTTGGTTTTGTAGACGGCGGGGGCTTCATGGATATCCAGCCCTACGCCGTGGCCGGTGCTGTGACCGAAGTATTCGCCGTAGCCGCAGCTCTCGATATGGTCGCGCGCGGCGATATCCACATCCGCGGCGGTATTGCCCGCCTTGATCGTGCGAAAAGCTTTGAGGTGCGCCTGCAAAACGGTCTCATAGATCATGCGCATCTCATCGGTAGCGCTGCCGACGGCAACGGTACGGGTCATATCGCTGTGGTAACCCTCGTACACCGCGCCGATGTCGAAGGTGAAGAAATCGCCCTCTCCCACGACGCGATCACCGGGGACGCCGTGCGGCAGAGAGGTATTCTCCCCCGTTATGCAGATCAGATCGAACGCTACGCGTTCGCCGCCGTAGACCTTGATCAGATGCTCGAGCTCGACCGCGATATGACGCTCGGTCACACCGGGCTTGAGGATATTGAGCACCTCCGTATAGGCGCGTTCGGTGATGCGTTGGGCGGTGATGATCTTCTCGATCTCGGACTGAGTTTTGCACATCCTGATCCGATTCAACTCATCGGACAGTCCTTCGGTAAGAACGGCGGGGATAAACGCTTCCTCGAGCTCATGGCAGCGCGCGACGGTCAGGCTCTCTTCCTCGATGTAGACGGACTGAATCTTTTCTTCAAGAAAAACGCGATTCAGATCGTCGATCAACCGAACAAAGCGCACCACCTCAAGCGGCGGCTCTACAGTTCGGGTCGCCGCCTCATAATAGCGGAAATCAAGCATCAATACCGATCGGTTTTTCGTCACCAGGATCGCGCCCGCGGACGATGAAAATCCACTGAGGTAGCGGCGGTTGACGTCGCTCGTCACCAGTGCGGCGGTGGTTTCATCGGGCAGGAAATCCTGAATTCTCTGAATCGCAGTCATCATCACATCAGTCCGTAGGTCACGGAGGTAATATTGAAGTTGTTGTCATACAGGATAACGGTATGGTAGCCGTCCTGTGTATAGTGGTCGGTTCTCAGATCCGTGCCGGCGGGATCGACCAAAAACGGGAAGTAAGCGGTCGGATCGGTGGTCTGCACCTTTGTTACGTTGTCGCCCTCTTTGAGCGTATCAAACTTGCCGCGGGTCTCGGTGATACGGTAAAAACTGTGCAGACGGTCTCTCTTTTCCCACTCGCCCTTGTCGTTGAAGCGGAGCACAAGGATCCTCGTGTTGCCGACATAGTTGACGACATAACCGTCATCGTCCTTTCTCAGGCACTGGATCTCATACTTATCATGCAGCTTCTTGGCGTTGACGGACTCATCGTCGAGCATGAATTGATAGATCTTCTGGAGATCGGTATCCTTATACGCTTTGGTGCAGAGCTCATAGGCGCTGCGGGTCGTATCGGACAGCGCGACCGGGAAATTCGGCTCGGTGGATTGGCAGCCTGTCAGGCAGGCTGACAGCACCATCACGGCACACAGCAGCACGAGTACACTTTTGTTGAGTAACTTTTGCATAATAACACCTCTTGGTGAAAGTTCATCGGATCATTTGCGGCTCATTGAGTGATCATATCATCCAATAAGCACGTAGGCTGTCGTTATGACAGTATTACAAAAAACGGACAGGCTAACCTGTCCGTTCGTTTGTTGATTATCTGTACTTACGCTTGCGAGCAGCCTCGGACTTCTTTTTACGCTTTACAGAAGGCTTCTCGTAAGCCTCTCTCTTACGAACCTCGGCGATGACGCCGGCGCGCGCGCACTGCTTCTTGAAGCGGCGCAGAGCGCTCTCTAAGGATTCGTTTTCCTTGAGTCTTACTTCTGACATGTATTTCCCTCCCATCCGCCAAAAGGCAGGGGTTATTCGCATAATGCTTCATAGATTATACAATAATGTGCCCGAAGTGTCAAGGGTAAAGCCCCAATTTGTAGAATTTTGCCAATATTTTGAGCTGAATTTTTACATATCGGAGAATTGATTTTTGAAAATCGTTGTGAACAAATGTCGCTCACGTTGGCAATAATTCGCTGATAGAAATATGATGTTTTTTGAAAAAACTTCTCCCGGTGTGAGGGCGGGAGATTGAAGTCTGAATAATCGGTTGAGATTGCCGCGGGGCTGACACGCGTGTCGAGCCCCTCGCAATGACGATTTATATGTTGAGATTACCGCGGGGCGTATATCAATCGTCATTACGAGGAGGAACACAGTTCCGACGTGGTAATCTC
>CAMJMQ010000048.1 GCA_946407065.1 uncultured Clostridia bacterium | reverse complement strand
ACGTTGCAGTGAAATTGTAGGGGAGCGCCTTGGTGCTCCCGCGGCAGGGCGTTGGGTAAAGTACTGCGTCCGTTGAGAAGCTGTACGTTTTGTAGGGTACGGCGCTTGTCGACGTACCGCGTGGCAGGAACGTTGGTTTCCTATCCGACATTTTCGATCAATGAAACGCCCGTCATTCTGCGGGTCGTCGAGGCGCCGACCCCTACAGTGGGATATGCTCCGCGTTGGGCAGCATCGTAACCAAACGTGCGGTACGTCATAAATGCCGTACCCTACGAAGAAAATGATTTGCTTCGCGATAGGTGGCATTTGGCGGATAGGTTTCGGCGGGAGCGAGCCCCCGCCCTACGATCAACGTCGCATTGAATCTGTAGGGGGGGCGGTGCCCTCGCCGACCCGCGTGTCCGACAACACGCGGCAAATACCGAATAAACAAAAGCGGACAGGTGTAATCCCGTCCGCTGTATCATCTTATTTTCTTTTGAACAGATTTTGGAAGAAGCGGCCGATGTGTTTGAAGGCGTTCTTGATATAGAACCCGATCATGGCAAAGAAGCGTTGGATGCCCGAGCGCGGTTCCGCCTGCTCCTTGAAATAGGTGTCAAAGTAATCGGTGCCGTCGTCGATATTGGAGCCTTCATCCTCAAAATACTCGATGCCCTTGTTGGGGTCACGGTCCCTGACCTTGATGTCATAGCCCGCCATCTCATCCGCCTCGGCACGCTCAGCGAATTCCTCATCGCTCCGATAACCAAGGGATTCTTCAAAGGTGATCTCCTCTTCCTTTTCGGCATGAGCGAGCTCAGGATCATCCGACTCCCCGCGCCTTGCCCTGCGGGCTTTGAGGCGTTCCTCATTCTTGCGCTTGACAGAGGCGTTGTACTGCTTATAGATCACCGTGACCGCGATGGAGAGCGCCGCCAGGATGCCGACCCACAAGAGCAGTCGCCACCAGTCGAACACCGCGCCGGTCTTACGGTTGATCTTATCAAAGTTCAGTGAACCCGCGGCGTTGGTGAGCGCCTTTGCCTGTTCGGGGGTGATCTCCTCCCCCTCCTTTTGGAGGGTCAGGTCGATCTGCATCCCGTTGATGACCGTGTTACACAGGTTGATGTAGGTGGTGGTATCACCGTTCGTCACGGTGCTCTGGGAATCGAAGAAGATGTTACCGTCATGCTTGACCTCCACGGCGGAGGTGACATTCTCCTGCTGAGAGATCGCGTCGAGGATCACCTTGCGCTCCGCGGTGGTCAGATCGGAGTAGTTGTTGATCTCAGCGGTATTTTCATCCTCGGTGACAATCATGCTGATCGAATAGGTCTTGTCGGGGTCATAGGCGCGCAGATAGATGTTCGCGGTATGGAAGGCGATCATCGTCTCGTCATAATCCAGCCCGACCCGATCAAAAACAGGGTCGCCGCGCGGGGTATTGACGGTAATGACATAATCTTCCTTGGGGAGCTTGACCGAGAAGCCGAGTTCCTTGAAGGGATAGGTATCATCCAGCGCAGCAGCATGGATCGCAAAGACGAAAACACCCGTCACGATCAGCAACAGCATCAACGCCGCCTTGAACCGTCTGCGCATATGAACCCTCCTTTTGCCTGAATCTCGCACCGCTGAAGCTCTCGACAAACACCAAAAATTCGCCGAAAAGCTTTCGCAAAAAGTATTATATTCCTTTTTTCAACAAAAGACAATAGGTTTTTTGCGGTTGACAAGAATTTTTTCTTCGGGTATAATAGGTTACGCTCCGCACGAGGGGTCGACAGACGGTATTCTCCTAAATGAGAGATCCCTGTCGAGGATCATGATCACCCATCGTGTGCCGGGTAAAATAACATCGGGGTGTAGCGCAGTTGGTAGCGCGCCTGCTTTGGGAGCAGGATGTCGGGGGTTCAAATCCCTTCACTCCGACCATATCAAGACCATACCGTTGATACAATGTCGACGGTATGGTTTTTCCCATTCCTATGCGATTTCTCAGTCGCAGCTCCTCTATACCTATTAAATAATAGAACACAAAAACGCTCCAATTCTCGGTTTCTCAAGGTTGCCGAAAAAAGGAGCGTTCGTTTTTATTTCTTTCAAGGAATTAAGATATAATAAGCGGTCGTTGAGTCCGATATGAGGTTACAAAATCAGTCTATCTCAATAATGATATGTCCTGCATATCCATATGCTGCTTTTGTACCTAGAATATATTTGCCCGAAGGGACTTGAGATATATCATATTCGACGTATCCATTTTTTGTCAAATCTCCTTCGGTTGTATAAATGTATTCAAGCTCTTTTTCATCATAGCAACTGCAGTTTGCTACCATACTCTTTTCATAATAATTTGTTCCGATATACCAAGAAATTATATATTCCTGATTATACTCTAAATCTCTCATATTCTCTACTGGAATGCCATCCTGACCACAGACTATGATATCTTTACTACTCTCTAAACTCGTACCGCTGGAAAAATCATACAAATCATAAACTTCCTTACGAGCAGGGTGAAATGCACCAATGGTATATCCTGTGAAATTAGCAGGATATAGCGCTAATGGGAAGACATCCCCATTCGAATACTGTCGTATCTTTTCATCAGAACGAATAATGGGAATAGGTATTTCTCCGCATGATAGTTTTGTGTTATTCCCTCCTTCTTCGTAATACATATATCTTTCGCCTTCAACTAAAGCGCGATATCCGCAATTACTTGTTTGATCAGAATAAGGCAACGTATTACTCAAGTAATAGTATGCGTTTTCTCTTTGTAGGTAAAAACCATTATGATTGTTTATCCATGTATCAGGCACTTGATAAAATGAAATCTCATTATTAACATCAACGGAAGAAAGGTGACCCTCGTCTTCCGTTAGGTTTTCAGTTGGAGTTTCTGTTAATTCATCTATAGATAGATTTGCAGTTGATACAGATGAATCAGATGATTCTGAATCTGTTCTTTGATTACTAGCACACGCTATGAGCGAAACAGATATGGTTAGTGTTAAAATAAGCACTAATAATTTTTTCATTTTCATTTCCTCCTTTTCTTGAAATAATCTGTCCTTCATCGACTAGTTTCTTATGTCTTGAAAGTTCTATGGCAACCGCGCCTACCAGTATTGCCACGCTGATTAACAAAATGATTACAATCCCATGATTTGACCTCCTGTGATAAAAAATGTTTGCTGAAAGATATACCTTAAATAATCAGTAATATCTATCCAGATTATCTTTTGCACCGGATTGATTATCTGTCCTGTTACGTTCCGAAAATTATGTCGTAGCTAAAACGTTATTTGCTTTGTTTTCCTACCATTTTCTCCTTTCACTGCTGATATGCTCTTTGCGCTTTGTTCAACGCTTTATCGGCGGCAGAGTATAAAGCATTCTCGATCAATTTGATGATAACAAAGCCTA
Source organism: uncultured Clostridia bacterium (assembly GCA_946407065.1). Classification (GTDB taxonomy): domain Bacteria; phylum Bacillota; class Clostridia; order Oscillospirales; family Acutalibacteraceae; genus Ruminococcoides. The sequence continues at coordinate 595 of CAMJMQ010000048.1, read as the reverse complement.
CCACGGTTACCGCTAAACCAACTACAATCCCTAGAACGACTCTGTTAGTTGAAGCTCATAGTAAAATACCCAGCAATGCTCCGATTATGATTAAGTTGTGTGCATATGTTTTCCTCATTCTTATGATTTCCTTTTCATTACATAAAAAAGACGTACGACCCAAAAGCCGTACGCCAAAAAACACACAGCTCCGAATCGTCGCCAAACAATCAAACATATATCGTCTACAGATAGTATGCAGTTAAGAGCATGCGTTTTTATCTGGAGATAAAAACAGCACACTTTCTGTAGAGAAAACAATATTAGGTTTGATCATTTGGCACCTTTATCATATCATAATCAGCCGTTTTATGCAATAGAAATTTCCCAGAACTGGTAAAAGTGAACGCAACCTCTCAAAATAGCCCAAAAAGTGAACGCGCCCCTAAAAAAGTGAACGCAAGGCAAAAAAGTCACTATTCACCGACCGCATATTATTTTGTATCATTTCTGTGGTGCAGCTCCATTTGAACATAAGGGGGGTACCCATTAAGGGTACCCCCTCAGACTGTAGAAAAACCCGAAATTCAGGCAAAATGGATTTCGGGTTTTAATT
>CAMJMQ010000047.1 GCA_946407065.1 uncultured Clostridia bacterium | reverse complement strand
ATGCGGAATTTAACGCAATAAATGTTAAAGTGTTTTAATGATACTTAGTATAAAGTGTCCGCCTTACACTTTACCCTCGTTATGCTCAGGCGAGATGTTTACCCTTTTTTTAATCGGTTGAGATTGCCACGGGGCGCATTTCAGATTGTCATTGCGAGGAGGAACTCAGGTTCCGACGTGGCAATCTCTACCTTGACCTTTGCGCCCCTCGCAATGACAATTGAATAAAAGCATGACCGTCGCAGATGACGACCATGCTTTTTTATCATGACTATCAGTATTGGCTGAGCAGTCCGATGTTGTACTGTTCGATCGCGCTGAGCGAGCCGTCATAGCCCGGATCGGGATGATACCATGACTGCGCCTCGTAGTAGGAGCGGATCGACGCGGTGCGAAAGACAAATCCGTGCCGCGCGTAGATCTCATTGACGGCGTCCTGACCGAAGCTGCTCGACAGGGGCGTGCCGCTCATGCTGTAGATCTTAGCCGCGATCTCATCGGTTGACAGATAACGGGTGGAAGAATCGGGGAACAGCATACCGCCGGATGACGACCGACTGCCCGCCGGATCGGTGCTTTTCGGTGTGGCGGTCGTTTCTGTCGGGCGGATGACCGTGGACGGCTGGGTAGGAGCCATGGTGGGCTGTGAGGCGCTGCCGACAGTGACGGTGCAGGACGCCTCGACGTCATTATCGCTCTTACAGGTGATCGTGGTCACGCCCTCAAACACGCCGGTGACAAAGCCCTCTTCGTTGACGGTCGCGATCTGCGGGTCGCTGCTCTCCCAGCTCAGCGCGACATGCGACGCGTCGGCGGGCCTGTAGGTCGCCTCAAGCTGGATCGTTTTGCCGACCTCGATACGGGTGCCGGTGGCGCTCAGGGTAATCTCGGTGATCAGCTTGTCAGATACCTTGACGCGGCAGGTGGCGGTCTCGCCGTTTTCAAGAGAAGCGGTGATGACGGCTTCTCCGGCAGATTTGGCGTTGACCATGCCGCCGTTGACGGTGGCAACCGCGTCGTTATTGCTCTCCCAGCTCACCCGGGTCGCCTTGCCCGCGGACAGCTCTGCGCTGTCACCGACGGTCAACTCAAGTTGTGTTTGGTCGAGCTTGAGCTTTTCGCTGCAGCCTGCCAGAAGGAGGCAGGCGGTCAGACAGCCTATTAAAAACAGTGTGAAGCGTTTCATGTGAACCTCCGGGGTATTCCGCATGATCCTTAGTATGTTCATTGACCCTGATGTTGTGTTGTCCCTCTCGCGATGGCATCTCTCTCGGCGCACAGCTCACGATAGAGCTCGCGGGATGTGAAGCCGAGGTTCCTCTCGGTTTGGATCGCCTTGAGCGGGACGCTCAGCTTTTTGCGGCGCAGCTGGTCGAGAAAAAGGTTGAGCATACCGCCCCTGATATCCGAAAGATAGAGCATCTCTTCGTCAAAATCCTCGCCGTCCCTGATGGTATCGTCCTGTGAGAGCCCCAGCAAATGACCGAGCGTAAAGCCGTATTCGGATCGCTCGACACTGCGCGAAGCAAAGTCGAACTTGCGGCACAGCATTTTTACCTTTGCGTCCTTTTCGGGAGGGAGATTATAGATCAAAACTTCGCTCATCGCGCTTTACCTCCGTTTGTCAGCGTTATCCTTTTTGGGTTTTGCCAATCTTTTCCTTATTCTACCATATCAGGCAGAATATTGCAAATATGTAATCCTCTTGTAGTTGACATATTGCTTTTTAAGAATTATAATTACAGTAGACAACTATACGTTACAGATTCAATGTGATCCACCCATTGATATTTGGGATATAAAAGAGGTGATCCTATGCGAAGAAAGATACGAAAAATGATTGCCGCGATGCTGGCTGTCCTGATGCTGTTCTCGATTTTGAGCGTAACGGCTACAGCCGCGGAGTTGGAGAATGAGAGCGGTGAGGCGGCAATGGCTGAGATCGGGGCAAGTGCGCCCGTGATCACTTCGATACGCTCCGAGCGTGAAGGTGTCAGGATAGAATGGCAGGCGATAGCGGGCGTCCATCATTATCGTGTAGACAAATGGTATGCCGACGGCCGCGGCTGGCAAAAGCTGACGGACACGACGCAGCTCTCTTGTATCGATCAAGCTGTTGTTTCGGGCAACGCCTATCGATATCGTTTGTACGGCATGACTGTCTCGGACAGCGTTATGACCACCACCGCGTCAAAGTCGATCACCTATTCCGCTCCCGCTGTATTGACCGACGCTGATTCCTCGGATGATGGCATCCGCGTCTACTGGAGCAAGGCGGCGGGCATCGGCAAGGTGGCTGTACTGCGCATGGAGAACAACGTGTGGAAGCAGATCGCCGTGTCCTCCGACAGCTCCTATCTGGATCAAAATGTTACCTACGGCAACCAATACCGCTATACCGTCAGAGAGCTGACGAGCAGCGGCGCATATATGTATGATTATTTTGATGAGACAGGGTTGACACAGGCGTATCTGAGAACACCCGTGCTGAGCGTCGAGAACGCGGTGGGCGGCGTGATGCTCAAATGGGACGCGATCGAAGGCGCCGAGGGCTACCGCGTCTTTTACCGCGGCTCCGGCGGCTGGACGCGAATGGCGGTGACAGAAAACAACTATCTGCTGGATGATGATGTGCGCTCCGGCAACACCTATACCTATACCGTGCGGTGCATCACCGCCGACGGCGAGCGTTACACCAGCGATTGTGATACAACAGGAAAAACCATCCGGTATATCGCGACGCCCGTGCTGTTATCCGCGACCGGTACCGACAGCGGGATCCGCATCTCGTGGCAGGAATGTCCCGGCGCTGACAAATACCGCGTTTTTTATCGCGGTCAAAACGGTTGGACCAGAATGGCGGATACCACCGAAACCACCTATCTGGATGAAAAGGTGAGCTCCGGCGTATCCTACACCTATACGGTTCGCTGTATGAACGCGGCAGGCGAATATATCAGCGCCTTTGACAGAGACGGTATCAAGGGAAGATACCTGCAGGCACCCGATTTTTCCGTCAGTAACGGCGCACAAGGCGTCGATATTTCGTGGCCGGCTGTCGAAGGTGCGGAAAAGTACCGTATCTATTACTACGGCAGCCGCGGCTGGACAAGGATGGTCGACACGACCGACAGCTCCTATGTGGATACCGACGTTGAGTCCGGCTACAACTACACCTATACCGTGCGCTGTATCAACGCGGAGGGCACCGAGTTCACCAGCGACTACCGCCCCGGCAAAAGCGTCAGATATTACGCAGCCCCCGCTATCACCTCGCTGACCAATACCGAGGACGGTGTTCGCATCAGTTGGGACGCGGTCGGCGGCGCGCAAAAATACCGCATCTATTATCGCGGCAGTAACGGCTGGACAAGGATGGTGGATACCGCCGATACCTCTTATGTCGACACCGACGTTACGTCCGGCACCACTTACACTTATACCGTGCGCTGCGTCAACGACGCCGGAAATGCGTTCATGAGTTGGTTCAAGCCCGGCGTATCCCACACCTTTATCGCCGCGCCCGATTTTGATCTGGACTGGAACGAAAAGAGCATCACCATCAGCTGGGACGCGGTTGAGGGTGCTGAGCTGTACCGTGTGTATTACCGCGGCGCGAACGGTTGGACGAAGCTTGCCGACACGACGCAGACCTCCTTTGAGGATGATGATATCGAGTCCGGCTACAACTACACCTATACCGTGCGCTGTCTGAATATAGAAGCGACGGCGTTTACCTCGGATTTTTATGCCGGCAGAAGCATCCGCTATGTCGAGATGCCGCGATTGACGAGCGTCAAAGGCGGCGCAGAGGGTGTAGAGATCAACTGGAACGCTTGTGAGGGCGCTTCAAAATACCGCGTCTATTATAAAAGCGATAACGGCTGGACCAGAGCCGGTGAGACGACGTCCAACTCCTTTGTGCACAAGGCGGAATCGGGCAGGGATTACACCTATACCGTGCGCTGCGTCAACGCGGAGGGGACACGGTTCGAATCCGCCTTTGACCGCACGGGAAAATCGATCCACTATATCGCCGCGCCTCAGAATCTCAGTGCGGAATGTGAAAACGACAGCATCAAGATCAGCTGGACGCCCTCTGCAGGCGCTGAAAAATACCGTGTTTATTATGACGGTAGTGACGGCTGGACGCGGCTGACAGAGACGACCGGTACCTCCGTGATCGATGATGACGTTGCCTCGGGCTACACCTACCGCTATACCGTGCGCTGTATC
>CAMJMQ010000046.1 GCA_946407065.1 uncultured Clostridia bacterium | reverse complement strand
CTCTCCCCACAACGCGGGGCGTTGTGGGGACCCCCGAGAGATGACAGGCGCCAGCAGTGACACTAAGCCAATCGCTTCGCTCTTGGAGTGTTGTTGCATGGGTGTTGTTAGCCAAATCAAAGATTTGGACAACACCTCAAGCCTGCCTGCGCCCTCCGCCTTGTTCTGCGAAATTCTCCGCTAATATCTTTTTAAAGCTTTTTATTGCTACTTAGTATCAAACAAGCCCATAGCTATATCACGGCTATGGGCTTCATCGTTATTTTATTCCGCTTTCATTTCGGTCAGCAGACCATCGATCAGCTTGGTGAAGTTGGCGGAGGAATTGTCGGAAGCCTTCTTCACCTCATCGTGAGACAGCTTCTCCTGCATGCCTGCCGCCATATTGGTGATGCAGCTGACGGTGCAGACGCGCATGCCCATGTGCTTGGCGGCGATCGCCTCGACGACCGTGCTCATGCCGACGGTATCGGCGCCCATGTTGCGAAAGTTTTTGATCTCGGTGGGGGTCTCATACTGCGGACCTGTTACCTGGATCATTACGCCTCTGTGGGTGGTGATGTTCTCCTTTTTGGCGATGGACTCGACGATCGAGATCATGTCCTCGTCATAGACCCGGCTCATATCGGTAAAGCGATCGCCCAGCTCGTCAATGTTCTCGCCGAGCAGCGGTGAGGGGACAAAGCTCGAGATATGGTCGACGTTCGTCACAAAATCGCCGACCTCGTAATCTTCGTTGATCGCGCCGACAGCATTCGTCAAGATCACCGTCTTTGCGCCTAAAAGATGGAGTACGCGCAACGGCAAAACGACCTCGGGCATGGTGTAGCCTTCGTAATAATGGACTCTGCCGTTCATGATGACGACCTTTTTGCCCTTGATCTCACAGAAGATCAGGGTGCCGTCGTGACCCGGTACAGTCGATACGGGAAAGCCGTCGATCTCGCTGTAGGGGATCTCCTTGACGACCTTGACGTTGTCCGCGTAGTCGCCGAGTCCGCTGCCCAGTACCAGTGCGATATCGGGAACAAAATCGGTTTTTGCCTTGATTTGCGATACACAATTTTGCAGTGTCTTGTAGTATTCCTTGGCGTCAAAAGCCTGATCGGAAGCAGTGTTGACAGCCGCTTGATCCGATGAAGCAGTGGTCGGTTCGGCTTTTGAATCAGCTTGTGAGCAGGCGGTCAGCGAAAAAAGGAACAGAAGGGCCAAAACCAATGCAATAGATCTTTTTATATTTTTTACTCCTTAGATATTGATTTCCGCGTTCTCGCGGTTGATATCAGTGATCAGGGGTCGGGTCTTGTCGACGATCGCCTGTACCTGCGCGGGACATCTGCCGATGTAGGCGCTCGGGTCGAGCACATCGGTCATCTCGCTTTCGGTCAGCGGGAAGTTCTCATCCTCGGCGAGCATAGAGAGCAGGTTGCAGGATTCGCCCTTGTCCATGCCGGCGATCGCCTCCATGGAACAGCGGCGGATGATCTCATGCAGCTCCTGGCGGTTGCCGCCGCGCTTGACGCCTTCCATCATCAGGTTCTCTGTCGCGATGAAGGGAAGATAGGTCATGACGGTCTTATTGATGACGTCGGTGTTGACAAAAATATCCGCGGTGACCTTCTGCACGATACGCAGTACCGCGTCGGCACAGAGGAAGCCCTCGGGGAGGGAGACACGGCGGTTAGCGCTGTCGTCGAGGGTGCGCTCCATCCACTGGACGGATACGGTCATCGGCGCGTTCAGCGCGTCAGCCATGAGATAACGCGACAGCGAGCAAATGCGCTCGCACATCATCGGATTGCGCTTGTAGGGCATGGCGGAGGAGCCGACCTGTGTTTTTGCGAACGGCTCAAAGAGCTGACGGTCGTGCTGTAACAAGCGCATATCGGTGGCGAATTTATGCGCGGACTGCGCGATGGAGGACAGCGCGTTGAGGATGCGCGAATCGAGCTTACGCGGATAGGTCTGACCCTGTACGTCAAAGATCTCGTCAAAGTCGAACGCGTCGGCGATCCTGCGGTTGAGGGCGTTGATCTTGTCGCCGTCGCCGTCGAACAGCTCGACAAAGCTCGCCTCACTGCCTGTCGTGCCGCGGCATCCGAGGAACTTGACGTTTTTGATCGCGAAGTCGATCTCGTCGAGATCAGACACAAAGTCCTGTAACCATAAGGACGCGCGCTTGCCGACGGTGACCAGCTGCGCGGGCTGATAATGGGTGTAGCCGAGGGTCGGCATATCTTTATACTTTTCGCAGAAATCGCACAGATTTGCGATGACTTTCAACAGCTCGCCGCGGATATAGAGCAGCGCGTCGCGGTAGAGCACGAGGTCGGCATTGTCGGTGACATAGCACGAGGTCGCGCCGAGGTGGATGATGCCCGCTGCTTCGGGCGCCACCTTGCCGTAGGCGTGGATATGCGCCATCACGTCGTGGCGGAATTCTTTTTCTTTCTCGGCGGCATAGTCAAAGTCGACATCCGTGATGTGCGCTTCAAGAGCGGCGACCTGCTCAGATGTGATGGGCAAGCCCAGCTCACTCTCCGCTCTCGCCAGCTCCACCCAGAGCTTGCGCCAGGTTTCGATGCGCGTCTGAGCGGAGAAAAGGGATTTCATATAGTCGGACGCGTAACGCGCCGAAAACGGACTTTCATAGTTGTTTGTCATAGTGACGCTCCTTTTTCCTCAGCCTCCCTTTCCTAAGGGAGGTGCCCCGACAGGGGCGGAGGGTTGATATTGATAAGCAAGTTGCTATTCATTTTCAGCAACCCCCAGTCACCATGACACCAGTGTCAGGTGACAGCCCCCTTAGGGAAGGGGGCCTTTTTGTTTACCTAATAATTATACTATCTCTCTCGGGGCCGACAGAAACGTATTTGATATAACAGCCGATCTGCTTTTCGACATACAGCACATAATCCTGCGCTTCCTTCGGCAGATCTTCAAATTTTCTCACCCCGCTGATATCCGTGCCCCAGCCGGGCAGGTATTCGGTGACGGGTTCTGCCTTATCCAGCAGTGAGGGGAAGGGGAAGCGGTCGGTCTTGCTGCCGTCCACGATATATTTGGTGCAAACCGGGATCTTGTCCATGTAGCTGAGCACATCGAGCTTTGTCAGCGCGATCGCGGTAGCGCCCTGCACCTTCACGCCGTAGCGGGTCGCGACTACGTCAAAGGAGCCGACGCGGCGCGGTCTGCCGGTCTTGGCGCCGTATTCGCCGCCCGCCTCACGGAGCTTGTCCGCTTCTTCACCGAACCACTCGGTGGTGAAGGGGCCTTCGCCGACGCAGGTGGAATATGCCTTGACGACGCCGATGATCTCGTCGAGCTTCAAATGGGGCGCACCCGCGCCGATGGGCGCGTAAGCGGCGATGGTAGAGGATGAGGTAGTATAGGGGTGGATGCCGTAGTCGATATCTCTCAGCGATCCGAGCTGTGCCTCGAACATGATGTTCTTTTCCTGATCCTGACAGCGGTCATAAAAGCTGTCGAGGTCGCCGATGAACGGCATAAGCGGGATACAGCAGCTCTCGTACCACTCCTTGAGTTTCTCTTTGGTGGTCGGCTGTGCGCCGTAGACCTTCTCGAGGGTCAGGTTCTTCCATTCCATGATCCCGTCGAGGTGCTCAAAGAACGCCTTTTCGTCAAAGAGCTCGCCCGCAAGCACGGTCTTTTTCTGATATTTATCGGAGTAGAACGGCGCGATCCCCTGCTTGGTGGAGCCGTACTTTTTGTCGGCAAGGCGCTGTTCCTCCAGGCAATCGAGCTCCTTGTGCCACGGCAGCAGCAGTGACGCGCGCGAGCTGATCTTGAGGTTGTCGGGGGTGACCTCTACGCCCTTGTCGCGCACATAGCGGATCTCCTTCAGCAGACTCTCGGGATCCACGGCAACACCGTTGCCGATGACGGACACCACGCCCTTGCGGAAGATGCCCGAGGGCAGCAGGTGCAGCGCGAATTTACCGAATTCATTGATGACGGTGTGTCCGGCGTTGCCGCCGCCCTGATAGCGTACGACAACGTCATAGTCGGAGCTGATGAGGTCGACCATACGGCCCTTGCCCTCGTCGCCCCAGTTGATGCCTACGATCGCAGTATTCATATGTACCTCCCAAATTTGTACAGTGTCATTTTGAGGGGCTCAGCCCCGTGAGAATCCCATAGAGTGAAGCAGATGGCATCTGCTCACAGTATCAGTAACAAGGGGATTGCCGCAGCCCGCCGCTTTGCGGCACCTCTCTTACGGGAGGCTTCGGGCTTCGCAATGACAGAATTGCTTTTCTATTTTACCATCTGAATTATAGCACAAACGCCTTCAAAATAACAGTGAGATATTGGAAAAATAGGAGATTTTCGGCTATATCACATAAGAATGAGATTGATGAATAATAATTTATATCAAAAATATTCTAAAATCTCACAAAAAACAGTTGTATTTTTCAAAATTTTATGGCATAATGTAATCGCACCAATATACTTTATAGGAGGTAATTATCATGATTAAGAAATTTTTATCATTGCTTTTGGCAGTGATGATGGTCGTTTCCGTGATGGCAGTCGGCGTTGTGACTTCCTCTGCGGCAACTACCGACGGATTTAAACCCGAGGCTACCAAGATCTATTTTGACACTGACGGTACTGGCTGGGATATGTCACAGACCAAACACAAGGTTGCTTTCTATTTTGCAGGCGGCGATTTTGATACCGAAGCGAACCCCACCAAGCCGATCTCTTGGGGCGGAAGCAAACTGATCGGTACTGCTACCACCGGCGAGTCCGGCATCTTTGAGTTTGACCCTGCCGCGAAGCTGGGCACGCTGACCCCCGGTGTACAGTACAAGCTGATCTTTGCACGTGTTGAAGGTAGAAACTGGAAGGAGCAGACCTATGATCTGTTCTTCACAACCGATTGCTTAGGTCATATCGCTAAGTGCGACGGTACGATGACAGAGAACCCGGTTGACAGCTCCAAGAAGGCGCTGACCGCTTACTGGGATGACGCGATCGATCCGACCGAGAACGGTCCCGTTAAGGGCATCACCTCTATCGGTAACGTAGTCGGTTCCTGTATTGAAGGCGGCAAAACCGATTATGATCTTTTCAAAGAATTCTTCACAGAGGAAAAGGAGGACTTCAAGGGCAAGACCGGCTATCAGAACGCTCATGGTTATGTTTGCGAGATCAGCGAGACTGCTCCGAACTACAAGAGCGAGCAGAAGCTGATCGACGATATCGGCGCAGGCTTAGGTCTGACCAAGGACGACGTCAAGTCCATTATGGAGGACGAAAAAGTAGTCGCTAAGCTGGCGGATCTGGGTTGCTCCTGGAGCTATGAAAATTCCACCCTGCCCGCAGGTACTACTCCCCATACCCACACCCCCGGCGAGCCGGTACAGGAGAACGTAGTACCCGCTTCCTGCTCGGAAGAAGGCTCCTATGACGAGGTCGTATACTGCACCGAGTGTCAGGAAGAGATCTCCCGTGAGCAGAAGACCATCGACAAGCTCGCTCATACTCCCGGTGAGGCTGTTCGCGAGAACGAGACAGTCACTCACGATAAGACTACCTATGACGAGGTTGTTTACTGCACCGAGTGTCAGGCAGAGATCAGCCGTACTCCCGTTGAGCTCCCGATCATTACCCATACTCTGACCTATGTTCCCGAGGTTCCCGCTACCGAGC
>CAMJMQ010000045.1 GCA_946407065.1 uncultured Clostridia bacterium | reverse complement strand
GGAGCCTTAGAAAATGTCTGCTCATATTATATCGATACTTTTTCGACAAGCTGGGACGGCTCATGATTTGAGCCGTCTTTTTTTGTTTTCACTCCGCTTTTTTCATGTTTTTTATTTTGTCCCGATTTTTGTCCGTATTCTGTCACAGTCACTCTGCTATCATAGTGACAGAGTTAAGAATAAAAGGAGCGAGGAACATGAAAAACACAAACAAGAACATGATCGATATCAACAAGATGGCGGATGTCAACCAAACGGCGGACGTCAACAACACGCAGAAGACGCCGTCCCCGAGAAAGAACAGGGATACGAGCATCAAGGTGATCGCGGCGATCCTGATCGCAGCGGCAACCATCGCCACCGGCACAGCGGCATTCGTCGCCTGCAACCAAAGCCTTGCCAATGATGCGAAAAGGGCGTCGATTACGGCGACCGTCGACAAGAGCAATCGTGCCGCGAGCAACAAGACGCGTCCCACCGTGACCGCATCCAAGGCAAAAACCTCTCCCACAGAAAAGAAACAAACCGCGCAAAAGGAAACGCAGAAACCGACACAGAAGCCGACCCAAAAGCCCACCCGGAAGCCGACGCAGAAGCCGACGCATAAGCCAACCGCGGCTCCCACACAGGCACCGACCGCTCCGCATTTATACAGCTCCGCGTCTGAGATCGAGAGGCAATAAGCCGACAGGCAACCGACGTTGACGCTGGTGAGAGTACCGCGCCGCAATGGTATCAATAGATTTGACCATCTGTCAAGGATGATCGCATCAATACATCTTCACCGGACTTTGTGCCGTTTATATAGAGAGAAACTCCTTCTTTTCCAACCATCCTCCGCCGCCCGCTGCAGCATTTGTGACAGCGGGCGGCACCTTTTATGATGAGAAAAAGGGAGGAGAATGATCATTTTTCACATATCATTCACAAATTCATCAAACTTTCGACATATCTGTCTATTATCATATAACCATGTTAAAGATAACATTTGCTAATCCTTCATTTGCATGAGAACTCCTTTTAAAGAATACTCCTTTTTGAAGAATACTATTCTTGACAACTCCTTTTTGACAAAAGACCGCCCGATGATTCGAGCGGTCTTTGTCGTTGTATGAAATTGAGTTACGAGCAAATGATATCATAAACGATACAGCAGATTTGTAGGGGAATGCCTTTGAGGAGTTGTCCAAATCCATGATTTGGCTAAGCGCCACTGTGGTGCTCCCGTTGCAGGGCGTTGGGTCACGAGCCGCATCAGTTGAGGAAATGTACGTTTTCGTAGGGACGATCATCGATCGTCCGCGTGACTGAAACGTTGGTTTCCTATCCGACATTTTCGATCAATAAAGCGTCCGTCATTCTGCGGATGACCAATGTGATCTCCCCTAAGGGGAGGTGTCGCATAGCGACAGAGGGGTGCCGTCTCCGGCTGAGGAACATCCCTACGGAGAATGTGATCTGCTTCGCGTTATAATGTCATCTTGACAGACGTTTCGGCGGGAGCAAGCCCCCGCCCTACGATAGACGTTGCATCGTTTGGTAACTCCTCACTCCTAACTCCTAACTCCTCACTCCTAACTAAAATCGCCGTACCCTACGAAGAAAATGATTTGCTTCGCGATAGGTGGCATTTGGCGGATAGGTTTCGGCGGGAGCGTTCCTCGGCGGAGACGCCTCCCCCTCTGTCACTTCGTGACGTCTCCCCAACGGGGAGCACCCCCGCCCTACGGTAAACGTTTCCTTTGCTTCGCATTCAGGTGGCATTGATCGGAAAAGAGCGGTACGTCGCAAGCGCCGTACCCTACATCTCTATGCGACGCAGTGCGTAATCCAACGCCCTGCCGCGGGAGGAGCATTCCTCGGCGGAGACGCCTTTCTCTCGGCGAGAACGGCAACCCTTTTGTCCGCTTTGCGGACATTTCCCCTAACAGGGGAATCTCCCACTGTCACTTCGTGACGTCTCCCCAACGGGGAGCACCCCTCCCCTACTATTTATGATATAACATGTTTTATCCGGGGCGACTTACAACATCTCGTCCAATATCTCGGCGGCACAGCGGCACAGCGCGGGACAGGGGCGCTTTTTATAATACGCCGCGTTGCGCTGTTCGGGGTCGTTGCCCTCGACGGTCTGTACCCCGCTGAGCAGATCGCGGCAGATGATCGAGCCGTTCTTCTGACGAAATCTTTCGGCAAATTCCTGCACGCGGTGATAATGCGCCTGCTTACCCTCGTGATCATCGGGTTCTGCATAGCCCCTGACCAGTCCGAGCACCATGGCAGCGCCCGATACCGTGCCGCACACCTCGCGCAACCTGCCCAGTCCTCCGCCGAAGGAGGAAGAAAGCATCGCCAGGGTGCGGTCATCGAGCCCCGTCACATCGCCGAACGCAAGCAGCACGCTCTGGGCGCAGTTATAGCCGCGGCGAAAGTTCTGTTCCGCTAAATCTCCGTGTGTCATACGATCCATCCTTTTTCGATCATCCATTGAGCAGTGTTCTCACATAAGCCTGTGTGCTCCTGTCAAGCCCCTTCAGGATATCGACGACAACCGCTTGCGGCTCTGCAAAATCACTCATCACCCATCCCCCGATGACCGCCAGACAGCCGTTGGAATGATAGCGGATGGCGCTGTCGATCCTGTTGTCATTCATCGCAATGTCAAAGCTCTCCGACCAGATCATTCGGTTGAGCCCCTCGACCATATTCTGCACCTTTTGGTACAATGCGGTCGATGCGTGAGGGCTGAAGATCATCTTGAAATATGTCGCGTTCTCGCGGATATAATCACACACCACGCCATAGACCTCAAAGGTCGGGTTCACGCCGTACTCCGTGATCATGATCCCCAACTCGCTCATGATCATCTTCTCGAGCTGATCGTACGCGTCATAGATATCCAAAAAGTGCTTGTATAAGGTGACGCGGTGGATATCCGCTTTATCCGCCAGCTCCTGCACGGTGATGTGCCGCAGCTCTTTTTCAGCCATCAGTCCGGCGAGTGCCTCAAACACCGCCTTGCGGGTTCGCATGGTTCTGCGGTCGAGCCTTTTTTCTTCCATCCGTATCACTCCCTTTTTGTTATGCTCACATCATAGCACAATGATTTTGCGTTTGCAAGTAGCAGACGATTTACTTGTGTTTTATCGCTTTGGCTACAGATCTCCGCATCGGTGTAGTTTAGGCTACAAAACAGGGATCATTTGCATATAGTCAAAGCGGCTTTAAAATGGTATAGTATACATGTAATCAATCATCACTTCACCAACAACTCCTCAGTTTTGAATAACAAGTGGGAAAATGCCCTGTCGATCTTCGGCAGGGCATTTTGGTCTATTCGCGGCGTTGCGTTATTCCTCTTGTACTCTGTTGAGATCCAAAAATCTTTCAACCCTCAGTCAGCTTTGCTGACAGCTCCCTTAGGAAAGGGAGCCTAAAATCCGGCATGACCGTTTGATCAAGCAGCGATACCATCACATACAAAAACAGCCCCGGTTTCCCGAGGCTGTCAAAGCCATCATCGGTTGTTGAGATTATGACGGGAAAATCGGTTGAGATTGCCGCGTCGTCAGCGTTGCGCTGACGCCTCGCAATGACAAATGATATACTTCCCCTCTCAATGACCATTTGAAGATTATTTCAGGCTGTTCTGGATCGCGACAGCTACTGCGACGGTAGCGCCGACCATGGGGTTGTTGCCCATGCCGAGGAAGCCCATCATCTCAACGTGAGCGGGTACGGAAGAAGAACCCGCGAACTGAGCGTCACTATGCATACGACCCATGGTATCGGTCATGCCGTAGGAAGCGGGGCCTGCCGCCATGTTGTCGGGATGCAGGGTACGACCTGTGCCGCCGCCGGAAGCAACGGAGAAGTACTTCTTGCCCTGCTCGTTGCATTCCTTCTTGTAGGTACCCGCGACAGGATGCTGGAAGCGGGTGGGGTTGGTGGAGTTACCGGTGATACTTACGTCAACGCCCTCTTTGTGCATGATCGCAACGCCCTCACGAACGTCGTCAGCGCCGTAGCAGCGGACGTTAGCACGCTCGGTATCGGAATAGGGGATCTCCTTGACGATCTTTAATTCGCCGGTGAAATAATCGAACTGGGTCTGTACATAGGTGAAGCCGTTGATACGAGAGATGATCTGAGCGGCGTCTTTGCCCAGACCGTTGAGGATAACGCGCAGCGGCTGCTCTCTGACCTTGTTCGCGTTGCGGACGATACCGATCGCGCCCTCAGCGGCAGCGAAGGATTCGTGACCCGCGAGGAACGCGAAGCACTTGGTGTCGTTGGAAAGCAGCATAGCGGCGAGGTTACCGTGACCGATACCAACCTTGCGGTTCTCGGCAACGGAGCCGTCAATACAGAAGCTCTGCAGACCGATACCGATGTAGCGAGCGGCTTCCTCCGCGTTTTTAGCGCCTGCCTTCAGCGCAATCGCGGCGCCTACACAGTAAGCCCAGCATACGTTCTCAAAGCAGATCGGCTGGATGCCCTTGGCGATCTCATAGGGATCGAAGCCGGCAGCCTGGCAGATCTCACGCGCTTCTTCAACAGAAGCGATGCCGTACTCAGCGAGTACGCCGTTGATTTTCTCTATACGTCTGTCGTAGTTTTCAAATAAAGCCATACTGTGCACCTCCCTTAGTCTTTACGCGGGTCGATATACTTCGCCGCGTTGTCCCACTGACCGTAGTGGCCCTTCGCCTTTTCGATCG
Source organism: uncultured Clostridia bacterium (assembly GCA_946407065.1). Lineage (GTDB taxonomy): Bacteria > Bacillota > Clostridia > Oscillospirales > Acutalibacteraceae > Ruminococcoides. Next base: position 1,197 of record CAMJMQ010000045.1, on the reverse strand, counting down.
CTTCGTTAGCGTCCATACCGGCCTTGATGAAGTCCATCATTTTGCCGAAGCTGATGAACTCGTAGCCGATGATCTCGTTGTCCTTGTTCAGCGCGACCTGAGAGCAATAGCCCTCGGTCATCTCGAGGTAACGGGGGCCCTTCTCGCGGGTAGCGAACATGGTACCTACCTGAGAACGCAGACCCTTACCGAGGTCCTCGAGGGAAGCGCCGACTAAAAGACCGCCCTCAGAGAAAGCGCTCTGGGTTCTGCCGTAAACGATCTGTAAGAACAGCTCGCGCATAGCGGTGTTGATCGCGTCGCAAACGAGGTCGGTGTTCAGCGCCTCTAAAAGGGTCTTGCCGATCAGGATCTCGGACGCCATTGCGGCGGAATGGGTCATACCGGAGCAGCCGATGGTCTCGACCAGCGCCTCTTCGATGATACCTTCCTTAACGTTCAGTGTGAGCTTGCAGGCGCCCTGCTGGGGAGCGCACCAGCCGATACCGTGTGTGAAACCGGAAATATCCTTGATTTCTTTTGCCTGTACCCACTTGCCCTCTTCCGGGATGGGAGCAGGACCGTGATACGCACCCTTAGCGACCGGGCACATATTCGATACTTCTGCTGTGTAATACATAAGCTTTTCCTCCTTTAAGGTTTATACAAAGCCGATTTCGATCATAGCGACGAATCCGGCTACGCTTATGTTAATTATAGACGAACACAGAGCATAAGTCAATATCAATGTTGATGAAAATCGCCGAAAAACGGCATGTTTTTCACGATGATCGGGGTGGAGAGGAGTTGTCAGGAAGAGAGTTGGATATGCTTCGCATTTGGGTGACGTTTATCGGATGGGTTGCGGCGGGAGCATTCCTCGGCGGAGACGCCTCCCCCACTGTCACTTCGTGACGTCTCCCCAACGGGGAGCACCCCCGCCCTACGGTAAGCGTTTCATTATCATTGTAGGGGTCGACATTTATGACGACCCACAGTAGGGCGTTACAGAGAGCTGTAGGGTACGGCGCTCGCCGACGTACCGCGGCAGGACGTTGGATCTGCTTCGCGGTTGGTGGCGTTTAGCGGAGAGGTTCGGGTCGTCGAGGCGCCGACCCCTACAGGTGGGATATGCTCCGTGTTCGGGTGACGTTTATCGGATGGGTTGCGGCGGGAGCATTCCTCGGCGGAGACGCCTCCCCCACTGTCACTTCGTGA
>CAMJMQ010000044.1 GCA_946407065.1 uncultured Clostridia bacterium | reverse complement strand
TGGGAGAGCCTTGCATGGGAGTTGTAAGCCAAATCATAGATTTGGACAACTCCTCACAATCTCAACCTTGTAATTAGGAGGAAAAGTATGTCTACCTATTTTGCAGGTGAATATGACGTAGCCGTGATCGGAGCGGGTCACGCGGGTATCGAGGCAGCATTGGCGGCAGCACGATTGGGATGCCGCACCGCGGTCTTTACCATCAATATGGACGCGGTGGGTAACTGCCCCTGTAATCCCTCGATCGGCGGTACGGCAAAGGGTCATCTGGTGCGCGAGATCGACGCCTTAGGCGGCGAGATGGGTCGCACGGCGGACGAGTGTACCCTACAGAGCCGCATGCTCAATCGAGGCAAAGGTCCCGCCGTCCACTCTCTGCGTGCACAGATCGATCGTCGCAAATATTCCGCTGTGATGAAGCATAAGCTCGAGTTGCAGGAGAACCTCGACCTGCGACAGGCGGAGATCACCGATATCGCACAGGATGATAACGGAAACTGGCTATTGACGACGCGGATGCTCGGTGTATTTCAGGCGAAAACCGTTGTTATCGCGACAGGTACCTATCTCGGCGGACGGATCTATGTCGGTGAAGTGAGCTTCGAGAGTGGTCCCGACGGGATATTTCCCGCGACATTTTTGGGAGAGAGCCTGCGCAAGCTCGGCGTGAAAACCCGACGTTTTAAGACAGGTACGCCCGCGCGGGTCAAGCGCAGCTCGATCAACTTTTCCGACTTAGAGGTACAAAAAGGTGATGAACCGACCGTACCTTTCTCTTATGACACCCTCACTCCCCCACAAAACAAGGTCGAGTGTCATGTCAGTTGGACGAATGAGAATACGAAGAAAATCATTTTAGATAACATCCATCGCAGTCCGCTTTACGGCGGCAAGATTGAGGGCGTGGGGCCGCGTTATTGTCCGAGTTTAGAGGATAAGATCGTCCGCTTTGCGGACAAAAAGCGTCATCAACTCTTTATCGAGCCCTGCGGTGAGGATACGGAAGAAATGTATTTGCAAGGTATGAGTTCCTCTCTGCCCGAAGAGGTACAGATCGCCTTTTATCACACGATCCCCGGCTTGGAGAACGCGATGATTATGCGCCCTGCCTATGCCATCGAGTACGATTGTATCGATCCGACCGATATGCTGGCAACCTTGGAGTTTAAAGAGTTCCCGGGATTATACGGCGCGGGACAGTTCAACGGATCATCAGGCTATGAAGAAGCCGCCGCGCAGGGTTTTGTCGCGGGTGTAAATGCAGCGTTGAAGGTACAGGGAAAGGATCCGCTGATCCTCGATCGCGCGTCTTCCTACATCGGTACACTGATCGATGATCTCGTGACCAAGGGCGCAAATGAGCCGTATCGTATGATGACCAGCCGCAGTGAATACCGTTTGATCTTGCGGCAGGATAATGCCGACGAGCGTTTGACGCCGATTGGCTACGATCTGGGATTGATCAATAAAGAACGCTATCAGCGCTTTTTACACAAGCAGGAATTGATCAAAGAGGAAAAAAAGCGTGTTGCAAAGACCGTGATCGCTCCCTCCCCTGTTCTGTCCGAAATACTTGTTTCACGTGAAACATCCGATGTAAAAACAGGGATCCGACTGATCGAATTGCTCAAGCGCCCCGAGTTGAATTATGAGGTCCTCGCGCCGATCGACCCCGACCGACCCAACCTAAACCCTGCCATATTCGAGCAGGTGGAGATCGCTATCAAGTACGAGGGCTACATCAAAAAACAGCTTGCCGCAGTGGAGAATATGCGGAAATTGGAGAACAAGCTCCTCCCCGATGAGATCGATTATCGGAGTATTACGGGACTGCGTTTAGAGGCGCAGGAAAAGCTCAGCACGATCCGTCCGTTGAATATCGGACAGGCGAGCCGTATCAGCGGCGTTTCACCCGCGGATATCAATGTGCTGATGATCTATCTCGTCAAGCAGAAAGGCAGGCAACCGAATGAGTGATTTCAGAGTGATTCTTTTACATACGCTTGCCGAGTTTGAGATCGAGTTGGATGAACTTGCGATTGACAGGCTGTGTACGTATTATGAGCTTCTGATAGAATGGAATGAAAAGATCAATCTGACCGCTTTGACCGCGCCCGAGGATGTGGCTTTGAAGCATTTTACCGATAGTTTAATGCTGTTACATTATATCGATATTGAAAAAGACGCGCGCGTCATTGATGTGGGGACAGGTGCGGGATTTCCCGGATTGGTGTTGAAAATCGCCCGACCCGATATCCGATTGACCCTGCTCGACAGCCTGCAAAAGCGATTGACCTTTTTGGATGCCGTCTGTCAGGCGCTGGAGATTGACGATGTGGAGTTGATCCACAGCCGTGCCGAAGATGGAGCGAGGACAGAACGGCGTGACAGCTTTGATATCGCCGTATCGCGTGCAGTCTCTTCGATGAATACGCTGTGCGAATACGATATGCCGTATGTCAAGGTCGGCGGCCGGTTCATCGCGATGAAGGGCAAGGATGCAGAAAGTGAGCTGGCGGACGCACAGAACGCGATCTCGCAGCTCGGCGGTAAACTGATTGCAAAGCATGATTTTGTCCTCGGCAGCGCCGGTGAACGCAGTATCATTGAGATCGAGAAAACAGCTCCTACGCCGAAGAACTATCCCAGAAAAAGCAAGCAAATAAAAAATAAGCCATTATAATAGTATTGTGGTTTCTCGCTAATACTCGAACATTTAATACAATTCCTCAGTCATCCTTGCGAATGACAGCTCCTCGCCGGAAGCGGCTCCCCCCTTGTCCGCTTTGCGGACACTCCCCCAACGGGGGTACCCTTTCCCAAAGGGAGCCTTTTTTTATTTATTATACTAAAGTTCGACAAAAGGTTATATAATAATCGCTCAGAATACGACAAGATATTTGCCAATCATTTGATATGATAATACCTGTCAGGACAAGCCCTGAGGGGAATCGTTCGGAGGTGAGGTGAGTACGGTGCATCTGCAAATGAGCAGAGATAATAAGGTGCTGAATATCGCAACGATCCAGATTCGCCCCAACCGTACCCAGCCGCGACGAAACTTTGATGAAAAAGAGCTCAGGAGCCTGTCACGATCCATTGTCGAGAACGGGATCCTACAGCCCTTGGTGGTGCGGCGCATCAACAGTACTGAATTCGAGCTGATCGCGGGAGAAAGACGCCTTAGAGCCGCCGTAATGGCGGGGCTCAACAAGGTGCCGTGCGTCATCCACAAATGTAATGATAAAGACAGCGCGTTATTGGCGCTGATCGAAAACCTGCAGCGAACCGACCTGAATATGTTTGAAGAAGCCCGCGGTATCGCGCGACTGATCCGCAAATACGGATTGACGCAGGAGCAGGCGGCGATCAAGCTTGGCAAAAAGCAGAGCACCATCGCCAACAAGCTGCGTTTGCTGCGCCTCGGCTTTGAGGAGCAGGAGTGGATCATGACGGCACATCTTTCGGAACGCCATGCGCGGACACTCCTGCGGATCAATAACGAAGCTCTGCGTCGGGAGGTGCTCAGCCGTATCATAGCCGAAGGACTGAGCGTGACCCAGTCAGAGGAGCTTGTCAATCAGCTGTTGATGAAAAAGCCCGAGGAGGAGCCGGCGCACAAGCCCGAGCGCAAGATGGCGATCAAGGATGTGCGCATCTTCGTCAACACCATCAATAAGGCGGTCGATACCATGCGCCTGTCAGGGATCAACGCGATCTCCCGACGTAACGAGACCGACGACTATATCGAATACACCGTTAAAATCCCCAAAGCGGTCAGTTGATGGTGACCTGATCAGCGGAGCTAATCATTATACTATATCGATATCTCGGCGAAAGCCTTGATATACATTTCTTTCCCGATAGGTTTTGTGAAGTGTTTGAATATCCTTGTCATAGCAATCAGCCATGATAATCCTGTCAGAGGATGTTTGAACAAGAATCAACAATCTATCCACTCATACCCATTTCCTTATCTGAACCCCTTGCCGACAGCCGTGCGCGAAAGCGTGCGGCTGTTCGGCTTTTGTTTCACGTGAAACATTCAATAATAAAATCATAAAAAGGTCTTTCAAATCACATTGATTTGTGATACAATAGTACGCGTATGAAAACAAAACCAATGATCGAGCGGATCGTTTGACTGAAAAATGCTTACTGTTATACTATCATCGGTGAAAACGGATCCATCAATTGAAGAAGGTGAATGAATGACAAAGATCATTACGGTAGCCAATCAGAAAGGCGGGGTAGGGAAGACCACCTCCGCCGTCAACCTCGCCGCGGGTTTGGGCTACTACGGAAAGCGCACCCTGCTCGTCGATATCGATCCGCAGGGCAACGCCACCAGCGGCGTAGGCTTCGACAAACGCGCGATTGAGAAAAGCACCTATGATATCCTGCTGGGTGAGGCAAAGGCTGAGGAAGTGATCCTGCATACAAAGTACAATAATCTGGACTTAATGCCCGCAGGCATCGACCTCGCCGCGGCGGAGTTTGAGATCATGGACGCGTCCGACAGACTGCAGCGACTGAAAAAGGCGCTGTTGCCCGTCAAAGCAAATTATGATTACATCATCATCGACTGTCCACCGTCACTGGGCATCATCACGACCAACGCCCTGACCGCCTGTGACAGTGTGCTGGTGCCGATCCAGTGCGAGTACTACGCGCTCGAGGGTTTGTCACAGCTGATGAACTCAGTGCGCTACGTCAAGCGCAAGCTCAACGAACACATCTATATCGAGGGCGTGTTGTTGACGATGTATGACGGCAGATTGAACCTGACCCAGCAGGTCGTCAGCGAGGTCAAGCAGTTTTTCCCGAAAAAGGTATTCGGCACGGTGATCCCGCGAGGCGTTCGCCTGAGCGAGGCGCCCTCGTTCGGAAAGCCCATCATGTATTATGATAAGAACTGCAGAGGCACCGAGGCTTACTTGAGCTTGGCGCAGGAATTGATCAAGAAGGAGAGATAGAATGGCTAAGAAAATAGGCGGTCTCGGAAAAGGTCTTTCGGCGATCTTTAGTGAGAACGATACCGAGGACAACAACGAAGTCGTCACGATCAAGATTTCACAGATCGAGCCGAACCGCAATCAGCCGCGCCGCAGCTTTGACGAGGACGCGCTCGAGGAACTTTCACAGAGTATCAAGGAGCACGGCGTCCTGCAGCCGATCTTAGTCCGTCCGCAGATCTACGGCGGTTATCAGATCGTTGCGGGTGAGCGCAGATATCGTGCCTCGCGGATGGCGGGACTGACCGAGATCCCCGCGATCATCAAGGAGCTGTCCGACAGCGAGACGATGCAGATCGCGCTGATCGAAAACCTCCAGCGCCGCGACCTGTCCGATCTCGAGGAAGCAAAGGGCTATCAGACCCTAATGGACGAATACGGCTTCTCGCAGGAGGACGTCGCGCGTACGGTCGGAAAATCACGCTCCGCTGTGGCAAACACACTCCGTCTGCTCGGCTTGCCGGATGACGTCAAGGAGTTGCTCGATCAGGGCAAGCTCAGCGCGGGTCATGCGAGGGCGCTGCTTGCTGTCGATCAGGAAAAAGAAATCAAAGAAGCCGCCGACAAGATTATCAAAGAGGGTCTGTCGGTGCGCCAGACAGAGAAGCTCATCAAAAGCATGGGCAGCGCAAAGCCGAAGAAGCCCGTTGTGCAAAAGCTGAGCCCCTATGCGGAGGTGGAATTGGCACTGACCGACGCGCTCGGTACCAAGGTCACGGTAACAGAGAACAAGAAAAAGGGCGGGGGAACGCTGAACATCGAGTTCTATGATGTCGAGGAACTGTTCTCACTCACGCACAAGCTCGAAAAGCTTTGGAATTAAATAAGAAAACTCACTTTGTAAAAAACTTCGGCGGGAGCAAGCCCCCGCCCTACAATATACTTGAAAGGTATGAAAAAACATGATCGATATCAAATTTTTAAGAGAAAACCCCGATGTGGTAAAAGAAAACATCAAGAACAAATTTCAGGACAAGAAGCTCCCGCTCGTAGACGAGGTCATCGAGCTGGACAAGCAGGCTCGTGCCGCCAAGGGCGAGGCTGACGCACTGCGTGCCAACCGCAACAAGATTTCCAAGGAAATAGGCGGCTGTTACGCGCGCGGTGAGCGTGAGAAGGCGGAGGAGCTGAAGGCTCAGGTCGCCGCGGACGGCGAGCAGCTGGCGGAGCTCGAGAAAAAGGAAGTCGAGCTCAATGAGAAGGTCACCGAGATCATGATGGTCATCCCGAACATCATCGACCCGAGCGTTCCGATCGGTAAGGATGATTCCGAGAATGTGGAGATCGAGCGCTTCGGCGAGCCGGTCGTACCGGATTTTGAGATCCCGTATCATACCGAAATTATGGAGAAGCTCAGCGGTATCGACCTCGACGCGGCGCGCAAGGTCGCGGGCAACGGCTTCTATTATCTGATGGGCGATATCGCCCGCCTGCACAGCGCGGTCATCTCTTACGCGCGTGATTTCATGATCAACAAGGGCTTCACCTACTGCATCCCGCCCTACATGATCCGCAGTAACGTGGTATCCGGCGTGATGTCCTTTGCCGAGATGGACGCGATGATGTACAAGATCGAGGGCGAGGATCTCTTCCTGATCGGTACCTCCGAGCACAGCATGATCGGTAAGTTCATCGACACCATCCTGCAGGAGGATAACCTGCCCTACACCCTGACCTCCTACAGCCCCTGCTTCCGCAAGGAGAAGGGCGCTCACGGTATCGAGGAGAGAGGCGTTTATCGTATCCACCAGTTCGAGAAGCAGGAGATGATCGTCGTCTGCAAGCCCGAGGACAGCAAGATGTGGTTCGACAAGCTTTGGCAGAATACGGTCGAATTCTTCCGCACCCTTGATGTGCCGGTTCGCACCCTCGAGTGCTGCTCCGGCGACCTCGCCGACTTAAAGGTCAAGAGCATCGATGTTGAGGCATGGAGCCCGAGACAGAAGAAGTATTTTGAGGTCGGCTCCTGCTCGAATCTCAGCGACGCGCAGGCTCGTCGTCTGAAGATCCGCGTCAACGGCAAGGACGGCAAGAAGTATTTTGCGCACACCCTTAACAACACCTGCGTCGCCCCGCCCCGTATGCTGATCGCGTTCCTCGAGAACAACCTCAATGAGGACGGCAGCGTGAACATCCCCGAGGCGCTCAGACCGTATATGGGCGGGATGGAGGTCATCAAGGCAAATTGAGTTGCCTTGATGAAATGAATAGTGAATAGTGAAGGGTGGGCGCTGCCCACACCCGATTCCTATTCTATTAAAAATAGTCATTGCGAAGCCCTCGACGCGCGCGTCCACGCGTGTCGGGGCTGCGGCAATCTCAACCGATTAAAAAGGATCAAAACTCCGCTGCTTGCACCGGGGAAATTGATATATTGAATGAGGTTAAAATGAAACTAACCCTGATCAGTAAATACCGCACGCATATCATGGGCGCGGCGATGATGTGGATCATGTGGTTCCACTCACCCTATACATGGAAAAACGAAGTGCTCCACTTTATCCACGATATCGGTTTTTTCGGTGTGGATATGTTCCTGTTGGTATCGGGACTGGGACTGTATTTCTCGATGCGCAAGTCAAAGAGCATCGGCGAATTCTATAAAAAACGCATTATCCGCATCCTGCCCGCCTACCTGATCGTGACCATCTGTTGGTACGCGTTCTATAAAACCGAGGTGAGCTTTACCGATAAGCTCCTGTCGATTTTGGGCGTCAATTATTTCCGCGGCACCGTCACCGGCAGACCCGAGTATTTTGACTGGTTTTTGCCGACGCTCTTTGTGCTGTACCTCCTGACGCCGCTGTATGATAAGCTGTTCCAAAAGGCGAGCTCAAAATGGAAGTTCACTGTGCTGAGCATGATGATCTCGCCGCTGTTATGCATCCTCTTTTACCACACCGGTCAGCAGGTGTTGTACGGCAGTACGGTGCGTATTGCGGTCTTTTTGGTCGGCTACTGGATCGGCTGGTTCCTCTATGAGAAAAAGACGGAGGATAAGGCGAGCTGGATGGTTCATCTGCCGCTGTTGTTCTGCGGCGTCACGCTGGCGTATTGTGTCCAGAAGTTCCTCAAGAACCCGACCATCTTCTGGGGGCTGAACTGCTACCCCGCGTTGTTGGTCGCGCCGGCACTGTGCGTATTGTTGGGCGGATTGTTCTACCTCGCCGACAAGTATTTGAAGGTCGTCGGAAAGGTTCTGCTGTTCCCGTTCTATGTCTGCGGCAAATACAGCCTGGAGATCTACCTCTTCCATCAGCGTTTGATGGAGATCGCGAACGGCGACAAGGGTGCTCCGATCCGCAATTTTCTTGCGACAAAGCTCCATATCAACGCGTTTTCCGAATGGTATTACTTCTTGATCGCAATCGTGTCGATCGCACTGGCGGCGGCACTGCATGAGCTGATCGCGCTGGTAACAAGACTGATCACAAAGAACACAAAGAAGAAACAGCCGAAGGATACAGAAGAATCGGTACAGCCGGCCGTAGAGGAAAAGGTTGACAGTAACACGGTTCCCGAAACAAAAGAAGCTACAGCATAAAACAGCGCCCGCATATGCGGGCGCTCAGACTGTAGAAAAACCCGAAATTCAGGCAAAATGGATTTCGGGTTTTAA
>CAMJMQ010000043.1 GCA_946407065.1 uncultured Clostridia bacterium | reverse complement strand
CCGGCCACTCTGCGCCGTTGTCCCAATAATAGACATGTACGTCGCCCCAATAGAGTGCGTCGGTGAACTTAACAGTGATGTTCTTTGCAGCCTCAGTCGGCTCTACGACCTCGGTGGGCTCAACTACGGTGGTAGGCTCAACAACGGTGGTGGGCTCTACGATCTCTGTCGGAGTGGGAACATCCTGTGCTGCCGCGTACAGGACTTTCTCATACCAATCGTCATTGCCGTCGAACTTCGGACGGAAGTAGATGTCGTAGGTGCCGTCTGCGGTGATAGTGTATTCGTTATCCATGCCGTCCGGATACCATGTTGTCACGGTCTCGCCGTCGGCGGAATAGACGACCTTGATGCCGTCGTTGGCTTTCAGATCTGCGGAAATGGTGTATTCCTCAGTCTCTGCGCCGTCAACTGCGGTCAGCTTGAGAGCGGGATCTACCTTCCACTCGGTCATGGTACCGGTGAGGTAGTAGCCTGCTTTTGCGGGATCGGTAGTCGGCTCTACGACGGTGGTGGGCTCAACTACGGTTGTGGGTTCTGCGGGAGCATCGGTCTCGACAGGAGCATCTGTCGGAACGACGGAGGGATCGAGGGAGGAATAAACCGCCTTGTCGCCGTCGTAATTGAAGACATACGCCTTGTCAACCTTAGTGGCGTCAGCGTCCTCGCCGAACCATCTTTCATTATTATACTGAACCTTGAAGCCGGTAGCATCTGCCGGGATCTCAGCTTCAAGCATCAAGAAATGCTGGTTGCCGTCCCAATAACCAACATATTTGTACTCTTGCTTGGAGCCGTCGCCGCTCAGAGGCGCATCGCCGGACGTCTCGCCGCCCCAATAATGCACATACCAGTTCTTGAGGCCGAGATCATTATTCAGGTAGCTGATGATACCAACCGAAATGGTTTTGGTTTCTGCGGGAGCTGTGGTGGGCTCAGCTACGGTAGTCGGCTCTGCGGGAGCATCGGTGGGCTCAGCTACAGTGGTGGGCTCGGGAGCTTCGGTAGGAGCCGAGAGATCGGTAGCTATGATATACAGCGGGACACTGAAATCATAAAAGAAGAATCTTTTGGTATATATAGTGATATCATCACTTAAGTTAATATTACTTCCGGGGTCCTGAGAACTATATTCAATCTCAGTTTTGAGTTTATTTCCATCTTTATCATAGAACTTGTAATCATAATCCTTTGTAGCAATAAAACTGATTTTTACGTTTTGACCATCATATTTCATGGGGAAATATACGATTTCGCCTTCAGTAATTCTGCCAGCATATGATAAAGGAAGATTAGCGTAATACTCGAGTCCTGATTCCGGATCATTGTAAGTACAACTCTTGATGATATCGGGAAGATCCGTTGGGGGAGTCGGTTTCGTATAAGGCTCCACGTAATAGTGACCTTCGCCATCCGTCCGGTCTACGGTAGTCCACCAAACGCCGTCCGAGATGCCTTCGGTAATATCCACAGTCTGGTTATCATCGAGAGAATAGAAGGCGAGACGAGTGGTGTCGGTCGGGATATAAGCGGTATATATCGAACAACCATACTCGTCGTAAACACCGGTATCATATCCTAAATACTGATACGACTTTGTGCCGTCGCTCGACCATAAGTCCAGATGCATGAAGGAGGTGAGGTGCCTGGAGTGGAATTTTACCGCGATGGTCGACTCATACATCGCTTTGTCGCCGTCGTTATAAATATAAAAGACATATGCCTTTTGACCAACTATGCCGTCGCCGCCGAACCAGCGGTTGTCTTTGTGAACCTTGAAGCCTGTCGCGTCAGCGGGGATAGTTGCTGCGAACATATTGAAACGCACCGGATAGTTGCTCCCATACTCACTGTCAAGAGGTTTATCTTCGTCCCTATGAAGGCAAGTCAAGTCAGCGTCGCCTTCGCCTGAGGCGCCGCCCCAATAACGAACCTGCCAACCGTCTTCGCCAAGCTCTTGTACGAGATATTGTTCTTGCACGCTGACATTAACGGTGAGGGTTTCTGACGTGGGCTCGGGAGCGGTGATGTGCTCGGGAGTCGTGTCGGTCTCATACAGCGCCTTGTCGCCGCTGTAGTTGAAGACATACGCCTTCTGGCCTGCCGTGCCGTCGTCGCCGAACCATCTGTCGCCGTTGTGAACCTTGAAACCGGTCGCATCAGCGGGGATGGAAGCGGTGTACAGACTGAAGGTCTGGGCGCTGTCCCAGTAGCCGACGTCCTTCTGCTCGGTCTTGCCCGTGGCAGTCAGATCGGCGTCGCCGGTAGCGGAGCCACCCCAATAATGGACCTGCCAGCCGGAGGCACCAGGGTCATCTATGAGGTAGCTGATCACGCCGACATTCACGGTGCGGGTATCCGCCGCGGTCGCCGCTATCGGTTTTGCAACCGCGTAAGCGGGTGACATCAGCGAGAAAACCAACATGACCGCTAACACCAGCGCAATTAGTTTCTTTGCCATTCTTTCTTTCTCCTTTACAAAATATTTTATCAGATTCGTTTGTTACCTGCCCTTGATAAAACCGCGATAAAACCCGCATGGAATCGGCAAAAGGGTCGACCGCTCCGTGACAGACGGCAAGCAGGAAGAGCGCCGAGCTCCATCGACATGACCCGTCGGGCTCTATCGTCGATTTCACCAAAAGCATAGGTTTCCTGACGATATCATTTTATCATAATTATTGAAAAAATCAATAATTTTTGTAACATTTCTGTGATAATTTTATATAATTCTTTCAGCGCATTAAAGCGACGCAAATAAGGCGGTCGGTCACCGGTCATTCTGCGGAAAAATCGGTGTGAGATGTGTGTTTCCGTAGGATAGGTGGCATATATCGGAAAGGTTTCGGGATGTCGGACACGCGTGCCAGCGTCATCCCCTACGATGGGATGTGCTTCGCAGATGGGTGGCATCGTAATCAATCGTTCGGTACGTCGCAAGCGCCGTACCCTACGGAGGAATTGATCTGCTTCGCGTTATAACGTCATCTTGACAGACGTTTCGGGAGGAGCATTCCTCGGCGGAGACGCCTTTCTCTAAGCGAGAACGGCAACCCTTTTGTCCGCTTTGCGGACATTTCCCCTAACAGGGGAATCTCCCACTGTCACTTCGTGACGTCTCCCCAACGGGGAGCACCCCTCCCCTACGATAGACGTTGCATCGTTTGGTAACTCCTCACTCCTCACTCCTAACTAAAATCGCCGTACCCTACGGAGGAATTGATCTGCTTCGCGTTTGGACGGCATGTATCGGATAGGTTTCGGGACGTCGAGGCGCCGTCCCCTACAGTAGACGTTGCAGTGAATTTGTAGGGGTCGGCGCCCTCGACGACCCGCGGTAGGGCGTTTCATTTGCTTCGCGTTATAACGTCATCTTGACAGACGTTTCGGGAGGAGCAAGCCCCTCCCCTACGATAGACGTTGCATCGTTTGGTAACTCCTCACTCCTAACTAAAAGCGCCGTACCCTACGGGTGGGATGTGCTCCGCGTTTGGATGGCGTTTGGCGGATAGGTTTCGGGAGGAGCAAGCCCCTCCCCTACGATAGACGTTGCATCGTTTGGTAACTCCTCACTCCTAACTCCTAACTCCTAACTAAAATCGCCGTACCCTACGGAGGAATTGATCTGCTTCGCGTTTGGACGGCATGTATCGGATAGGTTTCGGGACGTCGAGGCGCCGTCCCCTACAGTAGACGTTGCAGTGAATTTGTAGGGGTCGGCGCCCTCGACGACCCGCGGTAGGGCGTTTCATTTGCTTCGCGTTATAACGTCATCTTGACAGACGTTTCGGGAGGAGCAAGCCCCTCCCCTACAAGAGACGTTGCAGAGGATTTGTAGGGGTCGACATTTATGACGACCCGCGGCAGGGCGTTGGGGATGCATTACAATTAATATGAGAAGCGGCACTCCCCCCAAACAAAAACAGCACCGCCGAAAAGCAGTGCTGTCTAAAGGTTGAGATTGCCACGTCGCAGACCTATGTCTGCTCCTCGCGATGATTATTTACAGGAAGTGGGCGCGGAGCTCGTCGCCGCTGTGGGCGGAGAGGTACGCGGGCGCGATATCGAACACGGTCTTGGCGCCGGTCATGCCCTCATTGTTCATGCGGTAAGCCGCTCTCGCGCAGGCGAGCAGAACGGAACCGGTGAACTCGGGATTGGAGGCGAGCTTGAGGCTGTACTCGATGACGTGCTTGGTGCCCTCGGAGGTGGTGCCGCTGTGGATCACCGCGCCGCCGTGGGGCAGACCGCTGTGGTCGCGCTTCATCTCCTCCTCGGTGATGAAGTGTACGGTGGTATCGTACTCGTCAAAGTAGTTGGGCATGGTCTTGATCGCGTTCTCGATCGCCGCCTTGTCAGCGCCGTCCTCGGCAACGACAAAGCACTCACGGGTGTGCTTCTGTCGGGTGGTCAGCTCGGGATTGGAGCCGCTGCGGACAGCGTCAAGCGCCTGCTCGACCGGGATGGTGTACTGGCGCGCGTCCTTGACGCCCTCGATGCGGCGCACCGCGTCGGAGTGACCCTGGCTGACGCCCTTGCCCCAGAAGGTATACGCCTTGCCGCAGGGCAGGATCGCGTCCGCGTAGACACGGTTGAGCGAGAACATGCCCGGATCCCAACCGGCAGAGATGATGCCGATCTTTCCGGCAGCCTTGGCGGCGGCGTCAACGTTCGCGAAATGCTCGGGGATGCGCGCATGGGTGTCGAAGCTGTCGATCACATTGTAGAGCGCGGCGAACTTGGGCGTCATCTCGGGCAGATCTGTCGCGGAACCGCCGCAGATCACCAATACGTCGATGGGCTCCTCACCCTTTTCCAGCTCCGCTACAGAGCGGACAGGCACGCCGGGGGTGTTGATGGTCAGACTCTCGGGAGCACGGCGGGTATAGACCGCCACCAGCTCCGTGTCGTCATTCACTTTTACAGCGGCTTCTACGCCTCTGCCCAGGTTACCGTAACCCAGGATTCCGATTTTGATACTCATACATATACCTCCAAATTCCAAAATATTGAAACGTCCGAAAGACGTTACTGTCGGTTGAGATTGCCACGTCGCGGATGTATCATCCGCTCCTCGCAATGACAATCTGTAATTATTTTACTATTTTAGCACTTCAAAGCGATGATGTCAATATCCGCATATGCTCAATTCGCGTTTTCGAGGGCGGTCATCAGGGGAGCGAGCACCTGCTTTTTGCGGCTGACCACGCCCTCGAGGATGACGCTGTTGTCGGCGGTCTCTTTCATGAACGCCGATTCCACCGTTCCCTTTGCGCCCTGACCGACAAAGAGCAGGTCGGTCGAGCGGTCGATGATGTTGGTCAGCATGAGGAACAGCATGTCGGCGCCGGAGTTGGGCAGCAGGCTCTCCATATAGGGCAGCATCTTCTCCTTGACGCGCTCGAGCTCGCGGCGGCTCACGCTGGTGACCTGTGACACGGTGATCCCGGTCTGGTCGACCTTGAACGCCTTGCAGTCGATGTGGAAGATCTCGTCAGGCGTTTTCCTGCCGAGCTTGGAGCCCGCGTTGAACATCGCCATTGCGTGCTCTTCGATATCGATGCCGGCGATCTCAGCTAATTCACGCGCGATATTCTCATCCACCGGCGTGCAGGTCGGGGAACGGAACATCAAGGTGTCCGACAGGATCGCGGAGCAGAGCAGTCCCGCGATGGTGGGCTCGATCTCGATCCTGTTCTCACGGTACATCATCGTGATGATGGTCGCGGTACAGCCCAGCGGCTGATTGCGGAAATAGATGGGGCTGTTGGTCTCGACGGAGTCGATGCGGTGGTGGTCGATCACCTCGATCACCTCGGCGGAGCGGATGCCGTCCACCGCCTGACCCTTTTCGTTATGGTCGACGAGGATCACCCTGCGGCGGTCGACATCCAGCAGGTTGCGCTGAGAGATCATGCCGATGTAGTGATCGTCGCCGTCGAGAACGGGGAAATAGCGGATGCGGAGCTTCGACACGGTCGCCTTGACGTCCGCGACAGCGTCATCCAGCCCGAAGGTGATGATATCGCTCTTGCGCATCAGGTGGCTGACGGGAACGCTCTGGTTGATCAGCTTGGCGGCGGTGTAGGTGTCGAGCGGCGAGGTAATGATGGTGCAGCCCGATTCCTCGGCGATCCGCATGATCGACTTGGAGATCTTTGCGCCCAGACACACGATCAGACAGCTCGCGCCCATCTCGATCGCGCAGAGCTGGGTATCGCTGCGGTTGACGAGGATGACCATGTCGTGTTTGTCGATGTATTCCTCCATCAGCTCGGGATTTGCCGCGGCGACCACAACCTTGCCCTTGGTGAATTTGCCGTCGGGATCGCCCGCGACGACCTCCCCCTGCAGGGTATCCGCAATATTGGAATAGGGCGTTTTTGCCTTGGAGAGAGCGGCGGCGTCACGATCCTCCATGTAAAAGCGCGCCTGATCGCCCAGCGTGAGCACGCCTTTGATCTTGCCGCGCCTGGTCAAAATCGGCACGGTCTGGATGTTCTCGTCACGCATATACTCCCATGCGCGCTTGAGCGACAGGGTCGCGTCGATCGACTTGATCCTGCGGAAGGGCACATCGGCGACCGTCGGCTCGATGGATTCGAGCAGCTGCGGCGACGCCACGCGGAACTTGTCGAGTACATATTTGGTCTCGCCGTTGATCTCACCCGCGCGGCAGGGCACATACTCCTCGCCCGTGAGGCGGTGCTTGAGATAAGCATAGCAGATCGCGGAGCAGATCGAGTCGGTATCGGGATTTTTATGACCGATGACAATCGTAGATTTCATGGGAGTTCATCCTTTGTGTTCAATGTAATGATCGGGTATTGGTAGGGTATATTCGCTCCTTATGATTAAGCGATATAAAGGTAACGTATCGGGAGGAGCAAGCCCCTCCCCTACGGTAAACGCTTCAGCAAATTTGTAGGGGAGCGCCTTGGTGCTCCCGTCGCAGGGCGTTGGTCAAAACCGCTTTGTCAGTTCAGGAGATGTAAGTTTTGTAGGGTGCGCCATTTAAACACGCGTATTCGATGACCCGTGACAGGGCGCTTTTACTCCGTCCCGACGAGCTTGACGAGGACGGGTTCAATCCCTAATGCAGGGAGGATCTTATCCGTCAAATCGGCTGTCTTGAAGCGGATGGAGCTGGTGTTCTCACACGGATGACAGCCGAAGTATTCTTCCCGCAAGACATCCTCGTCGATCACGAGCTGTACACGGTGCTCCCTGTCGTTCATCAGCCCGAGCACCGACACACTGCCGGGGTGCAGGTCGAGGAATTCTGTCATTTTGCTCTCGTCGCCGAAGGACAGACGGCTGATGCCCATCTGTCCCGACAGCTCCTTGGTCTTGAAGGGCTTGTCACCCGGCATCACCACCAAATAGAACCTGGTCTTCTGACGATTGCAGAGAAAGAGGTTCTTGCAGATCTTGACGTCCAAAATTGCGTCCACCTCGGCGCAGACCTCCATCGTGGTCGCGGGGGTATCGGGATGATCGGTGCGGTCGAACTCGACCCCGAGTGAATCCAAAAATGCGTATGATCGTATCTCTCTGTCATTTCTGCCGCTCAGATCGGCGGGCGAGCCGTGAACTAATTCCATTGTATTCTCCCCAAACTTTTCTATTTTACAATATACACCAAAGCGGACTTTTTGTCTATCATTTTTCTGAGAAAAACCGTATTTTTTGATTTACAATCCCCGTGGGCTCTGGTACAATATTTGTATCACATCGGTTGAGATTGCCACACCTCCGAGGGAGGCTCGCAATGACGATCGACCACAAGGGGGCATTGTGATGGACACAAACCAAAAATACCTGCGGCTGTTATCCGAGAAATACCCGACCCTGCGCTCGCTCACGCGCGAGATCATCAACCTGAACGCCATCCTCAACCTGCCCAAGGGCACCGAGCACTTCATGAGTGATATCCACGGCGAGTACGAGGCGTTCTGCCATATCCTCAACAACTGCTCGGGCGTGATCCGCGAAAAGACGGAGCGCATTTTCCGCGACAGGCTCACGGCAGAAGAACAGGACGAGATCTGCACCCTGATCTACTATCCAAAAGAGAAGCTCAGGCTGCTGAAAAAGGAGCGGGACGTCAACCGCGAGTGGTACCGCATTACCCTCGAGCTGATGCTGGAGATCGCGCGCGACCTGTCGTCCAAATACACGCGCTCCAAGGTGCGCAAGGCGATGCCGCCTGACTACGCCTACATCATCGACGAGCTGCTGCATGCTCAGCCCGATGAGGACAAGAACCAGGTGCGCTATCATAACAACATCCTCGAGACCGTCATCCGCGTGGACGCCGATGACTTTGTCATCTCGCTGGCACAACTGATCAAGCGACTGGCGGTCGACCGTCTGCACATCGTGGGCGATATCTTTGACCGCGGTCCGTCAGCGGAAAAGATCCTCGATCTGCTGATGCAGCATCCCTGCGTCGACATCGAATGGGGCAATCACGATATCCTGTGGATGGGCGCGGCATGCGGCTCACAGGCGTGCATCGCGAACGTCGTGCGCAACTGCATCAAATACCGCACGATGGCGACGCTCGAGAGCGGCTACGGCATCAGCCTGCGTAAATTGACCCTCAACGCCCAAACGCTCTATCCCACACTGTCCCCGATGGACGCGGCACTCAAGGCGATCACCGTCATCCAGTTCAAGCTGGAGGGGCAGGTCATCCTGCGCAATGCCGAATACAACATGAACGACCGCCTGATCCTGCACACCATCGACTTGGAGCAGGGGACATTTTTGAGCGAGGGCGAGCGGTACGAGCTGAACGACACCCTCTTCCCCACCCTCGACCTCAACGATCCGTACACGCTCACCGACCGCGAGCAGGAGATCATCGACGAGCTGACCGCCGCCTTTCAGGGCAGTGCGCGGCTGAAAGAGCATGTCACCTTCCTGTACGAGCACGGCGGCATGGTCATCTGCTGCAACGGCAACCTGCTGTATCACGGCTGTGTGCCGATGACCGACGACGGCGGATTCGCCACCGTGTACCTGTTCGGCGAACAGCTCAGCGGCAAGGCGTATTTTGACGCGGCGGAGGAGATCGCGCGGCACGCCTTTTTCGGACAGAGTAAGAATAGCAAGGGGCTCGACTTCATGTGGTACCTGTGGTGCTCGGAGCTCTCCCCTCTCTGCGGCAGGAAGATCAAAACCTTTGAGCGCGCCTATACCGATGACAAACGCGCATGGCACGAGGAAAAGAACCCCTATTACAAATACTATCACGAGGTCTTCACCTGTGAAAAGATCCTGAGAGAATTCGGGCTTGACCCCGACACCGCGCACATCATCAACGGTCACACCCCCGTGCGCACGAAGGAGGGCGAGCTGCCGATCCGCGCACAGGGCAAGCTGATGGTGATCGACGGCGGCTTCTGCGAGAAGTATCATGATACCACCGGTATCGCGGGCTATACGCTGATCTACAACTCCCACGGCCTACGGCTCAAGGCGCATCATCCGTTCCGCAGTGTGGAAGAGGCGCTCAGGGAGAACCACGACATCATCTCCGACTCCGAGATCGTCGAGACGGCGCCCCACCGCGTGATGGTCGCCGACACCGACGACGGCGAGAAGATCAAGGAGAATATCGAGAGCTTGCAGGATCTGCTGTACCGCTACCGCAGCGGCGAGATCCGGCAGAAAAAGATATGAGAATAAACGTTGCAGTATATTTGTAGGGGAGCGGCTTTGAGGAGTTGTCCAAATCTTTGATTTGGCATACAATTCCCATGCAACAGCGCTCCAAGAGCGGATTTATCCGCTCTTGGCTAAGCGCCACTGTGCTGCTCCCGCGGCAGGGCGTGGGAGCGAATTTGTAGAGGGCGACATTTATGACGCCCCGCATGGCAGAAACGTGTATTTCCTATCGCATATTTTCGATCAGAGTAACGCCCGTCATTCTGCGGGTCGTCGGGGCGCCGACCCCTACAGTGGGATGTGCTCCGCGTTTGGACGGCTTCGTAACTAAACGTGCGGTACGTCATAAATGCCGTACCCTACGGAGGAATCGATCTGCTTCTCGTTTCGAAGGCATGTATCGGAAAGGTTTCGGGAGGAGCATTCCTCGGCGGAGACGCCTCCCCCACTGTCACTTCGTGACGTCTCCCCAACGGGGAGCACCCCTCCCCTACAGATAAACGCATCAGCGGATTTGTAGGGGTCGGCGCCCTCGACGACCCGCGGCAGGGCGTTGGATCATAGTTAGCGGCGGTTGAGGAAGTGGACGTTTTGTAGGGTACGGCGCTTGAGGAGTTGTCCAAATCTTGATTTGGCTTACAACTCCCATGCAACAGCGCTCCATCGTCGTCGCTCGCTTTACTCGGTAGGCATATCCGGTTGGTATGCCTTGACCTCGCATTGCGGCTCCTCCTCTCCCCATAACTCGGGGAGTTATGGGGACCCTGTGTTCGTGATTGGCTAAGCGCCATTGCTTGTCGACGTACCACACGGCTGAAACATCGTACTCCTATCCGATGCTCCCGATAACAAAAACGCCCGTCATTCTCGGTACGTCATAAATGCCGTACCCTACGGAAGAATAGATTTGCTCCGCGGGTGGGTGGCATATATCAGATAGGTCACGGGACGTCGAGGCGCCGTCCCCTACGGGTGGGATCTGCTTCGCGGTAGGTGGCGTTTGACGGAATGGTTCTCGGGAGGAGCAGATACGCGTATCACGCCCTCCCCTACAACCACCCCGATCATCTGACGATCAGAGTTTTGTTTATGATTCATTTTTCAATTTTCAGTCTTCAGTTTTCAGTTTATCTTGCAAATGAGATATATTGGAAAGGTTGCGGTACGTCATAAATGCCGTACCCTACGGAGAAATTGATATGCTTCGCGGTAGGTGGCGTTTGGTGGAAAGGTTGCGGCGGGAGCAAGCCCCCGCCCTACAGTGGAAGCTGCTCCGTATGAACCATTGTTAATATTTCATACAAAAAGCGCACGTTTGCATAACGTGCGCTCAGACTGTAGAAAAACCCGAAATTCAGGCAAAATGGATTTCGGGTTTTAA
>CAMJMQ010000042.1 GCA_946407065.1 uncultured Clostridia bacterium | reverse complement strand
GGCGAGCGACGACGCAACGCAATAAATGTTAAAGTGTTTTAATGATACTTAGTATTATATCGGGGATTTTTGTGCGATCAGAAGGATCTGCCGCCGCCTCCGTGCGAACCGCCGCCGGAGCTGGTGTGTGAGCTGCTGCCGCTGTCCTTGGGACGAGCGGTGCGGCTGACGGTGCTGTACAGGTAGGAGTCACGCGCCGCGGTGACGTTCATGCTGCCGGGACGGACATAGTTGACCGCGCCGCGCTGCATCTCAACGCTCTTGAGCTGCTTTTTCAGGAACATCAGGATGAGCATCGCGATGCCGAACGCGATCAGGAAGGATAAGGGGAGCATATACCACTTGACATGCGGTACGACAGCGCCCTTGATGTCGACCGCGATCGCGTTCAGAAAATCATAGTAGCCCTTGGAGTCGGGGCTGTGGTTGTCGAGCGCGTCGTCAAAGATGCTCTCTCTCTCGCTGTCCGAGAGCCGCTTGATGCACTTGCCGGAGGTGGAGATATAGATATCGCGCTTGCCCTTGCCGTTGTTGAGCACCAGCAATACGACGATACCGTCGGTGTTCTTGCCGTAGGCGGTCTCATAGTACATGTCCGCGTAATCCCGCGTTGTACCGTTGTGAGAGAAGCTCGCGCCGTTTAAGTCCTTCACGGTTACAAAGGCGAGGTTGCATTTGCATTTTTCGCTGACGTCCTGAATGGTGGAGAGCAGCTTGGACTCCTCATTGGCGTTGAGCACATCCGCGGCGTCATCCAGCTTGTAGCCGTAGGTGGCTTCGGCAGACGCGGGCAGGATCGCAACAGAGAGGATCAGCATCACGGCAAACAGTGCCGCAAACAATCGTTTTGTCATGTCGGCACCCCCTTACAGTAACTGGATCAGCCACATGCCGCCGTAGATCAAAGCGCCGGCGACAGCGGTGAAGATGGCGGCAAATTTCCAGAACTTGCCTTTATCGGTGGGGAGGTTGCCGACAAATTTGCCGGTCTGTCCGTTCATGGCAAAGGTGTATTTCTCATCCTGATAGGTGGTGTTCAACAGCCACACGGGATAGAAGGCGTATTTGGTCTTGCCGTCATGCAGACGAACCGAGGAATACTCGGGCGTGACGGTCATATATCCCTGCACCGTGTCGCGGAACGCGTCCTCGGTGGAGGTCTTGATACGCGTGTTGGCTCTGTCGATGGACTGTTCGGCATCGACGTCGTACTTGTCGGCAAAGTAGCCCGAGAGATAGGCGGTTTGGAAGTCGACCGCATCCGCAAAGTTGAACGGCTCGATGCTCTCCATCAAATCGTCGGGCATCCGGGTGGAGCCGTCCACCGGGACATGATCGAACGCGACGGCGCCGGCGCGATAGACCGAGAAGTAAGAGGTCTCGACATAGTTATAGTTGGAATCCGACCAGCTGCGGGTGCGGGTCGCGCGGAAGCGGATATCCGCGTCGGCGTCGGAATCGAACAGCCAGAACGGGACATAGATGCCCTTGATCTCGTCGATGTGGTTCTCATCCTTAAAGATCTTGGGCAGCAGGAACTTGCCCTGCAAATGCTTGAGGTATTCCGCCTTGGCGGCTTCCTTGTTGAGCTTGAAGGGGATGACATAATCGGGCTTTAAGGAACCCGAGAACTGCTGCATGATGATGGCGTGGTTGCCGCAGAAGGGACATTCGGTCGCCGCGGTGTTCTCATCGCCGACGATCTCGCCGCCGCAGCTCTGACAGATGTACGAGCGCAGTCCGGTGGCTTCGTCTGTCGTCCACTGTGTGCCGGCGTTGGTGTCCCATTCGAGCTTGTCGGTACCTTCGTTGTTCAGGTCTTCGTCATACGCCTTGAGGGCTTCGACCTCGAACTCGGTATCGCAGAAGGGACATTTCATTTTTTGTACGGTGCTGTCAAAGGCTAACGCGCCGCTGCAGCACGGGCATTTATATTCTTGTACTGCCATTGTTTCCTCCTTTTTATAAACGTGATAGGGGGCATAAGATTAAGACAAGATCCGTTGGCTGTGCCTCAGGATGACAGAAAACAGGTTGCTGATGAAGGAAAGGCTATAGGAGAACTATAGCCTTTCTGACAGACCGATTACCGAGCTTGCGGGAGGGGCGTTGCTCGGCAGAGCATCCTCCTCTGCAAATCGGTATTGGTCAAATGATTATACCTTATCGTTATCGTCAAATACGTCGCCGCACTCGGGACAGAACTTCGGCGGATGATGCGGATCCTCGGGCTCCCAGCCGCACTTGTCGCACTTGTACAGCGGAGCGCCCTCGGGCTTCTTTGCGCCGCAGTTGGAGCAGAACTTGCCCTTGTTCACTGCGCCGCAGGAGCAGGTCCAGCCGTTATCCTCGGGCTTCTTGGTGCCGCACTCGGTGCAGAACTTGCCCGACGCCTGCTTGCCGCAGGAGGGACAGGTCCATGCGCCTGCAGCCGGAGCCGCGGGAGCGGGAGCAGGCTGCTGCTGAGCCTGTTGCTGAGCTTGCTGCTGACCCATCTGGAAGAGGTTTGCCGCGGCGTTGCCGCCCGCGCCCTGTGCCATGCCCATACCCATGAACGCGCCGACCGCGCCGTTCTGGTTGTTGGCTGCATCCTGCATTGCCTGTGCCTGAGCGCCGACGAGGTGAGCCGCCGCCATGTTGGGATCGCGCAGCGCCGCGTTGCGCTGGAGCTCTCTGATCATCTTCTGATCTTCCTCGGGGATGTCGACGTTCTGGAACGCGAGGGATACGAGCTTTAAGCCGCGCAGCTTGCCCCATTTCTCATCGAGAATCTCGTTGAGGGCTTTGAGCAGATCCTCTTCATGATTGGGGATCTGGTTGGGACGGATCTCGAGGTCGGACAGCTTGCCGAAGCCGGGACGCAGAGAGCTGATGAACTCGGTCTTGAGCATACGGTCGAGCTCCGCGCGCTCATAGTCGCCGCCTGCGAAGTTACCGCAGACCTTGGTATAGAAAATGATCGGGTTGTCGATGATGTAGCTGTAGTAGCCGTTGCAGCGGACAGCGGTGTCGATGTCGAGACCGATCTTGCTGTCGACCACACGGAAGGGGATGGGCTGAGCGGTACCGAAGGGATTCTCCATCAGCTCGAGGGTGTTGAAGTAGTACACGCGCTGATCCTTGGGCGGTTCGCCGCCATAGGTAAAGCGCTTGCCCATTTCCATAAAGGTGCGCTTGAGCGATTCGCCGAACTTGCCGGTGAAGATGGAGGGCTCGGTCGCGGAATTGTAGGTATATTGTCCGGGTACGGCACAGATCTCCGCCACAACACCCTGATCGGTGATGATGGCGCACTGACCGTCGGCGACGATCAGACCGGAGCCGTCGGAGATGACGTTGTCGCTGCCCTTGGTGTTCGAGGAGCGAGCCGATGTCTTTTTCTGACCTTTGCGCGCGAGCACCGTCTTGGGCATCGCGTCACACACGAAGAATTCTTTCCACTGGTCTGCCAGTACTCCGCCTGCGGAGCCTAAAGCAGCTTTAATAAGTCCCATAATGTTTCCTCCGGTTGGTAGTATTTGTAGATGGCGGATCCTGAAAAAGGATCCGCAATATATCATACAACTTCATTATACAATAAAAAGGGGGATGATTGCAAGTGCTCCGACACAAAGAATCCCCGAACCGTTGTCGTGATATCGTACAAAAATTTAAGAGGTTTTTTAGGCAAAGGCGACAATTGCAGGGATAAAGAGAAGGGTGGTTCAAACCGATAAACCGTCAATTACTCTTGTCAATAATAACAAAGCACAAATCGCAAAAAACGCTGACTTTATCAAGTATTCCAAACATTACCGTTGAGGTTGACTTGTGGGATTTTAGTTTATATAATAATATGCGTGAGATCGTGTCCGGCACTCTGTCGGGCAAACTGTATTTAGAAATGAGGTTTTTTTATGGCTTTATGTAACAATTGCGGTCAGCAACTCCCCGAGAACGCGAATGCCTGTCCGTTCTGCGGCACTTTTGTCAACGGACAGAACGCACAGCAGGCAGCTCAGCCCGTCGAGCCGCAGAACTATCAGCAGAATGCGCAGCAGGCAGCACAGCCTGTCGAGCCGCAGAATTATCAGCAGAATGCGCAGCAGGCAGCTCAGCCCGTCCAGCCGCAGAACTATCAGCAGAATTATCAGCAGAATAACTACGGACAGAATTATCAGCAGAACAACTATGCGCAGAACTATCAACAGGGCTACGGTGCGCCGCAGCAGGGATATGCGCAGCCTTATGTAGCGCCTGATATGGATGTTCAGCAGAGCAGGGGTATCGCATGGCTCTCCTATATGGGTCTGCTGTTCCTGATCCCCATGTTTGTCAGAAGACAGTCCGACTATACCCGCTTCCATGTCAAGCAGGGTGTGACCCTGTGCGCGGTCGAGCTGGCTTACGGCGTGACCTATGGCATCCTGATGGCGATCATCAACGCGATCTTCCCGGGTCACTATTCCTCTTATCTTTATTATCTGCCCTCTTACTATGTTCACAGCGATGTGTACAATGTTTTTTCCGTTCTGTTGGGACTGGGCAACATCTTCTTCTTCGTCCTGGCGATCATCGGTATCGTCAACGCGGCGACCGGTAAGAGAAAAGAGCTGCCCCTGATCGGCAAGATCCCGTGGATCGCGACCTTGCTCGACAAAACCGTTTACAAGCAATAATATCAAGGATAAGACCGTCTTTTTGGCGGTCTTTATTTGTTATGTGATTCATTAGCAGCAGATTTAAAGAAAGGAACGCTATATGGCTTCAACAAAGGATTATCTCGATTATGTACTGGAGTAACTCGGCGATGTGCAGGATGTTTCCCATCGCGCGATGATGGGGGAGTACATCCTCTATGTGCAGGGAAAAGTATTTGGTGGGATCTATGATAACCGCTTTTTGATCAAGCCGACAAAATCAGCGAGAGAAATGCTGCCCGACGCTCCCATGGAGCTGCCGTATGAGGGCGCGAAGGAAATGCTGCTTGTCGAAGAGCTCGATGACAGAGCGCTGTTAACGCAGGTGGTGACCGCCATGGCGGATGAGCTCCCTTTGCCGAAGAAGAAGCGAAAATAAGATACAGAGATATAAAACAGGCTGCCGCGTTTGCGACAGCCTTACTTTGTAAAAAACTTCATTGAAGAGCAAAGCGTTATCAAGCCACCCTCTGACGAGGATATTTCGCACGATGTTGATACCGCCCCCTCTGACGGACACGCATGTCACGGGGGTCGCGTGCGACCTTTTAGCCCCCTCTGACGAGGGGGCAAGCGTGCAGAATCTCAGATCGTGATATCCGCTTATGCTCGCGGGGGAGAGATAACGCAGCATCACAGTAACGAACTGAGTTCTGACTCAAGCCGTCAATGCAAAATCATTGCTCATGGTATTGAGGCAATCGTGGTTTTGCTATTGTAGTGTGACGTTATCTCTCCCCCGCAGGAAAAGTACCGATCCTTACATACCATCTTCTTGCTGCCCCCTCGTCAGAGGGGGCTGAATAGGTTGATTACCGCCATTCTTTTTATGATGCTTTCGGGAAGGCGTATTTGAGGTAGTCGGGGAAGACAGCACGCCAGTACATCTCGTTGTGCACGCCGTTGTCATAGAGCTTGATGATGACCTTGTCCTCGGGATAGTTGCATGCTTTCAGGTTGTTGGGCATGGTCTTGGTGCCGGTGCACAGCGCCTGCTCGAGCTGATCGCCGGAGCTGTTGCCGCAGTAGAGGTAGACCAGCGGCGCGTTTTTGGAGAAATCCTTTTTGTTTAGATACTCCACCCAGGTGTCGTCGGTATACAGCAAAAACGCCGGTGACAGCGCGCCCACGGAGGCGAACCTGTCGGGGTGTTCCATCGCGATGTAAAAGCTCTCGATGCCGCCCGAGGAGCTGCCCGCGATATGGGTGTGTTCGCGGTCGGTATAGACGTTGTAAGCTTTGTTGATATAGGGCATAACGGTGTCGATGACAAAGTCCGAGAAGTATTTGCCCTTGCCGCCCTCGTAGCTCTCCTGTGTAACCTTGCCGATGTCGGGGGTCAGCTCTTCATCACGCCAGGTAGCGCCGTTCTCCACGCCGACGATAATGCACTTCTGTCCGCCGTTCGCCATCATGGCGGTAACACTTTCGGCAACGCCCCAGCTGCCCGTGGAGGTCGCCTTGCGGTCAAAGAGGTTCTGACCGTCGGTCATGTAGATGACGGAATATTTGTCGGCGGAGGACGCGTTATAGTCCTCGGGCTTCCAGATCAGCACATCCTTTTTGCGATCCTCATAATCGAACGTGACACGGTCGTATTTCGGCTCCGTGACTTCTGTGCCGGGGTAGGGCTTGCCTGTGCTGAGATCCCATGCTTTGACATAGTCGTTATAGGCGAGCTCGATCGATTCGGTGCCGTCGGCATTGACGGTCACGCGGTCGAATTTTGCGGGGTCGGCATTGCCGGTGAACTGCGCCTTGTCGTCGGAGGACTCTTTCTTATTTAGCTTGACCTCGAGCGTCTCGCCGCTGTCGGTGTTTTTGAAAGAGGCGGTCACTTCCTTGCGGCTCGCCTTATCCACTGCGGTGAACAGCGGTGTGTTGTCGTCGGTTTTCCCGCACGCGGTGAACAGCAGTACCGTCAGCGTGACGCAGAGGATAGCGGCAAAGATTCTTTTCATCATGATTCTCCTTTTTACAAATCGTCATTGCGAGGGTGAACTAAGGGTTAAGGCAGTAGCTCTCAGCCAATCAGCGTTCGCCACAAGGGGTCCCCATAACTCCCTGATTTATGGGGAGAGGAGGAGCCGCCACACGAGGTCAAAGCGTACCAATCGGAAACGCTTACCGAGTACGGCGAGCGACGACGAGGGAGAGCCTTGTAAGGGAGTTGTAAACCAAACCACAGATTTGGACAACTCCGCACAATCTCGACAGAATAAGAAACTAATCTTTGTTCGGCAGCTCATTTGCCTTCACCGAATACGGATTCTTGTTCTCGATATGATCGGTCTTGTTCCACGGCAGATCCTGTTCCTTGACGGAATAGGGATTTTTGTTCTGCACCTTCGGCGCAGGCGGCACGGAGCCTGCCCATGCGCCCAGTCCCCAGAGCACCAGCATCCAGATGATCATGTACAGGAGGAACGCCCCGAAGTAAACGAGGCAGTACCACCACTTGATGTACTGCGGGATGATGAAGTGCAGAATGAGCAGGATCCACCCCGGGATGGTGAGGCGGAAGTTGAGCATGATATTGAACATCAGGATCAAAAAGAACGATCCCGAACGAGATGTTTTTCGCATAATTTACTCCTGTTGATCGGTCATTGCGAAGCTTCCGACACACTTGTCGGGGCTGTGGCAATCTCAACCGATTGAATTTTATAATCATATCCTTTTGATAAGGTGAAATCATCGGCGATCCCCTCGGTGATGTAGAGATCATGAGTATCGGTGAGGATGATAAAGTCAAAATCCCGATGCGCCCGATAATACTCTGTCGCCTTGTCGAGCCCCATCACGAACAGCGCGGTGGACAGCGCGTCGGCGGCAGTGCCGTCGTTGCAGAGGATGGTGACGGAGAGGATGCCGTTTTTCACAGGCTTGGCGGTGGTTGGGTCGAGGATGTGGATGTAGCGCTTGCCGTCGCGCTCAAAATAGCGCTCATAGCCGCCCGAGGTCGCGACCACGCCGTCCTCACAGCTCAAATAGCCGAAGTAGCCCGCGGGATTATCGGGATCGGCAACGCCGACAGAAAATCGCTTGCCGTCGGGCTTTTTGCCGTAGAGCTTGACTGTACCGCCCAGGTTGAGCACCGCGGCTGCTGCGTGACCCTCTTTGAGGATCGTGTCACACTGATCGGCGGCATAGCCCTTTGCCACAGCGCCGAGGTCGATCATGACATCCCGGGGCAGGGTATAGGTGTTGTTGTCCGAGGTGACAGCGGTGTCGTCGATCTTTTCGGCGAGCTTTTTCAGCTCCGCGTCATCGGGGACACGGTAGTCGCCCGAGGGAAAGCCCCATGCCTTCACCGCAGGATATACAGTGATGTCAAAGGAGTGGTCGAGCGCCTTAGAGAGTTGCAGAGACCGCGCCAGTATGTCGGCGGTGTCGCCGCTGACGTCGACTGTTCCGTTTTGATTCAGTTGATAGATATCGCTGTTCTCATCTGTCGCGTCCAGTGTCGCGTCCAGCGCTTCGATCCGTTTTTGCAGGCGGTCGCACAGATCGTTGTCGCCGCCGTAGACCTTGACGGTCATCAGCGTATCCATCGACGGAAAGGACGCGGACTGCGGCTGTGTCGCGGAGCAGGAGGAGAGGATCACGGCGAGAAGCAGTATGATGGCGCACATGGCGCCGAGGATCTGTTTTTTCATAAATCAAGAGTATCACAGATTGAGGGCGAAGTCAATCCATCCGGTCGTCCGATCGATCTGCATATATATCGATAAGAGGAATAAACAGCAGAATTCATTTGCAAATTTTTTCAATAAGTGGTAAACTGTCATTAATTTGTCATGGTTCGGATGTTATACTAAGGACAAACAAAATATGATTTCCTGAGGGAGACAGCATGAAGAACAGAGTTTTTATCATTGTTATCATTGTGATCTTTCTTGTCGGGATCGCGGGCTCCGTACTGGTATGGACCGCTCCCGCAAAAAGTCATATTCGTGTTGTCTCGAATGATACGATCGTCTACACGGCGGATCTGAACACAGCGCAGGATACGACCTTTGACGTCCGTTTTGAGGATCACGTCAACACGATCGAGATCCGCGATCATCAGATCCGTGTGATCAGCGCCGATTGTCCCGACCAGACCTGCGTGCACATGGGTTGGCTCAAAAGCGCGTCGATGCCGATCGTCTGCCTGCCCCACAAGCTGGTGGTCGAGTTTACGGACGATACGCAGGAGATCGACGCGGTGACGAGGTAGCGTATGAGCACGAGAGTACGAAAGCTGACGGAGCTCGGGGTGTTGACGGCGGTCGCTTTGATCATTTTTGTGATCGAACTGCAGATCCCCAACCCGTTCCCGATCCCGGGCATCAAGCTGGGACTGGCGAATATCATCACCGTATACGCGGTGTATCATTACCGCGCGGTCGAGGTCGCGGCGCTGGTGACGGTGCGGCTCTTGCTCGGCGCGGTGTTCAGCGGCAACTTCATGGCGCTGATCTACAGCGCCGCGGGCGCGTATCTGTGCCTGATCGGTATGTTGCTGCTCAGGCGATGGATCGACGAAAAGCACCTGTGGATGGCGTCGGTATTCGGCGCTTTGCTGCACAACACCGGACAGATGGCGGCGGCACTCATCCTGCTGCGTACGCCGCAGCTCTTGCTGTATTATCCGTTCCTGTTGGTATCGGGGTGCCTGTCGGGCGCGTTTACCGGATTGTGCGCACAGCTGATAACGTCGCGATTACGAAATAGATCATAGAATGTTATTGTATAGATCGATTTGATTAATAACCGGAGGTGGTAAGATGAAAAAACTGATCGCATTGGTCGCTTTCTTTCTGATACTGACGTTGGCGGTCGGAGGAATGATCGCCGAAGCGCAGCATTCCGATTTGCTCAGTTTCAAAGATAAGCAGAGAATACAGAATAAGTTTTCAACCTATATCGCGGAGAAAAAGTTTTCGGGCGCGGTCTATGCCGTCTATCATGGCGACGTTATTTATGACCAGGGTGCCGGAATGGCGACAAAAAATATCAAGAACGGCTCCGACGTCGCTTACGGTGTGGCGTCGCTGACCAAGGAATTCACCGCGGCGGCGATCGTACAGCTTTCCGAAAAAGGCAAGCTCGATATCTCGGATAAGCTCAGCAAGTATTTCCCCGGATACCGATACGGAGATGAGATCACGATCTGGCACCTGCTGGCACAGCGCTCCGGTATCCCGGATTACTCCGTTGAATCGGAGGATGATAAGGTGCTCGTGTCCTGTTTTGGCAGCGAGTACACCAATATCACGATCGATCCCAACCACTCGGCGGAGCAAAACAGGGATAAGATCCGCACCTTCTTCCTCTCCAAGGATCTGTTGTTTGAACCGGGCGAGTACTACGATTATTCCGACTCCAACTACGCGTTGATGGCGGAGATCGTCACCCGCGTGAGCGGCATGGAATATCACGATTATGTCCGACAAAACATCTTTGAACCGCTCGGCATGGAGCACTCCGCCTTCATCGACGATTACGATCCGACGGTGATCACCAGGGTGGCGCAGACCGACCGCACCGAGTTCAACCGTGATTATTTCACCGTCAAGGGCGCGGAGTACGGCTGCGGCGATATCCTGTCGACGCCCAAAGACCTGTATCTGTGGTATCGCGGCTTGACGTCGGGCAAGGTGGTCTCGGAAAAATCCTATCAGGAGATGACGACGAACTACAGCGCGGAGGATGAGCTGGGCTACGGTTACGGCCTGATGATCTCGGATGGAAGCGAGAAAAAGGTGGTCTATCACTACGGCTACATCCCCTCGTACTACAGCGCGATCATCTTTGTGCCCGAGATCGATTATTTCCAGGTGGTGCTGTCCAATCACGGCAACGGAGATCCCCATCTGATGGCGGCGGATCTGGCACGCTATTTCGGCGGCTCGATCGATATCATCTTCAGCGGAATCGAATAATTATCACATTCATTATCGAAAAGGGGCTATCGCATTTGGTGCGATAGCCCCTCAGTTGTATAATTTTATCCATTTGAATGATACTTAGTATCAACTAACGGAAGGTGCGCTCTTTTAGATTCTTCGGCTATGCCTTATGAAACGTGGCAGCCATTGTTTATTGTCCCATGATCAGGTAACAGATTCCGTAAAGGATCGGTTGATGGAGCATATAGA
The DNA here is from genome assembly GCA_946407065.1 of uncultured Clostridia bacterium. GTDB lineage: Bacteria > Bacillota > Clostridia > Oscillospirales > Acutalibacteraceae > Ruminococcoides. The sequence goes on along the minus strand of CAMJMQ010000042.1, from coordinate 952 downwards.
TCAGCAGGCTGTGTCTGCCGATGAAGTCCAGCACCGGGATCTTTTTGTAAAAAGCCTTGTCGAACCCCTTTTCTTTGATGAAACGCCACAGAAAGTAGCCGAAGAGGAACAAAAACACCCACGGCAGGATGGGGAAGTAGTCCATCGAGTAGTAGTCGCCCGACAAAAATCCGACGACGGAGAGCCACTTGTACTGATACAGCGCCGCGGGCAGCCGGATCAAAGGATAGGAGAACAGCCCGATATAGCCGTTCGGGATGCCGTAGCACAGCATGAACAGGATGAAGAAAACGATCATCCCGATGAGCGGCTTGATTTTATCGAGCAAGGGCTTTAACGCCGTCGTCAGCAGCATCGAAATGCTCAGCAGGTGCAACACGCCGAACCAGATCGCTTCCTCGGGGAACATCACATAGGTGACCAGCGTGACGACCATCGCGCATCCGGCGACGATCAGACCGCGGCGGTAGCCATGTCGGGAAAAATTCAGCGATACACCCGAGATCACGATGAAGGTGATGCAGATGCTCCGCTCCCATAGGTAGATCGGCGTGAGAAAACAGTATTCGGGGTGGCCGCCGAACAAGCAGAAGATATCATAGTATAGGTGGTACAGGACCATGCTGATCACAGCGACGGCGCGGATCGCGTCGATCGTGTGGTAGCGGCGCGGTGTATCCATGCTATATCGGCTCCTTTCGATTAATATGAGCGTACTCGAGCGCGTTCGTTTTTATCTTACAGGATGATGAATCGAATTGCAAGAAGAAAAAATGAGAAAAAATACAGAAAACGAATGAAAAAGTTTGAAATATACTTCATTTCGTATTATACTATAAAGAGTTGGGTTTTTATCAATGATACTAATCCTTAATAAAAACCTTTATCATCTATTGCGCTATATTACGTATAGCTTTGTTGTCGTCGTCGTTCGCTGTACTCGGTAGGCATA
>CAMJMQ010000041.1 GCA_946407065.1 uncultured Clostridia bacterium | reverse complement strand
GCTTTGAGGATCATGTTCGCGCACATGTAGACGTTTCCGCCGCCGAGGGTGATGACCAGATCATCCTCCTGCGCGTTCTCGACGATGTACTTGGTGATGTCCTCAAAGGTGTCGATACATACGCTGCCCTCGACCTTGGCGCCGAGGTCGGTGTTGTAGATGTTGTAGGTGTTGGTCTCGCGTACCGGCAGGATCTCGGAGATGATCGCCGTGTCGGGAATACTCAGCGCCTTGGCAAAATCATCCAACAGCAGCGCGGTGCGGGAGAAGGTGTGCGGCTGGAATACCGCCCATACCTTGCGGAAGCCCATTTCCATCGCGGAGCTGAGGGTCGCGGTCAGCTCGGTGGGGTGATGCGCGAAGTCATCGGCAACCGTGATGCCGCCCGGTGCGCCGAGGATCTCAAAGCGTCTGTGAACGCCGGTGAACTTGCCCAGATTCTCCGCAATCTGCTCGGGCGTCGCGCCCAGATAATGCGCGGTAGCCGCCGCGGCAAGCGCGTTGTAGATATTGTGTCTGCCGGGAACCATCAGGTCGATCTCACAGAGCTTTTCGCCCTTGTGCAACAGGTCAAAGGTTTTGTAAGCGCCCTTGACGTCGCGCAGGTTTGCGGCATAATAGTCGTTGGTTTTTCTGAAACCAAAGGTGATCATCGGGAGCTCAACGTCCTCGATCGCGTCAAGGATGTTCTCGTCGTCGCCGTTGTAGACGATCAGACCCGTGGTCAGGTGACAGAACTTGTTGAAGCTCTTTTTGATGTTGTCGAGCGTTTTGAAGTAATCGAGGTGATCCGCGTCGATGTTGGTGATAACGGAGATATACGGCGTCAGCTCAAGGAAGGTGTCGACATACTCGCACGCCTCGCATACGATGATGTCACTTTGACCGACATAACTGTTGCCGCCGAGGAAGGGGAGCTTGCCGCCGATGATCGCGGACGGATCAAAGCCTGCGCCGATCAGCAGCTGACTGAGCATCGCCGTGGTGGAGGTCTTGCCGTGGGTGCCCGCAATCGCGATGGAGCGGTTGTAGCGGCGGGTCACGATGCCGAGCATCACACTGCGCTCAATGGCGGGGATGCCTTTCTCTTCTGCGGCAACCAGCTCAGGATTATCCTTCTTGACTGCGGCAGTGTATACGATCAGCTCCGCGCCTTCGATATTCTCCGCCTTGTGACCCATGTGTACGGGGATGCCGTAGCTGCGGATGCGGTCGAGCGTTTCGCCCTCGTTGCAGTCGGAGCCGGAGAGGATGAAGCCTTCGCTGTGCAGGATCTCTGCCAGCGGACACATGCCCGAGCCGCCGATGCCGATGAAGTGGATGCGTTTGATATTATCTAAAAGATGATCTTTGTTCATTATAATAGCCCCTTATATATCGATAGTATTATGTATGATCATGATTATTTTATGTAAGTCAGCACGACCTGTTCTTCTGTGCTTCCCTATATCATACCACTTTCGTCACAAAAGTTCAATAGGCAATATAAATTGACTGTATAATTCTGTATTAGAAATATAACAACATTTGCTATTGTATAATAATTGTGTAGGGCGGGGGCTTGCTCCCGCCGTATTTATCATAATAATTGAGAGAAATAGCATGTACCGTAAAAACGAAATCATCGAACTGAATATTACCTCATTGACCTCTGACGGCGACGGCGTCGGCAGGGCAGGGGAGATGGTCTTTTTTGTCCCCAATACCGCTGTCGGCGATACCATCCGCGCTAAGGTGCTCAAGGTGAAGAAGAATGTCGGATTTGCGCGTGTGGAGGAGATCGTCACACCGTCTCCCGACCGCATCGAAGCGGATTGTCCCGTGTCGTTTTCCTGCGGCGGATGCGTCTATCGCCATATCTCCTATGAGGCGGAGTGTCGCGCCAAGCGGCAGAAGGTGATCGACGCCGTGACGCGGATCGGCAAGCTGGATGGCGAGCTTGTCCGTGAGATAATTCCCTCAAAGAATATTGATGGCTATCGTAACAAGGCGATGATCCCCGTCGGATGCCACCGTGACGGCGATGTCGTGATGGGCTACTACGCCCGCCACAGTCACCATATCATGCACTGTCTGCGCTGTCAGCTTTCGCCGCCGATCTTCAACGATATCATCGAGGATGTGTACGCGTTCCTGCGCCATCGTCCCGCGCTGGTATACACGCCGCAGAATCGCCGCGGCATCCGTCATATCTATCTGCGTTATGCCGAAACGACAGGCGACGTGATGTTTTGTATCGTTGCGGGCAGTAGGCATTTTGACGGCGAGGATGTGCTTTATCATTCTATTAAAGAAAAATACCCGCAGGTAAAAAGTATCGTCGTCAATGTGAACGCCGAAGAAACCAACGTCATTCTCGGCAAGCACTCATATACCGTTTTCGGCGAAGGGTTCATTCAAGATATGCTTTGCGATCTGCGCTTTGAGATCGCGCCCGAGGCGTTTTATCAGATCAATCGAACCCAGGCAGAAACGCTCTATGCCAAGGCGGAGGAATACGCGCATCTCAGCGGCAGTGAGACCTTGATCGACCTCTACTGCGGCGCCGGTACGATCGGGCTGAGCATGGCGGACAAATGTAAAGAGCTGATCGGTGTGGAGATCATCCCCGAAGCGATCGAAAACGCCAAGCGCAATGCACTGCAAAACGGCGTACATAATGCACACTTCTTCTGCGGTGACGCGACTGCCGCCGCGGCAAAGCTGCGCGCGGAGGGTGTATCTCCCGATGTGATCGTGGTCGATCCGCCGCGCAAGGGACTCACCCCTGAGCTGATCGATACTATCATGCAGATGTCCCCCGACAGGGTCGTCTACGTCAGTTGTGACCCCGCCACCATGGCGCGTGATCTGAAACTGTTTATCGATCAAAACTATTCCGTAAAAGAAATAACACCTGTAGACATGTTCCCCCGAACCTCACATGTCGAGAATGTTGTTATGATTACAAAATGATAAGCATGTATTTGCGTGACACAAGCATCATCATCCATAAAAAAACAGCGGTGAAATACCGCTGTTTTTGCTTTATCAAGGATAGTTCACTAATCATTCACAGCCATCGCCATCACTTGTTCAATCATCGGGATGTAAAAGGTTGCGTAGCCGAGGGCGTTGGGGTGGATCGAATCGTGCTTGTAGTTGTGGTCGGGATTGGGGTAGGTGTAGCGGTCAGCCATCTCTTGATCCTCGCCATTCATCGAGGTATCGTTGTAGATATCCGCGCTGCCGCAGTGCCACTTATCGGCGACCTCGAGACCTCGTTCTCCGAATATGCGCTCATTCGAATCGCTGCTCAGGTTCGTGTTATGGACGCGGATGAAGATCACAGGAACATCCTGCCACATGCTTCGGATCAGCCACAGCGCTTTTTCAAAGCCGCCGGAATAGGTGTCCTCAGTTTTTTTGGACATGTCAAAGCCGCTTTGGATATCGCCAAGCTCAACGTCGCGGAACATATCGTTGGTGCCGCCGTTTATCAGGATGAGATCGGGCTGATGATGGTACTCCGCCGTTTTGCGTACCTGATCGGGAATATGGCTTTTGCCGCTGTATATACCCATCGTCGCGCCGTTGACCGAGTAGTCATATGCGGTCATACCGTATTTCTCCGCCATAAGGTGTGAGATGGGGATCGAATGATTGCCGGCGCCGTGCATGATGCTGTCGCCGAACGAGAGGACGGTTTTACCTTTGAGCTGTCGGTAGAGCCTGATCTGTGACAGCAGCGCGTCGAATTCATCCTCTGTGACGGTCGACGTCGGATAAATGTGATCATCATCGTCAAGGGTGAAGTACCCGTAATAGGCGAGGGTAGACAGCGCAATGTCATCTGTCTCGATATCGCTGATGGTGCCGACGGTGTGCTTGGAATAGCCCAGCGCGTTGTAGATGGTGTTAGCCACATAGCGACGGTCGACGGACAGGGTATCGTCCTGATCGGTGTAGCTGTCGACGATGCCGCGTTGTACAGCCGCGTCAAAAATCGCCTTGGCGTCATCACGGTCGACATCGGGCGCTTCACCGAGCGCCGACATCAGCTCATAAAGCCACTCAGCTCGATTGTACGACGTCTGATAAGCGCCTTGCTTGAACCAATCCTGCTCAAAACGAATACCGTTTTGATAGTAGCAGGCGACGTCATGATCGTAGTAATAGCCGTTGGCGGGAATGCCCTCATCCAAGCGGTAATCGATACCGTTTGCGGAAAAGGTGCCGTTGGCAGGAGCACCGTTTCGATAGTATTGCCCATTTCCGCATCCGTCGACGACAACGTTGCCGTCCTCGTCAAGTATTCGTAACGCGTAGGCATAGACCGCATTTTCAGCAATATCCTCATCGGTATAGGAACCGCTCTTGATCCTGTCGGTGATCATCGTCCAATCGTTCTCGCCTAACGTTTTGCGATACACGCTGTAGGATAGGGCGTCCGTGCTGTTGCCCCATGTGATCGTGTTGGTGTGATCGCTGTAGGTGACAGCGTTGATCGATGTGGGACGATAGAAGGTATGGACCGTACCGACGGTATCAAAATCAGAGAGAAACGCGCCGTTCTTGTCAACGCAGCGGATCGTGTATGTTTTTGCTTGCGCGTTGATGACATTGCTGTCGGTATAGGTGGTACCTTGCGTGGAAGTAAGGCGGATCCATTCGTTTCCGATGCGATAATAAACGCGGTATTCATACGCGCCGTTGACAGGCTCCCAGCTCAGGATCGTTCCGTCCTCGCTGTTCGTGATCGAAGAAAACCGCGGCGTCGCGCACCACAGGATCGATTGGCCGCCGTTGTGATAGCTCATAAAATGACTGCTGTCGGAGTTGATCATCCGCAGGGTGTAGTAGCAGAGGGTGCCCTTCTCATAGGTCGTATCGGTAAAGCTGCTCTGATCCGTCTGCGTGATCAGCCGCCATGATGAATCGCTGGTTCTGCGATACACGCGGTAATCCTCCGCGCCCTTGGCTCTTTTCCATGTGAGGGTGACGCCGTCATTGCTGCCGCCGATCGTATCGATGACAGGCGGCTTGTGAAAGGTGTTGCCGGTTCCGATGGGATCAAAATCGCTGACAAAGTTTTCGTTCTCATCCAGACATCTGATCGTGTATTCCCGTGTTTCTCCGTCTTTGACGGATGTGTCGGTGTATTCGGTGAGATACTTGGATGCGAGGCGCGTCCAGCCGTTAGCGCTCTTATAGTAGATGCGATAGAAGTTTGCGCCCTTGACCGGGTTCCAGGTGATCTTCACGCTGTCAGACAGGTTCTCGACAGCAGTGATGGCGGGAGCGGCGACATAGAAAATGGATTTGCCGCCCGTATGATCACTCATGAAATCGTCACCGTTTGAGGTGATCATGCGCAGGGTATAGGTGTAGGTGTTGCCGGATTCGGCTGTGGTATCCGTATATTCAGACGCGGTGGTCTTTGCCAGACGGAGCCATCCGTTATTTGTTTTGCGGTAGACACAATAGGACTGTGCGCCTTTTGCACGGTTCCAGGTCATCTTGACGCCCTGTGTCGTATTACTCAAGGTCTGTATGACAGGAGGCGTATAATAGGTATTGCTCCATCCGTTGTGATAGAAATCGCTGATGAAGTTTTCATCAGCGTCCAGCGCGCGGATCGTATAGACGCGGTCGGTTTCATTCCTGACAGATGTATCGGTGTAAGAGGTGCCGCTCACCGTTGCCAGATGATTCCAGCCGTTGGAGGCGCGATAGTAGACGCGGTAGGCTTTGGCGCCGTTGTATCGATACCAGCTCAGCTGAGCGCCCCTGCCGGTGTTTTTGATGCTGTTCACAAAGGGATACAGATCGAAACTGATCGCCTTACTGCTGTGATAATCACTGAGAAAACGGGGGCTTTCATTGTCAATCAACCGCAAGGTGTAATAATAGGTCACGCCGATCTCGACGGTGGTATCGTTGTAATGATCCTCGGCTGTCTGTTCCAGACGCGTCCAGCCGGTATTGGCGGTTTTGCGATAAATGCGGTAGTTCTCACCGTTCCAAACGCCGTGTTTTTTCCACGCGGGATCCCACGTGAGGTGAACGCCGCTTTCATCAAAACGGATGGATGAAAACTCGGGCTCCGCGTAATAGCAGTTCTCCCACCCCTCCGGATTGAAATCCGAAGTAAAATCACCGTGATCGTCTACACAGCGGATCGTGTAGATGCCGATCTCAGCGTCCGATAATCCGGTATGCAGATAGCTGTTGCCCCTGACGGTTGCCAAACGCGTCCATTCGCCCGCGGCATACTTATCATCCCATGTGCCGGAGTAGGTTGACGCCTTGCGATAATAGACACGGTAGCTTTGATTGCCTTTGTAGGTGTCCCATGTGAGCTGTGTGCCTGTACCGATGTTTTGGATATCGGTGATAATGGGATAGTTGTTTTGCGGGGATTCTTCAACAGGAGGCTGTGATGCGGCGTCCTCGGTTTCGTTCATCGCGACAGAAAGTATTTGCTTTTCGGATATGCCGGTTTCAGCTTGATCAACGTTGTCAGCAGCTTGGGCGGAAGCTGACAACGGTATCGCGGTCGCTGCTGTTATCACGAGTAACAGTGTTATTAACAGAGAGTGTGCTCTCTTTGTTATCATGATGATCGTATCTCCTTATCCTCTTGAAGTACGGATTATATTTCATTCTATCATATGCAGCAACAAAAAGCAACATAATACGCGTGGTAGAACGCTATGATAATGACATGTTATAATCCTGAAAAAGAAAAATAGCGACACCATGATTTTGGTATCGCTATTGATACTGATTTCAATTAAAACGCTTAAACAAGATATTAGCGGAAAATTCCGCATAGCTGTGTTGTCGATTTAGTATGAGAATTAAATCTTCTTTGGCTTGAGCAACAGCTTAAAGATCGGCTGTTCGATCTTGCTGACAAGCCACGCGACGAAAATGGTGAATACCATCACGATCATGTAGTGCAGGAACGCGTAGCCATCGGTGTACCACGGGGTGTAGTAATAGATTCTTCGGGCGATGATCGAGAGCACATAGATCTCCAGTGAGAAGGTGCCGAAGAACGCGAAGAAGCGGTCGATCTTCCATTCTGATACGAGGAGAAAGAACTGCGACAGCAGGAACACCAGCGCGATACCGGTCAGCGAGCCGTAGAACCGAGCCCATACACCCGGAAGAATGTCACATTCGTACAGCGGATAGGCGCCCGCCAGGATGACGATGGAGGCGATCAAAAAGCCTTCGTGGAAGGGCTTTTTCTCTTTGACCAGTTTACCGGCATAGGCGCCGACGATGAACGTGGCAAAGCGCGACAGCATGCGGCTGTACATGTTGTAGATATCGGCTGATGTATAGTAAAAAATGACGGATACGGCGAGCATCATGAGTACAAGGGTGATCATCCGCCAAAACTCCGCCTTCTCCTGTGATAGTTTGCCTGCCTTTTTCTCACGGAAAACCAATCGGAAGATCAAAGGATAGAGCAGGTAGAACACCAGTATGGCGGATACGTACCAGAAATCCACCGGGTCGATCTCACCCGTCCATGTGTTCAGTGTAAGGATCGTTCGGATCATCAGCGATAGATCCATCTCTCCCACGACATAAAAGTAGATGATGTAGGGCAGCGTCATGATCAGATAGGGGATATATACTCTGACAAATCGTTTGTAGTAGAAGGTGCCGAGCTTGGGCTTTTTGGAATAGGAAAAGTACAGACCGATGCCCGACAAAAAGACAAACACATCGACGCCGATGTTGCCCATGTCGATCGTATCCGTGATCAGCCGGATGGAAGGGTCAAATTCCGCGCGGATGTTCGTCAGTATTTCGCCGTGAAAGATCACGATCCATAACGCCGCAAAGCCGTAGATCGCGTTTCTGAAATAGCTGAACGATCCGAAATTCAATTTGTATTCGCCAAGGGTATTGCCAATGCTCTTTTTCTGCATATCATACTCCGGTATCAAAGATTAACTATCATTATAGCACAAGATGCTCTTGAAATCTATCAATATCCAAAATTATTTCAACGAAAAAGTCGTTATCGGAATACGGTTCGACAATCCGATAACGACTTGATGATTGCATTATATGTTTGATCCAAAGATCACGGATCAGCGTGTTCGGTCAATGATGGATCTTATTCGATGGGCTTACCGATGCCTTTTTGCGTGGTGATACCGGCGCAATAACGCTGTATGAGAGTTGCGTCGATGACAGTGACTTCACCGTCTTTATCAACGTCCGCGGGTACCAACGCATCCTCCGGGAGAGTAATGATAGTCGCGCTGTGGCGCTGGATGATTGTTGCGTCAGTGATGTCGACCTCATCGTTCAGGTTAGCGTCGCCGAGCAGGGGAGAGGGGGTATAATTCGGCGCAAACTGTTCAGAGAGCCATGCGGCACGGCTGAGCATCCAGTCCGAGGCGTAGTTGTACATGCCTTCGAAATCCTGTGCGTATCTTGTCGTTTGTGAGTCGACCACCATCTTCTGTGTGGCACTGTCGTAGTGCGCGACCTTCTGGCTTGAATGATCCGCGATCCAGCTGCCGGTATTGAGCAGCCAGCCGCTCTCGTAGTTCATCGCGGCGGAATCCTTGATCAGGTCATAATATGCCTCTTTGGTGTAGAAGTCGCTGTTGATCTCCGCATTGATGTTCGTTCCGGTAAAGTGATCCAACGCGGGCATGAATTTCTCAAACCAGATCCTCGGTAATACGGATTTGACCGTTGCGTTCTGAGAAATCCTTGCGATGATGTTGGTAGAGCGCTTTGCGGTGGCGCTTGATTTACCCTTGTGCTGGCACCACCAACCGGTGTATTCCTCATAATCGGTCACACCGATGGTTCTCAGATCCCACTGCACGCCCTTGGCGTTACCCAGTGAGTTATCATAGTCCCATACGGGCGAGCCGTAGAATTTGTAATTGCCGTTCTCGTCCTGACGATAGGTGAAGAAGGTGCTGGAGACGCCGCTGTCCCAGTTTTTGCCCAGCTCGTTGATCAGATAGAGCTTAGCGACGGAGTTGACGTCCGCAACTGAGGAGAGATCGCCGCTCGGCGCGGTAGCGGTATAGAAGGCGCTGAACTTTGATTTGACATAGTTCTTGACCTCTTCATAACCGGGCTGACCGGGATCGATCTCGGGCGCTTTGATGGTGATCTTCATGTTGTTGGTGGTGACGTAGTAATCGCCGTCGGTCGCGCTCGCGTCAACCTCCGCAATAAAGGGGAAATCCTCTTTGATCGAGCCGTCCTCGTTGAGGTAGCCATCATCGGTCACCTCGGGCACCAGACTGCCGGGCTCGACCTTCTCACACATCAGATACGAGCCCCAGTAGTAGCCGTTGACATAGAAGTCGACATAGCGGGAGTCGGAGGCATAGGGGAGACCTACCGCGTCGGAAAGGTCATACAGGAAGCGGTTGCGCGACAGGGAATCATCCTGATAGTTGGGCAGGATGGAGTACTTCTTGTTCTTCTCCATGCCCGCGATACCGACCTTCTTATCATAGGTGATGTTATAACCCTTCTTGGGCTTATCCCAGGAGGTGTTGCCTCTGCCCTTGATCTTCTTGATGGTGGTATTGTCGATCTTGCCGTCGGGGGTCACGATCGCGCCGGTCGCTTTGGCGCTGTTATCCTTCGTCGCATTGAGATACGACATCAGATCGGTTCCGTTGCCGTCCGCATCGGGATTGTTGATGTAGATCGCGCCCTCGGCGTTGGAGTTCATGATCTTCAGCGTGTAGCTTTGACCGCCCGCCGATACGGTGTAAGCGGTGTTGGCGGTATAAGCGACGCTTTCGGTAGCATGAGGAGCGATGCTGACGCCGTTGAGGGTAACTGTCGCGTCAAAGTTGTTGTACACATCGATGGTGCTTTTAGCAGCGGAAGAGGGGAGGAAGAAGTATTTTTCATTGGACTTTGCCACTTCAAAATCCTCATCATGCACACTCTGCCATGCCTGCCATGCTTCGGTATCGACGGAGTTTGCGACAGCATGCACATAGAGCGCCGCCTCGGTCGCGTAATCCGACGGAGCACCCTTTTCTTCGGCAGCAAACGCGCCTGTAAAGGGAACCGTACTCATGAGCATCAGCAATGCTAAAACGATGGCGATTGTCTTTTTCATCTTAAAACCTCCTAAAGCAAAATCTTTATGTATTCATTATATATTTATTCAAAACCGGCTTCTAACATAAAATGCTTTATTTATTAACACAATTCGATGATACGACAGTGTTCGTGTTCAGCATTTCGCTACAATTCCGGTGTTTTTCTGTACTCTGACGGCGTCTTGTGATATTTTTGGTAAAAGGCGCGAGAAAAATATGACAGATTGGAAAAGCCGCATGACAGGGCGATCTCGGACACCTTTGTCGGCTCGTTCCGCAGGCGATTGGCGGCGATCTCCAATCGGTAGTTTTTCAAATACTGCGTCAGGGATTCTCCTGTCATCTGTTTGAAGAGTTTGGAGAAATGGCTGACGGAATAATTGCTGACAGCCGCCATCGCTTCGGCGGTGATGTTCTCGGCGTAATTCTCTTCCAGATAATTCAGCGACAGCTTGAGCTTGTCGAATACGATATCCTCATAGGCGCGCTCTTTGTCTGAAGTATCACAGTATGCGAGGATATGATAGAGCACCTCAAAGAGCTTTGCTTTGATCAGCATTTCCTCCCGAAACTGCCTGTCCTTTTGATGCGTCAGCAAATTGCGGATCAGCGGTGTGATCTCTGCGTTTAACGGATGCGAGAGTTCGATATATTCCGGCATCAGCAGTTGACGGTTATAGATTGGTTCCAGATACTTTTTGCGACAGATATCGTCGGCGCTGCTCTCCAGCATCGAAAAGCGGAACAGGATATTATGATAGAACCCGTGGTCATCCTCGTGCTGGCGGATCGAGTGGATCGTCTGCGGGTGGATCAACACGAATTCACCGCCGCGAACAAGGTACTCCGTGTTCCTGATCGAGATACTGACGGAGCCTTTCTCCACATAGATGATCTCCATCTCCTCGTGCCAGTGCAGCGGAAAATCACTGAGCCACTCCGGGACAAGTCCGCGATAGATCGCAAAGGGGAAATCATGCGTGCCGTGTACTTTTGTTTCCTGATATGCCGACATCTTACACCTCGTAATCGTTTTGTGTTAAAAATAAGCGTGTTTTCTGCTTGTATTATACTATGCAAGAGAATATAATGCAAGTAGTGAATATGTATTGATTTTGGTGAAAAATGAAAAAACTAAAGCTCTTTACTCTTGCATGGCCGATCTTTATTGAAACTGCCATGTTCATGCTGCTCGGCTTCATCGATGTCTATATCCTCAGTAATTATGATGATCTGGCGGCGTCATCTGTCAATACCGCGAACCAGACCGTGTCGATCGTGACCATCGTGTTTCAGATCCTTTCCACCGCAGGCGCTGTGATGATCTCGCAGTATCTCGGCGCCAAGGATCGTAAGTCTGCGTCACTGGTGTCTGTCCTTCTGTTGACGTCACAGGTCTTTTTCGGCGTGATCATCAGCGGGGTCTTCCTGCTGTTCAACCGACCGATTCTGATGCTGGTGGGCGCCGACGGACAGATCCTCGATTACGCGAGCCGCTATCTGAGTATTGTCGGCGGTACGATGATGTTCCAGGCGCTCCTCAACGGCTGTTCGGTGATCATCCGCAATCACGGCATGACCCGCATGACCATGTTCGTCACGGCAGGTATGAATGTGCTCAATACGGGAATGGATCTGATCCTCGTACCCTCAATGGGAGTGGAAGGCGCGGCGATCGCGACCTGTATCAGCCGCGTGATCAGCAGTATCGTGCTGGTGATCATCCTGTTTACCAAGATCGAATCGCCCTCCGCGTTCAAGCTCCTGAAGCCGTTCCCGAAAAGTGAATTTTTGTCGATGCTGAAAATCGGCATCCCCTCGGCGCTCGAGACTTTCCTCTACAATCTCTCACAGCTTGTCATCACCTCCATCGTGCTGTACTGCCTGTCGGAGAATGAGCTGATCACAAAGACCTATGTGCAGATCATCACGATGTTCTTCTATCTGTTCTCGATGGCGATCGGTCAGGCGTCACAGATCATGATCGGTCATCTGGTCGGCGCGAAGGAATACGATCAGGCGTATCGTCAGGGACTGCGATCCTATCGAACGGCGTTGTTGATCACAATCATCACCTGTACCATCGGCATTCTATTGCGCAAGCCGCTGTTGAGTATCTTTACCGATAATGCCGAGGTCATCGCGATCGGCAGCACGATCCTGTTGATGAACGCGGTGCTCGAGTTTGGCAGAACGACTAATATCGTCATCATTGCCTGTATGCGCGGCGCGGGCGATGTTTACTTCCCGACGGTCTGCGCGGTGCTATCCAATTGGATCATCAGCGTCGCGGGCTCCTATCTGTTTGCAGTTGTATTCGACATGGGCATCTACGGCCTGTGGATCGCGCTCGCGGCGGACGAATGTGTGCGCGGTATGCTGATGATCATCCGCTGGAAGAGCGGCGCGTGGAAAAACAAGCGTGTCGTAAAGGATAGGGAAGAGGTTCAAGAGATCGCGGAAACAACGGAATGAAGTTAATAGGATAACAGAACAGCGGACAGGAGCTATGAACAGCTCCGTAAAAAGTAGACAATAGAAAAACAGCACCTCCTATGGTAAAAT
>CAMJMQ010000040.1 GCA_946407065.1 uncultured Clostridia bacterium | reverse complement strand
GCTCTCAAAGTAATTACGGGTTATCTTCTTCGTTGTTTAATTTTCAAGGTCCTTTGTCACAAATCACGAAAATGAGCTCATTTCGTTGTGAAAAACAACGATTTTTGAGGTCGCTTTCTTGATTAGCGAACATTAAGATTATACTGCGTATAAACTCAAAAGTCAAGTGTTTTTTATAAAATTTCCAAAATTTTTTTAAATCCCAATTTCTGGGTGCTGTTTCGACCGTTTATCACAATATCTAGTTGGTCATTTTGCACATCAACTCAATAAAGTCCAATAAACCGACGCTATCATTTTTAATGTGACAAGATATATCTATACTATTTATATATAGACATATGATAAAGGTTGAGATTCCCACGGTCGCTCAACCGCTCCCTCGGAATGACAAATATAAAACTCACCCTCCTTTGACAGAAGGGTGAGCAATATACATATTATAATAGGTTAGGTGAATCGCCAACGGCTCGCAACGACAATCATCAAGTCAAGGTAGTCATCGAGTTGAGAAAATCCTCCATCAGCTCCTGATCTTGGGCAAAGTTCTCTTTTCGTCCGATGCTCTGAGCGGCGTAATACACCTTACCGGCCTTGACGACATACAGATCGCTGTACTGGATGATGTCGGTCTCGGTCACGGTATACTCGAAACGGATCCCGATCGCGGGATAGCCCATGATCTCCCTGCTGAGACGGTCAATACGCCGATATTTTTGAAGATGACGCGAAAGCTGCGTCTCGGCGCCGTTGAGGATCGAACGCTCATCAGTCATAAATCCGAGGATACCCGGTTTTGTCCAGCATACATTCATGATCATATGCCGATCCTTGTCATGCACCCCGCAGCGGCTCGCGTCGGTTCTGAAGAATTTCTTCAGCTCGACGCTGCTCATCTCACGGAAACCGTCGGGATAGGTCGCCGACAATGTATGATTGATGGTCAGAACATTCTTTTTCATGAGTATCCCTCCTGTCTTGTAGAGTGTTTTATTGACTGTGACACTATCATAACACAGCGACAGTCACAACACTATGACAAAACAGTCGGACGAGGTTTTTCTTTTTTCGGTTGAGATTACCGCGCCGTCGGCTCGTAATGACTATTTATCAATTACAGGCAAGCCGCGCCGATGATACCCGCGTCGTTACCCAGGGTCGCGATGCAAACCTTCGTCTGCTTTTCGTTATACTTAGTGAAGCGCTCTTTCTCAATGATCGCGCGCAGGGGAGTCAAAAGGTTGTCGCCCTGACCCGCGATACCGCCGCCGATGCACAGCACATCGGGCTGGAAGATGTTGATGATGTTGATCAGACCGGTCGCCAGATAGCTGATGTACTGATCGACGACCTCGGCGCCGGTGTTGTCGCCTGCCTGCTGCGCGTCAAAGGCTGTCTTGCCGTTGACGTTGTCGATATCATCATCCGCGAGATGGAGCATGTAGGAAAACTCCGCCTTTTCGTTACGGATCGCTTCCTTGGTCATATTGATCAGCGCGGTGGCGGAGGCGTAGGCCTCCCAGCAGCCCTTTCTGCCGCAGCCGCACTCACGGCCGTCCTTGACGATGACCATGTGGCCGAGCTCAGCGCCCGCGTAGTTGGAGCCGGAATAGATCTTGCCGTCGATGACGATACCGCCGCCGACGCCGGTGCCGAGGGTGATGGCGATCGCGTTCTTAGTGCCCTTTGCGGAGCCGGCGAGGAATTCGCCGAGTGCCGCGGCATTCGCGTCGTTCTCGACCTTGGTATATTTATGGAGGCGCTCCTCCATCATCTTCGCGATCTCCCAGTTCTTAAAGAAGAGGTTCGGAGAGGTCTCGATGATGCGGGTCTCGGGGTTGACCGCTCCGGGTACGCCGATACCGATATAGTCGATATCATCCATCTTGAGCTTCGCCTTTTTGATCGCCTCTTTGACGATCGCCGCCATGGAATCGCAGATCTCCGCCTCGGGACGGGGAACGTTGGTCTTGCAGGATGCGCGCGCGATGATCTCATAATTCTCGTCAACTACGCCTGCCACGATATTGGTGCCGCCTAAATCGATACCTACTCTATAACTCATAATAACCTCCGAATGGTTTTATTTATAGGCGATTTCGCCATATATAAATAGTATAGCATATGAGCGAATTCAAAAAAAGCCTTTTTTCCTCTTTCGATGTAGAAAAAAAGCCGTCGGAGTTGTATAAATTTACCATGTTACAATGTTGTTGTTTGTGCAATCCCTCTTCGTGTGGTACAATGAAAATGTAGAAAGACAGCGGCGGCTGTTTTACCTCTTTTATGTGAACGAAAGGGGGATAGTTGCGATGACTGAAGTATACAGCGTGTTAGCGTTTGTATTACTTCTTGTAGCTCTTGCTAAAGTCATTGATAACATAAAGAAATAACCGCCCTGTGCTGCAACACAAGGCGGTTATATTTCGCTTATTCTAAGCAAGTATAAACGGAAGTAGAGCAAAACAGTCAAAGCTGTCTTTCTACGTTCACATTATATAACAGATTTATCATAAAGTCAATACTACAGGCGCGGAGTGATCCGCGCCTGTAGTTTTACTTGTTCAATTCTTTTGATGATTCTTCGAGCTTGTCCTTATCCTTCTTTCTGAAGATAATCAGCTTGGAGAACACATAGTTCAGGATAACGACCACCACGCTGACGATCAGCTTCGCGATAAAGCCCTCCGCGCCGAACAGCGGCTGATTCAGACCCATCGCGACCAGCAGCGGTACGCCGAACCATTCCAGCACACCCGTGATCAGTCTGGCGAGGACAAAGAGCCACAGCTCCTTCATCACCAGCCCAAAGCGCCATGACTTGGACTCAAAGACCCAGATCTTATTGGTCACAAAGGCGAAAATGACGCCCGCGACCCATGCGATAAAGTTCGCGAGAAAAATCGACAGGATCGACATCGTGATATTCTTGCCGAAGATCGTCCAGATCACCTGATCGCCGTGCATCGCCGAGCTCAGCAGCGGCTCCATGATCCAGTAAACCACCCAGTTGACCAGCGTGGTCAGCACGCCGAAAATGATATACATGATGATCTCTTTGTATTTTATGAATAATGCTTTGATTTTTTCCATATGTTCTTCCTTTGCGGCGAATCGTTACCGCCATACCGTTATGATTGATCGTCGTCTAAGTTGGTCTCCTTGGCGATATAGATCGGGCGATCCTTGGATTCAATATAGATCCTGCCGATATACTCGCCCAACACGCCGACAGACATCTCGATGATGCCGCCCATGAACAGCACCGCGCACAGGGTCGTAACATAGCCGGGCACGTCGATGCCCATGATCAGGGTCTGGATCAGCGTGATGATGATCCAGATGAACGCGAGCGCCGAGATCACAAAGCCCAGTACCGCGATAAAGCGCAGGGGCGTGACAGAAAAGCTCGTGATACCGTCGAGCGCGTATTTGAACAGGCTCCAAAAGCTCCATTTTGTCGTGCCGACGGTACGCTCCACATTCTGGTATTCGATCCACTTGGTCTGATAGCCGACCCAGCAGAACAGTCCCTTGGAAAAGCGCTGCTTCTCACACAGGCTGATGATGCTGTCCACCATCTGGCGCGACATGATGCGGTAGTCCACCGCGCCGTCAGGCATTTTGACGTCCGAGATCTTGTTCTGGAAGCCGAAGAACATCTTGGAGATCATCTGGCGGATCGGGTTCTCTCCCTTTTGCTTGGCGCGGTAGAGCGCACAGCAGTCGTAGCCCTCTTCCACACCCTCGATCATCTGCGGGAACATCGCGGGCGGGTGTTGTAAATCGGCGTCCATGACGATCACATAATCGCCGGTGGAGTGCTCGAGACCCGCGTACATGGCGCTCTCCTTGCCGAAATTGCGGGAGAAAGAGATATACTTTGCGTTACTGTACTTAGCAGCAAGCTCGCGCAACACGAATAAGGTCTTGTCCTTGGAGCCGTCGTTGATAAAAATATAGCGAAAATCATAGTCGGGGATGGTTGCGATGACTTTGTTTGTCTCCTCGATAAAGAGAGGAAGCACCTCCTCCTCGTTATAACAGGGGACGACAATATCGATCAGCTTCACTTTTCACACCTCCGTAAATGAGGACGGGTTTTTCCCATGCCTCGGCATTATGATGACACATCGTAAACTTTATTATACCAAAATATCATCATCGTGTAAATGATAATGAAAAAATTTTTTGAAAAATAACAAGAAAGTGTTTACCTCGCCTGTAATTGATGGTAATATAATTATGTATGTAAAAATGGTAAGGCGATCCCGCACATCAGAAAACGGCGGTATTGCCTAAAGGAGAATTGTATGTCAGTTAAGTTTAAGACAAAAACCGCTTCCCCTCCTAAAAAGGCTCCCACCCTGGCGAAAGACTCCTTCATGGACCGCTACGGCGTGTGGATCTACCTTTTTCTGGCGTTTTTCGTCCCGTTCCTCCTGATGTTCTTCGCGTTCAAGATCGCGGGAGTCTCTCCCTTCGGCACCAATCAGATCCTCGCGACCGACCTGTGGCACCAGTATTATCCGTTTTTGGTGGACTATCAGGACAAGCTCCAGCACGGCGGCTCCCTGCTGTGGACGTGGAAGAGCGGCGGCGGTACCAACTATGTTGCTTTGATGTCCTATTATCTGGCGAGTCCGCTGAACTTCTTCTCCGTACTGGTTCCCGCGGACAAGCTCAGAGAGTTTTTGTATATCATCACCTGCGTCAAGATCGGTCTGGCGGGCTTCTTCTACGCGTTGTTCCTCAAGATCACCTTCAAGCGCCGTGATGTTTCCATCACCGCGTTCGGTATCATGTACGCCTTGTGCGCGTTTATCATGGGCTACTACTGGAACGTCATCTGGCTGGATACCATCGCGCTGCTGCCGCTGGTCATCGCCGGCACCTTTGCGCTGCTGCGGGAGGGAAAGTTCAAGCTCTATGTCATCGCGCTGGCGCTGTCCGTCCTCGCGAACTACTACATCGGACTGTTCACCTGTATCTTTGTCCTCTTGGTATCCATCGGCTACTGTATCGTGGAATACAAGGGCTGGAAGGATCTGATCAAGCAGTTCTTCAAGATGGCGGGCTTCTCCCTGCTGTCGCTGATGATGTCGGCGGTTTTGGTGCTGCCGACGTACTTTGCGCTGCATTATACGTATTCCGCCGAGAATACCTTCCCCAAGGATTTTGCCATCAATATCGGCAGTAAGGCTGATTTCGGCGGTGTTTTGGAGGGCATCGGCAAGACCATCGCCAACTCGGTCGCGTTCATCAAGCCGACCGAAAAGGAAGGCTTGCCCAATGTCTATTGCGGTGTATTCGTCATCTTTTTGGCGCTGCTGTTCTTCTTCTGCTCCAAGATCAAGATCCGCGAGCGCATCTTCTGCGGCGGCTTGATGCTGTTCTTCCTGCTCAGCTTTATCATCCGTCAGCTCGATTATGTGTGGCACGGCTTCCACTTCCCCAATATGCTGCCGCACCGCTTCTCGTTTTTGTACTCCTTCCTATTGATATACATGGCGTTCAGGGTGTTCATGCACATCGACAGCGTCAAGCTCGCTTCGGTGATTGGCGGCATCTTTGCCTTTGCGATCTATCTCGGTATTGCCGCGACCTATTTTGACGGCGACAAGGTCAAGCTCTCGCCCATCTTTGAGAATCAAAAGGTCGATCCCGTTCTGTGGTCGGCGTTCATCGGCGGTATTCTCGCCGCATGGGTGCTGCTGTACTCCCTGCGCAACAAGATCCCGCGCATCGCGATGGTAATCGGTACCTCGGTCATCGGCGTTGCGGCGGCGGTCATCATCTTTGTATCCGGTAAGGTGATCAACTCCGCCGTCAGCAAGGACGGAGGAAATGCGTTCCATATCTTTTTGGGCATCGTGATCCTGCTGTTAACAGCCGCTGCGGCGCTGTTGATCAGCTCCAAGGAGATGAATAAGGATCACCAGATGACCAAGGTCGTCTTGTCCGTGGTTCTCTTGATCATCGCGATGGTAGAAGGTCTGTTCTCTGCCGCGGGCGGCGTCAAGACTGTCGGCGTTACCGACGCAAAGAGCTATCCTCTGGGCGGACAGGACACCCTCAACTGTGTCGCAAAGGTCAATGAACTGGAAAAAGACAACATCGACCTGCCCCGTACCGAGGTCAATAAATACCATTCGCTCAACGATAACGCCCTCATCGGCGCAGACGGCATCTCCATGTTCAACTCGATGGTCAACAAGAACATCACCACCTATATGGAGAAGTTCGGCATCTGCGGATGGGAGGCATCCAACCGCTATACCTATCAGGAAAGCTCCCCCTTCACCAACCTGATGCTCAACGTCAAGTACCTGATCACCCCTTACGGCGCGTATCTCGACAAAGCGCATATGGATCAGATCTCTCAAAGCGGCAACGTCAAGCTGCTCGAAAACAAATACTATCTGTCACAGGGCTTTATGGTGAAAAGCGCGCTGAGCTCCTATAATGTCAAGAACGCCTCGACAAATCCGATGGAGAATCAGAATAATCTGTTCCGCCTGACCACGGGGCTTGACGGCGATATCTATCGCTATCTGGGCAGCTCGTCCTGTACCGCGGGCACCGAGGGCGCCTCGATCACGGGCGCGAACAACGGTATGTATACCTACAGCTCCTCTCAGCAAAACGACTCGTATGATATCAACTACATCGCCGACGCTGACGGCACCGCTGTGGCGTACTTCTCCGGCAACACGGATAATGTCTCGATCCGCGTCAACGGCTCGGAAGTGATCGGCTACTATATCAAGCGGCCGTTCATCATGATGGTCGGCGACGTTAAGAAGGGCGATACGATCACCCTGCACGCTACCATGGCGAACAGCTCCACCGGCACACTCACCTCCTACTGCGCGATGTTCAACGATAATCTGTTCCAACAGGGCTATGACCTGCTCTCCAAGTCCACACTGAATGCGACTACGGTCAAGGACAGCTACATCGCGGGCGATATCACCGCACAGGAGGACGGCCTGTTCTATACCTCGATCTCCTACACCAAGGGCTGGAAAGCCTATGTCGACGGCAAAGAGACCGAGATCACTCCCGTCGGCGACGCAATGCTGGCGTTCCCGCTTGACAAGGGCGAGCATCACATCGAGCTCAAGTATATCCCCGAGGGCTTCATCCCCGGCGTGATCTGTACCCTGCTGGCTATCGCGATCTTCATCGCGCTGATTATCCTCGCGCCGAAGCGTGAACAGATCTTCGCCAAAATCAAGGCGAATAAGGCGACTGCCGAGAAGGTAAAACCGGAGCAAGAAGAGTCACAGAACAAAGAGGAGAAATAACCTATCACAACGCAAAAATCGCCCGGACGATCGTCCGGGCGACTGCTTTTTTATTTGGTCGCTTATGCTTCACAATGACATATTATATATCGTTTCACAATCCTTTTTGATCTGTGCGCTCAGCTCATCCATGGAAGCAAAGCGCTTTTCTTCCCTTACAAAGGCGGTCAGCTCACAGGTCGCTTTCTTCCCGTAAAGATCGCCGCCGCCGAAATCGAGCAAAAAGGTCTCGCACAGCGGGACGTCATGCGCGCCGACCGTGGGATGCACACCGATGTTGGTCGCGCCCCTGTAGCGCCTGCCGTCGATGGTGATCGCGGAGGCATACACTCCGTAGCGCGGCACGGTCAAGCCCTCCCCGATCGGGATATTCACAGTCGGAAAGCCCATCGCCGAGCCGATGTGATTGCCGCTGTCGATCGCGCCTTCGATGGCGTAAGGATAGCCGAGCAGGTTATTTGCCTTTTCGATCCTGCCGTCGGCGATACAGCGGCGAATCAGCGAAGAGGAGATCTGCTCGCCGTCACAGAACACGGGCTCCTTCACCTCGACCGCGATCCCCTGCTCCTCGCAGAGCTTTGTCAGCAGCGCAGTATCGCCCGCGCCGCCTTGACCAAAGTGGTAATTAAAGCCGCAATAGACCTTTTTCGCGTGCAATTTGTCACGCAGGATCTCGGTGACGAACGCCTGCGGGCTCAGCTCCTTTACGGTGTTGAAATCCGCGAAGATCACTTCATCCACGCCGATCTGTGCCAATAATTCCGCTTT
Organism: uncultured Clostridia bacterium; assembly: GCA_946407065.1. GTDB lineage: Bacteria > Bacillota > Clostridia > Oscillospirales > Acutalibacteraceae > Ruminococcoides. Next base: position 6,520 of record CAMJMQ010000040.1, on the reverse strand, counting down.
TCTTTCATTCGTGCTAAGCAAGGTCGGGATCGGTCTGCCGAGCGCTTTTGCGGGACTTTCACGAAAGGTCAGCACGACGCAAGTTGAACTTCCTTTTTCGGCAATGCAGCTGCTGATCACCGCGCGGTGACCCCTGTGTACGCCGTCAAAAAATCCCAGCGCGACACGTGTGCCGTTTTTCTTTGGTATATATTCTTCCAAGCTGTCAGTTATTTTCATATGGTTTTCCTGCTGAAAACGCCGCTCGGGGGAGCGGCGTTCTTTTTGTCAAATGTCAAACGAAAACGATCATTCATCATCTATGTTCTCTCTGAGCTTATCCTTCAGGCTCGCGAAGAAATCCTCGGGATCGATATCGTCGGTGAAGGAGATCGGCTTGCTCTCCGCCTCCAGATTCACACGGCGACCGGTCGTCGGCTTGCCGGATGATGAGTAGATATCCTCATACTTCGGCACAGGCTTGATCTCATCCTCTTCCGCCGCTTCTTCCTTCTTCTCGGGGAGAGGGAGCTCATCGGGGAGGTCGTCGTTCTTGACGGGGGTGAACACCTTGGTGCCCTCCGCGTCGACATCTTCCTCGGGCTGTTCCTCAGTCTCAGGCTCGACGTCAGCCTGATCCTCGGTCTCGTTCTCTTCAACAGGCTCGGGCGGAGCGGGTCTCTCGGCAGGCGCCAGATCCTCGGGCGCTACCGCGCCGAAGTAGATCTGATACCATACAAGGAACACATAGATCGTCCAGATCTTGCGGGAGTTATCCTCTTTTTCATCGAAATGCTCGTCCAGATACTGGAGCAGCAGATCGGTGTTAAAGAACTTCTCGGCGGTCGGCGAGGTGAACATATCCTTGACGACATGATAGTAATGCTCGTCGCGGAGCCATACGCGCGTGGGCACGGGGAAGCCGAGCTTCGGCTTTTCGGCGACCTCTTCGGGCAGATGACGTGCCGCCGCCTTACGCATCGCGTACTTGGTATTATATTTGTTGACGCGCAGCGGAGTGGGCAGAGAGGACGCTACCTTGAACACCTCTTTGTCGAGGAACGGTACGCGCAGCTCCAAGGAGTTCGCCATACTCATTCTGTCCGCCTTGAGCAGGATATCGCCGACCATCCACATATTGATGTCGAGATACTGCATCTTGGTCTCGTCATCATATCGGCGCGCGCGGGTGTACATTCTGCGGCACATACGCGCGGGATCGGACGCGATCTCGGGGTTTTTGAGCAGCGCCTTTTTCTGCTTTTCATCATACATATAGGCGTTACCGATATAGCGCTTCTCCAGCGGATGGATCGCGCGGATCAGGTAGTCACGACCCTTGATATCGGGCAGCTTCTTACAGATCCAGCCGATACCGCGGCGCAGGAAATAGGGCACGATCTTCTGGTACCACTTGAACACGCGCGGATCGTTGTAGCAGGTGTAGCCGCCGAACAGCTCGTCCGCACCCTCACCGGAGAGGACGACCTTGACGTGTTCGCTCGCGATCTTTGTCACAAAGTACAGCGCGATGCAGGAGGGATCCGCCAGGGGCTGATCCATGTGGTACTGCACCTTGGGTACCGCCGCCCAGAACTCCTCGGAGGAAATCAGCTTGGCGTGATGCTCGACGCCGATCTTCTCGGACAGGGACTGCGCCCAGGTGATCTCGTTATATTTTTCGCCGAAATCAAATCCGACGGTAAAGGTTTTTTGACCCTCAAAATACGACGCGACATAAGAGGAATCGACGCCGGAAGAGAGGAAGCAACCCACTTCGACATCCGCGATCTTATGCGCCTTGATGCTGTCCTCAAAGACCTTCTCGATCTTGTCGACGGCCTCATCCTCGGTCATCTCCAGATCGGGCTTGAACTTGGGCTCAAAATAACGCTGTGTCTCGACAACGCCGTCGCGGAACCACATGAAGTGACCCGGCAGGAGGCACTCGATGTCCTTGAAGAAGGTCATCGGCTGAGGCACATACTGGAACGACAGGTAAGCGTCCAGCGCCTTGTCGTTGAAGCGCTTGGTGAAGTTCGGATGCTCCAAAATACTCTTGATCTCTGAGGCATAGCACAGATCGTCACCGATGATCGTAAAGTGCAGGGGCTTGATGCCGAAGAAGTCGCGCGCAAGGAACACCGCCTTGGTGTCCTTGTTATAGATCGCGAAGGCGAACATGCCGCGCAGATGCTCGAACATATCCTCGTTCCACTCCTCGAAGGCGTGGAGCAGCACCTCGCTGTCCGAGGTAGTCGAGAACTTGTGTCCCAGACCCTCGAGCTCCTTTTTCAGCTCCTGATAATTATATATTTCGCCGTTATAGGTGAGTACCAGATTACCGTCCTCGTTGTAGATCGGCTGGTCGCCGTTCTCGAGGTCGATGATGGACAATCTGCGGAAGCCCATCGCGATGTAATCATCCATGTACACGCCGTCCGAGTCGGGACCGCGGTGGGTGATGACCTCGGTCATCTTTTGGATGACGTCTTCCCTCTGTTCCAGCTCACCTGTAAAGCCGCAAATACCGCACATATCGCAAAACTCCTTTCAAAGATTCTGCTTTATATTAGGTTCATCAAGATTGACAATACGCATAATATCTCATTATTGCATATTATCGATTATATCATACCACATCTTGTGCTAAACTGCAAGAAAATATTGTCAAACCCTCAAGGCGGTATTGCAAAAATAATTGGCGCTTTTACCCAAACGGCGGCTTTTGTCATCAAAAAACCGGCCGTATGATACGACCGGTGGTTTTCACTATCTGTTCACGATATCCTTGATCACTTCGCCCGCGAGGATCAGTCCCGCGACGGACGGCACGAATGCCACCGAGCCGGGGATCGATCGCCTGCCCTGCGGCAGCTCCTCCGTTGCGCCCTCGGGGGTGAGCGCCTCTTCCTGTGAATAAACGACCTTCAAACGATCGACGCCGCGTTTTCTCAGCTCCTTGCGCATGATCCGTGCCAAGGGACAAAAGGAGGTTTGATACAAGTCGGTCACGACGAACGCAGTCGGGTCGAGCTTATTGCCCGTGCCCATCGACGAGATGATCGGCGTGTTTGTTTTTTGTGCCTGCATCACCAGCGCGATCTTGCCCGTGACCGTGTCGATGGCGTCGATCACGTAGTCATACTGCGCAAAATCGAATTGCTCCGCCGTATCGGGGACATAGAACATTTGATAGGTTCGCACGGTGCAGTCAGGGTTGATGTCCCTGATGCGCTGTGCCGCGGCTTCGACCTTGGGCATGCCGACGGTCGAAAGAGTCGCGATGATCTGGCGATTGATGTTGGTGGGACTGATCTCGTCCTTATCGATCAGATCGAGCGCGCCGACGCCGGAGCGCGCCAACGCCTCGACCGCGTATCCGCCGACGCCGCCGATGCCGAATACCGCTACGCGCGCGTTCTTCAATTTTTCCATGCCGTCCGCACCGAGCAACAGCTGAGTGCGTGAGAATTCATTGATCATATGCCATCTGCCTTCATGTTTTGTAGGAAAAGCCTTCCTTTCCCAAAGGGAGCCTTGGAAAGATTATTCATTCTTCATTTTTCAGTTTTCAGTCTTCAGTTTTATACTGCGCTTAACGTCTCCCCGATCGGTCACAGCGCGATAGCCCGCGCTTTTGATGCGCATTTCCAGACAACGGCGGCACTGAGCGGATTCTTCGCCGGTGCAGATCTTGTTGTCATAGATCGCGTATTTTTCACGCACCGCGGTCGGAGAGAGGTTCGGCATCACAACGTTGCCGCCGCTTTGCAGACCCAGCTCCCTGCCGGAGGGATCGATCGTGCCCAGCGCGGTCGTCGACGGCAGCAGCGCGTAGGGGAACATCAGCCGCAGAATGGCGAGCATCCTCAAACTCAGCTCCAATGTGCCGCCGGGCATATCCTTAAACGGCGTATCCTGATGGGTGATGAACGGCCCGATGCCGATCATGTCGGGCTGCAGCTCCTGCAAAAAGCGCAGATCGGCGATCAGATTCTCTGTCGTTTGATAGGGTGAGCCGACCATGAAGCCCGCGCCGACCTGGTAGCCGATCTCTTTGAGATCCCGCAGACAGCGTTTGCGATTTTCACTGCTCATATTCTGCGGATGGAGCTTGGCGTAATGCGCGGGATCGGCGGTCTCGTGCCGCAGCAGATAGCGATCCGCGCCCGCTTCAAAATACCGCTCATAGCTTGAACGCGATTTTTCACCGATCGAGAGCGTCACGGCGCAGTCGGGGTATTTTTCCTTGATGGTGCGGACGATATCGCAGATCATGTCATCCGTGTAAAAGGGATCCTCGCCGCCCTGTAGGACAAAGGTGCGGTAGCCTAAAGCGTATCCTTCCTCACAGCAGGAGAGGATCTCCTCCTTGGTCAGCCGATAGCGCTCGGCGTTCTTGTTGCCCGCTCTAAGTCCGCAGTACAAGCAGTCGTTCCTGCAGTAGGAGGTGAACTCGATCAGCCCGCGCAGATAGACCTTGTCGCCGTACCACTGTCGGCGTACTTCGTCCGCTGCTTTGGTCAGCGCGGCGTCATGCGAGGGATCCTCGATCAATTCCTTGAGTTCTCTGTCACTGAGATCCCGATCGTTTCTTAATTTTTCTACTAATTGATCCGTCATGTCGGTCTCCGTAAGGCAATGTCATGAAGTTAAGGAAAAAAGTATCTCGCTGACGCTCGGTCGATTGATACAATTCCTACAGTGGCGCTTAACCAATCGCGAACACAGGGTCCCCATAACTCCCCGAGTTATGGGGAGAGGAGGAGCCGCAATGCGAGGTCAAGGCATACCAACCGGATATGCCTACCGAGTAAAGCGCGCGACGACGATGGAGCGCTGTTGCATGGGAGTTGTTAGCCAAATCAATAGATTTGGACAACTCCTCATCAGTCGCCCGGCACGCGTGTCCGGCGACAGCTCCTCGCCGGAAGCGGCTCCCCCCTTGTCCTTTGGACATTCCCCCAACGGGGGTGCCTTTTCCCAAAAGGAGCCTTCCTTAACTTAATGATATTGCTCCGTAACTTTGTTTTCTTCTGCTTTTATTGTACACAATATTTTGCCGATGTCAATATAACCTACCTGATAAGTATGCAATATCTCTGTTTCCTGTTTGGAGCGGCGATCTCTTCCGAAGAAACCGAAATACCGGTTTCTTCCATTCGCTTTTTGTCGATAGTGTGAATTTTGCCGCATTAAATTTATGCAATATTACAGAAATTATTTATTTTTTTCAAAAATTTATGATTTTGTAGGGTAAATACTCTTGTTTTTTTTTATGGGCTTGTGCTATAATAGGAATACCATTATATTAGGAGGATTTCTCATGAAAAAAATTATTAGCATTTTGCTTGCTGTAATGCTGGTAGTATCTGTCGCGGCTGTTTCAGTCAATGCGTATGGCAGCGACGGCGATTATTCCAAATTGAGCCCCGGTTCATCGTATGATCCCAGTGATTCCTATACAGTAGATGATAACACACCTACTTGTGAAGAGGCAATTCTTGCCTGCGGCGGTGACCTGAACAACGTACAGAAGATCTACTTCCAGCTTCCTCTGGCAGATCCCAAGCAGGATGGCTCCGACTGGGTCAACCAGTACAATACCGATGCAGACGGCAATTGCCAGATCTGTGTTTACTGGTGGGGCGGCACTGCCGGCTCAGCTTCTGATGGCTGGCCGAGCGGCAAGGGCTGTACCTGGGTTGGTTACAGAACCAAGCTCATAGACAAAGAGAACCGTATTTATGAAGCAACCGTCCCCGCTGACGGCAACACTCCCTTGATTATCTGGAACAACGGCGTTAACGGCGGTATGGATGAGACTAAGCCCATCTTCAAGTTCGGTCGTCAGCTGGCTGACGCTAACATCGAAGGCGCTTATGAAGGCGACTATGATCCTTACCTTCCCGAGGGTACTCCCAACGAGGATAACATGGACGGCTGCATCCAGATCATCGACTATACTCGCAGCACCATCAACCCGCTGACTCAGATCCCGGCGTATGAGTCCAACTGGTACATCTACTACGGCGACGGCTGCTACGGAAACTACAAAACCGACAGCCCGAACTATCACGGTAAGCATTCTTCCTGTGTCAACCCCGAGCATCTGGCTAACCCCGACAAGTATCATCCTACACCGGGCGACGTCAATTATGATAAAGAGGTTGATATCAATGACGTTCTCTACATCCAGCAGTACCTCGCGGGCTATGAGCTCAAGGAAGATGAATTCAACAAGAATAACGCAGACGTAGACGGTGACGGTTACATCTCCATCATCGACGCGACCCGTATCCAGAGATATCTGGCTCACTTCTGCAACATCGACGGCACTAAGCCCTATACCGGTTAAGCAGAAATATGAAATGACATTTTGCAGCGCTCTCTTTTGAGGGCGCTGTTTTTTGTTTCGGTTTGATAAGTATAAAACCCTTGCCCTCTCCCCGATTCTCCTTTATAATAGAATAGAAGAAGTTTTCCTAACTCCTAACTCCTAACTCCTAACTCCTAACTCCTAACTCCTAACTCCTAA
>CAMJMQ010000039.1 GCA_946407065.1 uncultured Clostridia bacterium | reverse complement strand
CACATTTAAAGCAAAAAGCCCAGCTTTCGCTGAGCTTTTTCGACAAGCTGAGCGCACGTTTGCATAACGTGCGCTTTCTTAACCTCTGTTGATTCTCAATAATCGTAGCCTTCAAACATAAAATCCGCCCAGTAATACTGGCTCATATACTCGCTGTGGTAGGAATTGACCGCGCCGGCGTCCAGCTCCAGAAAACGGTAATAATCGCAGTCGAGCAGGTCGACATTCACCGACATATTGTTATAGCTCTTGTTGACGACCTTCTCCGCGCCGATCTTTCTGAGGCTCTTCATCATCGCCGAAAAGATTTTTTGCAGATACGCCTGTTGTTTCAAATCATACGGCTCATCCTCAAAGAGCGCGGCAGCGATCTCCTTGACGGTGCAGGAGCTGCCGTGGCGGTGCACCAGATACGCGAACACCTCTTTGCTCTTACTGCGCTCAAAATGCACCGGCTTGCCGTCGGGGGTGAATACGTCGAAATTGCCGAAGCACTGCACTCTCAGAACGGCGTTTTTCTTCGGCTCGATCGGGAAGCGCAGCTCCCTGAGCTCCTCCTCGAGCTTCTCCTTGGTGACGGGCTTCATCACATAGCCGCTGGCGCGCAGGCGCATCGCGTCGCCGGTATATTCATCGTAGCCCGTGACGAAGATGATGTTCATCCTGGGGTTGACCTCTTTGAGCTTTTTGGCGAGCTCCACGCCGTTCATGCCGCGCATGTGGATATCGAGGAACGCGATATCACAGCCGTTCTGCCGGGCTTCCTCGAGCAGCTCGCTCTGCTTAGAGAACGCCTTCAGATCGGCGTCGGGCTTTGCTTCTTCGATCGCTTCAACGAGCATTTCCAATGCCAGAGGCTCGTCGTCTACACATAGTATTTTCATGGGGGTTCCTTTCTGTTTCGGTTAACATTTATCGGTTAACGGTTAATGGTTAACAGTTAACGGTGATGGGAGGGCTCCGCCCTCACCCGAATTGTATTTTGTTCAATAATAAATCATTTCAAAAATCCACAAGGATTTTCCCACAACCGTTAACCGTTCTCTGTTAACCGTTAACGGTGACGGGAGGGCTCCGCCCTCACCCGAATTGTATTTTGTTCAATAATAAATAATTTCAAAAATCCGCAAGGATTTTCCCACAACCGTTAACCGTTCTCTGTTAATCGTTAACCGTCTTCGGTATTCTGATCGTCGCGACGGTACCTTTGCCGATCTCGCTCTCGATGATGACGTCGGCGTCGCACAGCTCCTTGAGGCGCTGCTTGACGTTCTCCATGCCGACGTGGGAGCGTCCGTCGTCCTTTGTCGGCTTAGATGTATCGAACCCGACGCCGTCATCCGTGATGATGACCTTGTAACAGTCGTCCTCCTCACGCGTTGCGATCGTTACCGTGCCGCCGTCCTCCTTCATCCCGACGCCGTGCTTGACGGCGTTCTCGACCAGCGGCTGTACCGAGAGCTGCGGGATCGCAAAATCGGTCGTCTGTATATCATACTCGATGTGCAGCATGTCGCCGAAGCGCATTTCTTCGAGCATGAGATATTTCTTTAGATGCTCGAGCTCCTGTGTGAAGGGCACGGGGGCTCTTTGCTTGAGCGAATTCATATTGCCGCGCAGATAATCCGCAAAGTTGATGGTAGCGGAACGCGCCTTTTTCGGATCCTTGGTGCACATCATCGCGATCGAGGTCAGCGAATTGTACAGGAAATGCGGCTGGATCTGTGACACCATCAGCGAGACCTTCGCCTCATACAGCTCCTTCTGCATCTGCTGATAACGGATGCTTTCCAGATACTGTTTGCGCAGGTCGATGATCAGGATCACGATCTGGTTAATGAGGGTCAGCGCCATGCCGATCTCGAACAGCGGCACCGATGTAAAGCTGAAGAACTCGTTGAATGCGTCGAGCATCAGACAAATCAAAACGGGGATCATCGAGGTCAGCGTCATAAGCGCTTCTCTGCCCGACTTGACCTCCGAGATCAGGCAGAACATGAGGATGATCGCGCAGATCGCGACAAAGATCAGCATGAACGGCTTACCCGCATACAGGTCGCTGACGCCCGTATGGTGCAGGATCAGCGCCGTCGTCGTCAAGAGCGCCGCGGCGACGATGATGATATTGCCGATGATTTTATTAATGCTTTTTTTCAAGGACACTTTGATGTAGATGAGCGCCGACAGCATACACAGATGGGTCGTCATGGTCGCCGCCGCCATACTCCGCACGGGGTCATGGATCCACAACGGCAGATAGGACGCGATCGACTGCGCTAAAATGAACAGTCCCGCAAAAAAGCACAGCAGCGCAAAGGATAAGTATCGGAAATTGACCTTACCCAAAACGATGCCCGCGATCGGGAACGAGAACAAGCCGAAGAAGCAGATCAAGAAGCAAAACAAAATGGTGGGTGATTTATACCGGTACAGCAGCTCATAGATGGTCGCCTTTGAACCCACAAACATATCAAAAAAGTCCGACAGATTCTTGCATGAGAGCAGCTTATAGGGATACATCAGCTCGAGCTCGATATCCTGTCCGTCGCCGATGTCCTCGGCGGCGATATAGTTGATGCTGTAGCCGGGCGTGTTCTTGAAGGCGCTGTCATCGGCGCGGTAGTTGGTGCCGACGACCTTGCCGTTCGATTTGAGGGTGAACCACATGTTATCCGCCGAGATGCCGAGAAATTTACCGTCCTTCGGCACGTTGGTCATCCGTCCGCGGATCACCAGCTCATCAAAATCCTCGTGCACCATCTCATTCGGCAAAGTCGGCTGCCAATCGCCGCCGTTCACGGAATACTCGCCCTCGATCATCGTGAAACTGTCATCGTCGGGATCGTTCCAGCTAACGGAACCCAAGGTGAACAAGATCGTCATCGTGACAACGATCACCATCAGCGCGATCGAAAAGTAAGTCATTTTTCTGCTTTGAAATATATGCACGCCTCTCACATCCTGTCCTGCTCATACAGATACATTATAACCGTCGCAGCAAAAAAACAAAAGAGTTTTTTAAAAAAATATCGATTTTTTACCATATCGCCCTCTTTGTCCGTATTCTGTCACAGTATGTCTGCTATGATGATACCAACAAAGCGAAAGGAGCAGTCCATATGAAATGCAGATTCAGAAAGCTGATCGCCTTCATCCTCGTCATCATCCTCGGCGCGGCTGCCGCCGTCACGGGATTCGCGGTATCCGCCGCCTCCGGCACCACCGTCACCGACCGCGCAAGCACAGAAAAGGGCTCGGGCGTTACCCGATCCTCCCTGCGCGACGGTATCTGGCAGGTGCTGTACAAAACCGGCGTGACCAAGCTGCTCGCCATTGATACACGATCACTGACCGCGACCCTGATCGACCCCGATACCGGCTCCAAAAGAACCGCCTCCTTCGATTACATCGAAGAGCTCGAGCTCTATAAGCTCCGACCCGAGCAGGCAGACGCCGCCCTCAACCGCCGTGTCATCGAGAACAACGGCAACACCGCCGCCGTGAGCGACGAAAACGGCGATATCATCTCACTGTTCTACCTTGACAGCACCGCGCAAGAGGATTTTCACTACTACAACCTCAATCAGCTCAGCGACATGGCGCGCTTATGCTTTGAAAAGGAATACGGCAACAGTAAGGGGATCAGCTTTTCCTCCACGATGAACGCCGACGGATCGTTTTTTGCGACGATCAACGGCATGAAGGGGGATCAAAAAGAGATCACCTACACCGTCGACATGCAGACAGGCAGGGGCACCGACAGTCATTATGAGACGGTCGATCTGAGCAAATACGCCAAGTGATCCCGTGATGCATCGATCAAATCAAGCAGATGTCAAATCACTGATTCAGAAAAGCCTAAGCGCTGTGTTTCAGGATTGTCGCGCATAACAGAAACGGCAGGATACCAAAGCGGTACCCTGCCGTCGTTTTTTGTGGGCTCTGCCCTCACTCGATCGACAAGCGGGAGGAGTAAGCCCCTCCCCCACAAATTTGTTTTATCAAGTGTATTCCAGCAACAAACTGATATTGTATTTCTCAATACTGTTGAAGTCTGAGGTCGTAAAGCTCGGATCAGCGTAATACCAGGGCTGCGCCTCATAATAGCTGCGGATCGACGGGTTCCGGAAGCAATAACCGTTTCTCGCGTAGATCTCGTTTACCGCATCCTGCGCAACGCTGCCGGAAACGGATGAGCCCGATCTGCTGCTAAGCACGGAGTTGATCTCGCTGCGGGTCAGCTTACGGCTGGAGGATTCCGGAAAGACAAAGTCCGAGGAGCGGTAGGTGTAGCCGGGATTGTAATGACCGTAGTATGCGTTATTGGAACCATTGTTATTGTTGCTCTGACCCGAGGTTGTGCCCTTTACCGTCACGGTACAGGAAGCCTCTATATTATTCCGGGATCTGCAGGTGATGTTGGCAACGCCGCCTTTGATGCCGGTGACAACACCGGAGCTGTTGACAACCGCGACGGATTCATCGGAAGACGCCCATGTCAAAGTCGTGTCGGAAGCATCCTTAGGCGTAAAGGTCACATTGAGCTGGAGGGTCTTGCCCGCGTCCACGTCGGCGGACTGGCGGTCGAGGCCGATCTTGGTGATCTCTTTATCGTTCACGGTGACATTGCAAGAGCAGGTCTTACCCTTTTCGTCCTCAGCTTTGATCACAGCTGAGCCGACGGATTTTGCCGTAACGGTACCGTTTTCTACCCCGGCGATTTGACTGTCGCTGCTCGTCCAGGTCAGCGAACCCGAGCCGCCGGTAACGGAAAGATTCGCCGACGATCCGACAGAGAGGGTGAGTGTCGAGTCACTCATCTGCAGATCGGAACCTTTTCCGAAAGAGCACGCGGACAGCATGCTGACGGAAAGTACCGCTAAAAGGTATAAAACGACTATCGAACTGTTTCTTTTCATGATGATCCATCCTTTAGCATGATTTCTTGTTACAGCGGAGGCGGTCTATGCTCCTCTACAGTGTATCACATCTGACTGCATGATGCAAATGATTCTTTTATCACTTATACTAAGTATCCATTAAACGCTTTAACAAATTTGTTAGCGAGAAATTTCGCAGAGCAAGGCGGAGGACGCAGGCATACTTGAGGTGTTGTCCAAATCTTTGATTTGGCTAACAACACCCATGCAACAACACTCCAAGAGCGGACACGCGTGTCGGCGATTGGCTTAGTGTCACTGCTGGCGTATGTCAAGGACGACAACACCGCTATGTGTTATAGGGGTCCCCGACGCGCCCCTGCGCGGTGGGGAAAGGAGGAGCCGCCACTCGAGGTCAAAGCGTACCTACCGGATACGCTTACCGAGAACGGCGAGCGACAACGCAACGCAATAAATGTTAAAGTGTTTTAATGATACTTAGTATTATATCTACACAAGAAAATGAAAAATGTGACAGATCTCATCCGTTTTATTCATTTATCTGCCGGCGTAATCCTCCTCGATCTCAGCGCACCAGTCGCCCCGGATCGGGGCGCATTTGCGGGCGGAGGATACGACCTTGCTCACGCAATTGTACAGCACGGCGGTTCCCTCTTTATCAGCGTGATAATTCACCGCGCGGTCGGCGCCGATGCCGAAATGCCGGGCGGTAGACACCGCGTCGATGTTTGCGCCGATGAACAGGAACTCCCAGCCCTCTTTCTTCTTTTTCTCGATCATCTTCCTGACCTTGTCGGAGGAATACTCCTTGCTGGCATTCTCCATGCCGTCGGTCGTGATGACGAACATCGTATGCGCGGGCACATCCTCCTTACGGATATAGCGGTGCACCTTCTCGATGTGGCTGACGGTCATGCCGATCGCGTCGATCAGCGCGGTACAGCCGCGCACAACATAATCCTCCTCCGTCATCGGTTGGATGTCACACAGCGGGACACGGTCATGCAGGGTGCTGACCTCGTGGTCGAACAGCACGGTGCTGACCAGGCACTCGCCCTCCTGCTTCTTCTGCTTTTCGATCATCGAGTTGAAGCCGCCGATGGTGTCCTCCTCCAGTCCGCCCATCGAGCCGGAGCGGTCGAGGATAAAGACCAGCTCGGTCATGTCGTTTTCGGGCGGGGTCTTCATGGCGTCGGTGATCGTGGTATTTGCGGCATTTTTGAGTTTCGCATTGAGCTTCTTTAACATGATTGTACCTCCTGAATACATAATAAAGGTTGAGATTGCCACAGGGCGCATTTCGAATTGTCATTGCGAGGAGAAACATCGTTCCGACGTGGCAATCTCGCCCTAAAGATCGCGCCCTTCGCAATGACTATTTAAAAAAACGGCTGTAAGGTTTGTTTACCTTACAACCGCAGTATACCGTATTCAAAAGGACATTTGGTCGCCCGCGAGGCGACAATTTTCTATTGGTCGCATACGCTCTATCGATACAATCCCTCCGTTTCGGCTAAACGCCTCAACAGCTCCCTTTACCAAAGGAAGCCCAGCTTGTCGAAAAAGTATCGATATAATATGAGCAGACATTTTCTAAGGCTCCTTTTGGTAAAAGGAGCTGTCGCCGGACACGCGTGTCGGGCGACTGAGGAATTGCATAAATTGATCGACCAAAGGGAGAAACCTATTAATTATCAAGGCTTGATCAACACTATTCTTATGGTAACTCGCTTTGCTCAAACAATTGATACAATTCATCCGCCTCCTTGCGGAGGCACCTTCCTTTACCAAAGGAAGGCTTCTTAAGGTTTTTCTACAGACTGAGCTCCCTTTACCAAAGGGAGCCTTTTTATCCGTTGATCAGGGGCTGGTCGAATTCATACAGCGCTTCATTCAACTCGCGCAGATCGAAACGGCGGTTGACGATGAAGTACTCCACGATCACATCGAACTTGGAGCTGTGCGACAGCGCGTAGCCCGCCTTGCGCAAAAGCTCCGTCGCTTCCTCCAAGCTAAGCTCCAGCGCGATCGCAAAGGCGACGGCGGTGGATTTTGACGGACGGTAAGAGGGATTGGAGCGGATCTTGGAGAACAGCTTGCGATCCACGCCCGCGCGCTTGTAGCACGTGCTGTCCCGCATCCCGCGCTCATCGATCAGGCGGAACAGCGCCTCCTGAAAGCTCTCGTCGAGCGTATCGAGCCGACTTGACAGATCGCCGTAGGCGGCAGTCGGCAGCGGCATGGCCGCCATGCGCTCGGGTTCTGCTTCGATCGGAGCAGGGGCGGCACATTCATCGAGGACAACGGCGTCATCCGCATCCGGCACTTCACGTGTCGCAAAGCCTGTCGCGCGCGGTTTTGCGCCCTTCGCCGCATGATGAAAAAGCGGTTGCGGCTCCTTTGCCGCAAAACGCGGCTCGGGGCTGTCATAATGAAGCCGCAGGTATTCGGTTATCTCAGAGAGCAGGGTCTTTTTCAATCGCATTCGATCACCTTCATTTCAGTGAGGAGTTAGGAGTGGGGAGTTGTCCCTGTATATGAAATAGCTATCGCCATTATCAGTATCATATCACAGTTTAGTCAAAACTACAATATATGATTTGGGGTTAACTCCTCACTACTAACTCCTAACTCCTCGCTAACTACACTCCGTATTTTATCTTGATTCGGTTCAGCTTATTGCCCACAGGCTTACGTAATATCAACAGAAACACCACGTTCGACACGGCATACAGCGCGGTGAACGGTAGTGCCGACAGGAGCGCCGCGGTGTACAGCTTCCAATCGAAGCCGCCCGCGTACCACAGCACCGTCCAGACGTCCATGAGGAACGAATACGCCACGCCCGCAATCACGCCGTAGAGCAATAACAAAAGATTGGATTTGAGCAATACGCGCGACAGATAGCCCGCGATCAGTCCGATCAGCCCGAAGCCGAGCATCTGGAACGGCGTCCACGGGCCTTGTCCGAACCAGATGTTGGAGATCAGCACGCTCAGCGAGCCGCAGAAGAATCCCGCCTCCGCGCCGAGGTAGATCGCCGTCATCACGCAGATCGCCGTGATCGGCTTGAACAGAGGGATGAACCGCCCGAACACCGCCAGCGCCGTCATGATCGCCGTGATCACCATGCGCCGCGCGCCGATGTTCCGCTTCTCAAAGCCCGTCATGAACAACAGCAGTGCCAGCACCGCGATCCCGAGCGAAATGATCAGGTACCGCTGTCCCTCAAACACGATCGCGCTGAGCGCGACCAGTGCGGGGATCAGCACAAAGGGGATGCCGTAGCGCAGGATCGCCCTGAGGCGGGGATTTTCGATCACTCTCATACCGCACCTCCGTCTGTCGAAAACCGCTCAGCGGCAAGCGCGACGGTATACGCGCCGTCGACAAAACGCCTCGTGATGCGGGAGGCGGCGGTGGTATAGAAGCGGTTGTCGGTCATGAAGCGGTCGGTGCGGTCGACTGCCGCGATCCGACCCTGCGCGAACAGGGCGCATCGGTCGGCGCATAACGCGGCGAACTCCACATCATGGGTGATCAGCAGGATGGTCACGCCGTCATGCTGCAAGCGGCGGATCACCTCGAGCAGCAGTGCCTTTCGGTTCGCGTCCAAGCCCTTTGACGGCTCGTCCATGATCAGCAGGCGCGGCTTGGTCGACAACGCCTTGCACAGGGCGACCAGCTGCCGCTCACCGCCCGAGATATCATAGGGGTGGCGGTCGTAAAGCGGCGACAGATCAAAGGGCAGGTTCTGCATGACCGTGTCACAGCCCTTCAGCTCCTCCCCCACCGTTTCACACAAAAACACGCTTTCCGCGTCCTGCGGGAGCAGGCTGAGATTTTCTTTGTATAAGGTTCCGTTCTTGTAGTCCTTCAAGGATTTGCCGAAGAGCTTCACGGTGCCCGCATACGGCTTGCGCAGTCCTGCCGCGACCGCCGCGGCGGTGCTTTTGCCCGCGCCGTTCGCGCCGAGCAGCGCGAACACCTCGCCTCTGTACACGGTCAAATCAAGGTCGCGCAGGATATCCGCGCCCCGGCGCTCATAGCGAAAACGGATGTTTTTCAATGTCAACGCTTCTTCGGTCAAGGGGGGATCCGCATGATCCGAAGCTGTTTCTTTTATTTGCAAGCTCCCGACAAAGCGCTGCCCCTCGCGCACACTCAGCGGTATTTCAGGCTCCCTTTGGTAAAGGTGCTCCCCGTTGGGGAGACGTCGCGCAGTGACAGAGGGGGAGCCGCTTCCGGCGAGGAGGCTGTCACCGGACACGTGTGTCAAAGGTGACTGAGGGATTGCATAATTTATCTGAGCGGAGCGAGTAACTAAATGAAACAGCCGTGCCGCCGTAGGCAGGAACGCCGAATAATCACTATCCCTGCCGATCATTTGCGCCACCTTGCGAGGTGTATCGTCAAACGCGACCCGTCCCCCGTCAAGGATCACGATCCTGTCGGAGAGCGGGAAAAGCTCCTCGCACCGATGCTCGCACAGCAGCACCGTCACGCCTGTCTCACGGTTGAGGCGGTAGACGGTCTCGATCAAGCGGGTGGCGGCGATCGGGTCGAGCTGTGCCGTCGGCTCATCGAGCAGGAGCAGCTCGGGGTCGGCGATCATCACTGCCGCAAGATTGAGGAGCTGTTTTTCGCCGCCCGAGAGGGTCGCCGTATCGCGCTCCATCCATCGGTCGATGCCGAAGTACGAGGCGATCTCCGCCACACGGCGGGCGATATCCTGCCGCCTCATACCGAGGTTCTCGAGCGTAAACGCCAGCTCATGCCACACCTTGTCGGTGACGATCTGTTCCTCGAGATCCTGCGCCACATAGCCGACCATACTTGATACGGCTTCGGTGATATCCACAGCGCCAAGGCTCCCTTTCCTAAGGTACCCCCGTTGGGGGAATGTCCGAAGGACAAGGGGGGAGCCGCTTCCGGCGAGGAGGCTGTCGCCGGACACACTTGTCCGGTGACTGAGAGTTGCTTTCCCAACTGAAAGAAGAATCTCACCTTCCAACTCACCGTTCTGCCGCAGCTCGGGCTTGAAGAGCCGGAGCAGGGTGCTTTTACCCGAGCCGGTCGCGCCCATCAGGGTGATGAACTCGCCGCACTCGATGGAGAGGTTAATATCGGACAGCGCCCTATGCCGATCATCGGAATGAACGCCATCCTTATCTGAAACGATACGGGAGGAGCAAGCCCCTCCCCTACCATTCGGATCGGGATAAGTGTAGCTCAGATTTTTGACAGTAACCAACGCCATCGGATCGCCTCCTTTCCGTTGATGATCAGCGGCAAAACGCTCAACACGGTGAACGCCGCCGCACCCGCGATCCCCCACGGGTTCAGCAGGTTCATGCTCAGCACGGGGTAGAATTCCGCCTTACTGAAATAAATACCGACAGCCGACAGCGCTGTCAGTAAGATACAAACGATCATCAAAACAGCATCATATTTGTGCACACGATAGACCGCATACGAGGTGCGTCTGCCTGTGCCGTAGCCGCGCGATTCCATGCTCTCGGCGGTGACGATGCCGTTCTCGAGCGTCCATGTGATCAGGATCGAGAGCACCCGCGCTCTGCCGCGTACCGCGTCGATCAGATTGCCGTCATCGAACAGTCCCAGCGCGCGCTGACTGTCGCTGATCTTACGCCATCGCACCCTGAGCAGCGCCGTATAGCGGATCGCCATCGACAACAGCAGGGCGATCTGCGGCGAGAAGCGCCCAAAGAGATACAGCACCCTATCCGAGGTCATTACCTTGCTGAGATCACGCAGGCGATACAGTGCCGCCGTGAGCATCCCCGCCGCGCACAGTCCATAGACCGTCGCCTCCAGCGTGATGGGATTATCATTGAGGAAGAACAGCGGCGTCATGCCCTTATGCACAAACAGCGGATTGAGCACCGCCGCGATCAGGAACACCGCAAGTGAGAAGAGATGCGCCTTTTTGTCCGCTGTGCCGCCGATGACCGCGCTGAGAACGGAGGTCAAAAGCGCGATACACAGGAGCAGGGGGTTCATCGAAAACATGATGATCCCCAGCACACAGAGGTAATACACCGCCACGGTGAACGGATTCAGTTGTTCAAAACGCATGGGGACACCTCCGGTTTATTACTATTGTAGGGCGGGGCTCGCTCCCGCCGAAACCTTTCCTATGAATCACTTTTGAATCAAAGCAGAATTGAGAGTGGTCTTTGTCTGCTCGATTTCATAAATACCATGCGTAACGGCGGGAGCAAGCCCCCGCCCTACAGATTTATACCAAGTCTTTCCCGATATTCGTCGTATACAGCCACTCGATCTTGTCGCCCTCGCGGACGGTGTAGCTCTGGCAGCCCACGTCGGGGAAATCGCCGTTGACGCGGTACATCCAGCCCGACAGGTCGCCGTAATCAAACTCGTACAGTCCGTCGATGCCCGCGATATATGCCGCGCCGTCACTGCCGCGGTTATCGATCAAAATGCGATAGGAACGCACCGCGTTCTGCAGCACATCATAGACCGTGTCGCCCGATGACGCGGTGAATTCCGTGGTATCGAGAATGATACAGTTATCGGGGACCATGTTGTTTTTCTTCTCCAGATCCTTGATCGTGTCGCATCGGATACTGAGCGTGACAGTAAAGTCGCCCTCCGCCTCCTGCGGCTGATAATGTTCCTCGGAAGACTCAAAATTCGTTAAAAGAATAAAAAGGATTCCTGCCGCCGCGATGACCGCCACGGCGATATAATGCTTTTTGTTGCGTTTTTTCAAGAGGTACAGCACCGCGCACACGCCGCCCGCAACCGCGACAACGCCGAGGATCGCGTAGGGCTTATAGCCGCCCGAGCCGCTCTCATCCGCAGAGGCAGCATGCAGCGCCGTATCCTCTGTCGCGCCGGACTGAAAATCACCGTGCTCGTCTGAAAACACGCGTGTTTCACGCGGTCGACCCTCTGTTTCGCTGACGTTGACCGTCACCTTTTCGCCCGCGGCGTTGGTCGATTCAATGAACCGTTGTCCGTTGATGGTGATGATACGGTTGCCGCTGCTGTCGTATTCCACATGACTGTCACCGCTGTTGTCCGCGCCGCCTGAGCCGCTGTCCGATCTGTTCGACGGAGCGTTGCCTCTCGAACCCGAATCGCCGCCCGACTGTGAGCCGCCCGAATGACCCGAGCCGCCCGCGCCTTTGTCCGAGGGTGAGCTGTGATTCACATGATCGAGCAGATAAAAGCCGCTTTGTCCGTAGCGCATCCTGCGGTATGCCGTCAGAGCGCAGAACACCTCGACGGTCGCGGTGGCGTTGCCGTCGCTCCCCGTATGCGAGAAGCCGCCGTTTGACAGGCGATAATCGAGCATCGCCTCCATCACGGAGGTACCGTTCTTGATAAAGCGACCGTCAACCTGCGCGTCGATCCCCAACGCCGACAGCGCCATGACCACCTGCGCGGCGCTCTCACAGTTCTCAGCGCCCATGGTCTTGAAGCCGCCGCTGTCAAGCTGTCGCTCGGACAGCCAAGTGATCGCCCGATCGATCGCGTCGGTCACGTCGCCTCTGCCGCCGTAATGGGGCGCGAGCGCCTGCAATGTCATCGCGGTCACATCCACGTCGCCCCATGAGCCCATTACCGCCCAGCCGCCTTCATCCATCTCGCGGGAGAGGATCTCGCTGAGCAGGCCATCGGTGCTGTACAGACGGCTGGTGTAACCGTTATTGAGCAGATGCAGTCCAAACACCAGACTCATCATGCCCATCCCGCCGATCGCTTCATCCGCGGTATCGGTGATATAGCGGTCGGTACTGCCGACAGAAGCGAGGGCGAGGGCATATTTTTCCCGACTTGTCGCGGAGGCGACGGAATGATCGTCAAGGTAGGATAAAAGCGCGTTTTCGTAGCGTGAAAAGTCATGATCGCCCGACTGGGACAGCGCGAGGATATAGAATTCCGACATCGTGCCCGCGTTGTCGGAAAGATAACCGTCGATGAAATCCTGTGCGCTGTGATAACCGTTATATGCAACGATACCGTCGCACAGGCTCTGCACCTGCGCGACGGTATAGGTTTGCGCACTTACGGGCACTGCCGACAGAACGCCGCAGAGCAGCGTTATCATGCACAGCAGTATCGCAAAGAGCTTATTTTTTACCATAACGTTTCTTGTAGAATACGCCTGCGCCGATGATACCCGCAAGGCATACAGCCGCGATCACGATCCACAGGATCAGGTTGGTCACGTCGCTTGTTTTGGGAGTCGTGCCGGAGGACGCGCTGTCCTTGGTCGCGGTATCCTTGGTCGCGGTATCCTTGGTGGACTCGTCCTTGGTAGCGGGAGCAACGGTTGCCGCCTCTGTCGCGTCGGAAACGTTATCCGCCGGCACAACCGTCGGTTCGATCACCTCGCCGTCAGCAGCGGGGGTCTTCTCGTCAGAAGTCGCCTTACCCTTGCCGATCGACTTCAGGATACAGATCGGAGGAACGATACGCATATCCTTGACCTCGGCGCTGACCAACCTCTCATAGCCGTTGGGATCTCCATAGCCGTAGTAGAAGCTGGCTTTGCCATCCGCATCGGTGACAACTTTGTTCTTTTGCCCGTCGAGGGTAATCTCCGCGCCGGAAACAGGCTCGGTATAGGGCTTGCCTTCCGCGTCAAAGCCGGTCTTCATCATCGTCAGCTCGACAGCGATCGTCGTGCTCTCTTCTTCGATATACTGCGGCTCAAAATAGGTATATACGTCGCTGAAATTCTTTGTATCGGTATAGATAAACGCGACAACATAATCATCTGCCTTGACGGGATCGGTCATGCTCCACGCAAAAGCATTGTTCACCAGATAGCCGTAACTGCCGCCGTTTGCAACGCCCCACAGCTTTGTCAGCGAGAGACCCCACTTGGTGTTCTCGGTCGCATAACCTGCCGCGGCGCCGCCTTTATAATACTGCTCGTGAGCGGCATAGAGGGTATCGTTGACAGTCAAAGCGCCGTCCTTGTCGATATCGGTGACGGTCACGGTCTTATACGCAACCGCGAATTCGCTCTTTTCATCAATGATGGTGACATGCACATCGACGCTGTCTTTCGCTTCTTCCGCGGATACAAACAGCATACTGACGGACAGCACCAACAGTACGGATAACACTAACGCAATAATCTTTTTCATTCTTATACCTCACTTCAAAAAGATTCTTGATCTATGGTAACGCCGAGGCGTTATCAGCAAATAAACCTCCCCGGCACAAGCACTGACACCATTCACTGATCCCTGATCACTAACCACTAATCACTGACCACTAATCACTGACCACTGACCACTAACCACTAATCACTGACCACTAATCACTGACCACTGACCACTAATCACTAATCACTGACCACTGACCACTAATCACTAATCACTGATCACTGACCACTAAAAAAACTCTTTCCGAAGAAAGAGCGCGACAAACAAGCATAGAGCGATCCTCTATACTTCATTCGCACGCTTCCTGCCAAAGGGGCTTTCTCGGAAACGGCAGGTCTCCCGGCTGATGAGGAAGCGGTAACTCCGCGCGGACAGGATCCTTCTCAGAAAACTCCAATGGATACTTCCCATCCTCTGCTCAATGACGGTAGTGGCGGCTGCTCCGGATTAGGCACAGCCGCACCGGATTCCCTATTAATCTAGTCGGCCGACATAAGCGTCTGACCTTTCGAACCGTTTCACTGTTCATTTTTCATTATTATACTAAGTAGCAATAAAAAGCTTTAAAAAGATATTAGCGGAGAATTTCGCAGAACAAGGCGGAGGGCGCAGGCAGGCTGGCGCCTGTCAAGACTGACAACGCAGTTATGCGGAATTCTCCGCAATAGATATTAAAGTGTTTTATTGCTACTTAGTATTATACAAGAGCCGACCGAGAAAAGCAACGTCAAAAAAGAACAAAAAAGATTAAAATATTGTCATAATTGGCGGAAGTTGCATAAAAGTATGCAACTTTTGCTCCCGATATCGTCATAGGTGAAAGGGTATTTGCCCGAATCTTCACATCACGGAGGGATAATATGAAAACACCCAAAGGCTTTTTCACCTATTTTCATCACGCGGAACCACTCGCAATGCTCAGCGACGAACAGGCGGGGCGGCTCTATAAGGCGCTGATGCGCTACGGCGACACGGGAGAAGTAACGGATTTCGACGGAGACTGCGCGCTGGGCGTGATGTTCTCGATCTTCAAAAAAGAGATCGATCATAACTTTGAGCGCTATGCCGAAATCTGTGAAAAACGCAGTGAAGCAGGCAAAAAGGGCGGTCGCCCGCGGAAATCAAAAGAATCGGAAGAAGAATAAAAACCAATTGGTTTTTCAGAAAAGCAAAAAAATCTAAGAAAAGATAATAAAAAAGAATAAAGAAAAAGGCAATGATAATGAAATGAGAAAGTAAATAAAAAAGATAAACAGGATGACTTTTCAACATTTCAACAACAGTTTTCAACATATCAACATCCGACAAAAACCGGGTTTCGGTTATCAGATCAGTTCATTTCATTTTCAGATCCTATCATGTCATTTCATATCATATGGAGAGCGAAGGGCGGTGTCTTGTGTCAGCGTCATTCCCACAGCAAACATAGCAGTGTATTTGTAGGGGAGCGGCTTGCTGCTCCCGCGGCAGGGCGTTGGGTAAAGTACTGCGTCCGTTGAGGAGCCGTACGTTTTGTAGGGTACGGCGCTTTGAGGAGTTGTCCAAATCTGTGATTTGGCTAACAACTCCCATGCAACAGCGCTCCATCGTCGTCGCTCGCTTTACTCGGTAGGCATATCCGGTTGGTATGCCTTGACCTCGCATTGCGGCTCCTCCTCTCCCCATAACTCGGGGAGTTATGGGGACCCTGTGTTCGCGATTGGCTAAGCGCCACTGTGTCGACGTACCGCGTGGCAGGAACGTTGGTTTCCTATCCGACATTTTCGATCAA
>CAMJMQ010000038.1 GCA_946407065.1 uncultured Clostridia bacterium | reverse complement strand
GCGAAATTTCTCGCTAACAAATTTGTTAAAGCGTTTAATGGATACTTAGTATCAAAGCGTGAAAACAGCCTGTATCCCGTAAATAACGGAAAAAACCTGACGAATTACAAGATTTTTACTTGACAAAAACTAACGCATTTATTATAATATCAAATAGCGTTTTAATGTAGATAACTGCGTGTTTGTTTCGGAGGAGTTATGCTGTTAGATTTGAAAGACATTTTCGTATCCGACGGCGCCTCAAAGGACGTCAGTGATACACTCTCTATGGGCGATGTCGAGATCGCGGGTGAACATCCATTCACTTCACCTGTCGAGCTTCACGCTCATGTTGAGAACAAGGCGGGCATGGTTACGCTGGAATTGGATACTTCATTTGATTTCCACACCTCCTGCAACCGATGCCTAACGCCGATCGAACGCCGTATGGAATATCACTTCTCTCACAAGATCATCGAGAATCTGGAGGAGGATTTCAACGACGACTACATCGAAACGCCCGACCTGAGTCTGGATTTAGATGAGCTTGCCTCATCCGATATCCTCTTAGAGCTGCCGACCAAGTTCCTTTGCAGGGGAGACTGTCAAGGTCTCTGTCAAAAATGTGGACATAATCTTAACTTGGGCGACTGCGGCTGCGATAAGAAGGAGATCGACCCACGGCTTGAGGCGTTAAAAGCGTTATTATGAATTGAAAACGCGTGTTTCATCATGTCATTCTATTAATGATCTGAATGACGCGCGTCCAATCTGAACCTATAATATGTAAGGAGGGTTTTTCATGGCTGTACCGGCAAGAAAACATTCACATGCTCGTAAGATGAAGAGAAGATCCAACGTATGGAAGCTCCAGGCTCCTGCTCTGTCTATCTGCCCTGAGTGCGGTGAGTATAAGGCTCCCCATAGAGTCTGCCCCAACTGCGGCAAGTACAACGGCAGACAGGTCATCGCTGTAGACGAGGACTAATCTTATTATTTGAACAACGGCGGCGGGCGGAATATTTCCGGTCGCCCTTTTGTTTTTAGTGTTCCCCTTTGGTTTGTTGTAGGGGAGGGTCTTGACCCTCCCGTTCGTTCTGCGGCAGCAGAGCGATCAATTCCGAATGTTTGATTAACATTGCGTTGATCAATGATCATGATACAAAACCAATGGGGAGAGCTTTGAAAATCCTTTGATTTTCAATCGGGAGGGGTCTCCCCGCTGGGGAGGTGCCCGAAGGGCAGAGGGGTGCCGTTTGCGGCTGAGCAACAAGACCATCCCCTACAAAAGACGTTGGAGGCACGTTATGGCTGTTACAATCAAAGATGTATACCGTAACAGCTATGCCTACCGCGCAGGCTGTGAGGCGGGGGATACCCTGCTGTCGATCAACGGGAACGATATCGTCGATGTGCTCGACTATCGGTTTTATCAGCTTAATTCTGATTTAGAATTAAAAATCCGTGACCGCAAGGGGCAGGTGCATACTGTCAAGGTGCGTAAGCCCGAGTATGAGGAGCTGGGGCTGGAATTCGATACCTATTTGATGGATAAGGAGAAGTCCTGCCGCAATCAATGCATTTTCTGCTTTATCGATCAGCTCCCCAAGGGGATGCGTGAGAGCCTGTATTTCAAGGATGACGACAGCCGACTGTCCTTTTTGTTCGGCAATTATGTCACGCTCACCAACCTGACGGAGCATGAGATCAGCCGCATCATCAAGATGCATATCAGCCCGATCAACGTCAGTGTGCACACCACCAACCCCGAGCTGCGCGTCAAGATGATGAACAACCGCTTTGCGGGTGACGCGCTGAAGATCTTGAAGCGCCTGTCGGAGCACAATATCGCGATCAATACCCAGATCGTCTGCTGCCCCGGATGGAATGACGGGGAAGAGCTCAAGCGCTCTCTGCGTGATCTGTATGAGCTCAATGTCAATCTGATCGGCGTGGTGCCTGTCGGCATTACCAGGTACCGTGAGGGACTGGCAAAGCTGACGCCCTTCACCGTGGGAAAAGCCCGTGAGACCGTGGATATCCTCGAAGAATTCGGCGAGATGTGTCTCAAAACACGCGGCAAGCGTATCGCCTATGCCGCCGATGAATTGTACATCAAAGCGGGCTATGAGATCCCCGACGCGTCGTTTTACGGCGACTTTGAGGCGATCGAGAACGGCATCGGACTGATCGCTCAGCTGCGTGAGGATTTCCGCGACGAGCTTGAATGGCGCGAGGCGGATGACTCCATCAAACGCACGGTATCCATCGCCTGCGGCACCTCCGCCGCGCCGTATCTCAGAGAATTGATGGATGAGGCTGAGCGTAAATACCCCGGCGTGAAGGTGAATGTGTACCCGATCGTCAACGACTTTTTCGGTGAGCAGATCAATGTCAGCGGATTGATCGTCGGACGGGATCTGCACAACCAGCTCAAGAATAAACCGCTGGGCGACGCCCTGCTCATTTCCTCGGCAATGTTACGATTTGAAAACGATCTTTTCCTCGATGACGTCCATATCGACGATCTATCGAGGAAGTTACATATCAAGATTTACCCGATCAACAACGACGGCGTAATGTTATTGAATGCCGTTTTGGGAACAGCCAATGAATAAGGTTGAGATTGCCACAGCCATGACATGCGTGTCATGGGCTTCACAATGACAATTATCGGATCAGATCGATTGATTGCTTGATGCAATAACAATATGGAAGGAGGATGAAGATGTCTAAACCTGTAGTCGCAATCGTCGGCAGACCGAATGTCGGCAAAAGCACCCTGTTCAATAAGCTCGTCGGCGAGCGTATCTCTATCGTAGACGATACCCCCGGCGTCACGCGTGACCGTATCTACGGCGATGTGGATTGGAACGGCAGATCTGCCCTGCTCATCGATACGGGCGGTATCGAGCCGTATTCGGATGACATCATTTTATCCCAGATGCGTGAGCAGGCACAGCTCGCCATTGATACCGCGGACGTCATCATCATGGTGACCGACGTCCGATCCGGGCTTGTCGCTACCGATGAAGAGGTAGCGCATATGCTCCTGAGAAGCAACAAGCCCCTGGTGCTTTGTGTCAATAAATGTGATTCCATCGGCGATCCGCCGCCCGAGTTCTATGAGTTTTACAAGCTCCCGATCGAGCCGATCGCCGTGTCCTCCGTACACGGCCACGGCACGGGTGATCTGCTGGACGCCGTATTCAAAGAATTGGAGAATGATACCGGGGAAGAAGTCGACCCCGAGGTGATCTCGGTGGCTGTCATCGGCAGACCGAACGTCGGCAAATCCTCGCTGATCAATAAGATCACCGGCGAGAATCGCTGTATCGTCTCCGATATCGCCGGCACGACCCGTGACAGTATCGACACCATGATCGAGAATAAGCACGGCACCTTCAACTTCATCGATACCGCCGGAATGCGCCGCAAGAGCAAGGTGACCGACCAGATCGAGCGCTATTCCATCCTGCGCGCCAGGATGGCGATCGAGCGCTGCGACGTCTGTGTGATCATGCTTGACGCTCAGACCGGTATCACAGAACAGGATACCAAGGTCGCGGGACTCGCACTCGAAGCGGGCAAAGCCTGTATCATCGCGGTCAACAAGTGGGACGCGATCGAGAAGGATAACGCCACCATGCCGAATTTTCGCAAGGATATCGAACGTGATTTTGCCTTCATGAGCTATGCGCCCGCGGTGTTTATCTCCGCTAAGACAGGGCAAAGGCTCGATAACCTCTTTGAGAACATCGTTCATGTCACCAACACCTCCGCCATGCGGATCACGACAGGACTTCTCAACGATGTGCTGGCGACCGCTACGGCGCGCGTACAGCCGCCGACGGACAAAGGCAGACGCCTGAAGATCTTCTATATGACGCAGGTGTCCGTCAAGCCGCCGACCTTCATCTTCTTCTGCAACGACGCGGAGCTGTTCCATTTCTCCTATCAGCGCTATTTGGAGAACCGTCTGCGTGAGGCATTCGATTTCAGCGGTACACCCATCAGATTTATCATAAGGGAGAGGAATAACAAATGACAGTCGATTTGATTATTCGTACGCTGGCGACGATCATCATCGCCTATCTGCTCGGCAGTCTGAATCCCGCGATCATGATCACAAAACTGAAAACAGGTAAGGATATCCGCACCATGGGTTCGGGTAACGCGGGCTTTACCAATGTCCTGCGTTCCGTCGGCAAAGGCCCCGCGATCGCGACGATCGTTTTTGACTATCTCAAAGGTATCGTCGCCGTACTGATCGGCTGGTGGCTGTTCTCGACATTGACCGTCACCAACGATGTATCGCCCATCGAGTACGTCAAGTACGGACGGTACCTCGCGGGTCTGTTCGTGATCCTCGGACATTCGTTCCCGATCTTCTACGGCTTTAAGGGCGGCAAGAGCGTCGTTACCGCGAACGCCTTGATGCTGGTCGTTGACTGGCGCGTGTTTTTGATGATCCTCGGCACTTTTTTGATCATCTTCCTTTTTACCAAGCTGATCTCCCTCGGCTCCATCGCCTGCGCGATGCTGTATCCCGTATATACGCTGATCATCACTTATTTCTGCGATTATCTGCCGGCGCTCGGGACAGAAAATGAGCTGAGATTCCGCTTTGTGCTGATCTCGACCGCCTGTGCCTTTTTGGTCGGCGCGATCGTCATTTTCCGCCATAAAGACAATCTCAAGCGATTGTTCAACGGTGAAGAAAAGCGCATCAAAGCGAAAAAGTAACACGCAATCCGCATATCATAGATACAAAGTTGCTTGCATCAAACGTTTGGGGGTTCAAAATGAAACGAGTAGTATGTTTGATGATGGTTTTGATCGTCATCTGCGCGACCGTGATCTCCGCTTCGGCGGTCGATTACGGCTGTAATGTCGCAACCAAATCCAAGGCAGTATATCTCGAAAATTTAGACACCGGCGCGGTCATCCTTGATAAAAGCGCCACGGAGAAGATGTATCCTGCTTCCACGACCAAGATCATGACCTATGCGATCGTCGCCGACAATGTGGCGGATTTCGATAACACCATGGTCGATATCAATGAAGCGGTGTTCAAGGATCTTGATCCCGAGAGTACGGTGATGGGGCTGTCAAAGCATGTCGGCGAGAAGTATTCCATCCGTGATCTGCTCTATGGCATGATGCTGCCCTCGGGCAACGACGCGGCGCTGGTACTCGCGGATTATGTCGGCGGCGGCAGTATCCCCGCGTTTGTCGAGAAGATGAACGCCAAGGCGCAGGAGCTCGGATGCACCGGTACGAACTTTGTGAATCCCCACGGACTGCATGATCCGAACCATTTTACCACCGCCAAGGATCTGGCGACCATCGCGAAATACGCGATCTCAAAGCTGGATTTTATGACGATCACCTCTACCGTCAGCTATACTCCCGAGCGTTTTGATCAGCCGATCACCAACACCAACTATATGATGATCAACAACGCCGATACCGCCAAGTATTATTATCCCAACGTCAAGGGCATCAAGACGGGCTATACGGATGAAGCGGGCAAATGTCTGGTGACGACCGGCTCCAAGGACGGCTTGACCTATCTGATCGTTTGCTTAGGCGCTGATTATTCCTTCGAGGAGGATATCAACTACGCCATGCTTGATTCCTGCGATCTCTATGACTGGGTCTTTGAGAATATGGCACAGCGTACCGTCTACAGCGCGACCGAGGTCGTCAAGACTGTTCATGTCAACTTCGGTAAAGGTGATGATAAGGTGAGCCTGATGCCGCAGGGTGAGTTGACCGCGCTGCTGCCCAAGAACTATGACCAGTCACTGGTGAAGGTCGAGGTCGAATGTGAAGACGCTATCGACGCTCCCGTGACCAAGGGTCAGGCGGTCGGCAAGGTCACCGTCAAGTACGATGACATGACCGTCGGCACGACCGAGGCGATCGCTTCCAAGGATATTGAGCTGGATAAGGCAAAGGTCTTTGGGAAGAACCTCGCCGATTGGTTCAAAAAGAATTTCATCCTGATCGTCATTATCGCGGTCGTGATCATCATACTGATCATCGTTCTTGCCGTGGTTGCTAACGCGCGCAAGAGAAAAAGAGAACGCGAGAGATCAAGACGTCGATACAGAAATTACTAAAGCATATAACAACACCCCTTTGTCATTGTGACAAAGGGGTGTTTCTTCATTTCAGTCATTGCGAGGTCGCGCGCGACTTTTAGTTCTTGATCGCGACCGACACCGTGTTTACGATCCGGCTTTTTCCAAGATCTTCTGCGCGACATACACGCCGCTGGCGGAAGCGTGGGAGAGGGAATGGGTGACGCCCGAGCCGTCGCCGATGACATACAGTCCCTCGTACTTGGTCATCAGGTTTTCATCGAGCGCGACCTCCATGTTGTAGAACTTGACCTCCACGCCGTAAAGCAGGGTATCGTCATTCGCCGTACCGGGCGCGATCTTGTCAAGCGCGTAGATCATCTCGATGATGTCGTCGAGAATACGCTTGGGCAGTACCAGGCTCAAATCGCCCGGCGTCGCCTGCAGGGTCGGGCGCACGGTGCTCTCCGCGATACGGTTATGGTTGGAGCGTCTGCCGCGTTCCAGATCGCCGAAGCGTTGTACGATCACGCCGCCGCCGAGCATATTGCTCAGCATCGCGATGCTCTCGCCGTAGCCGTTGCTGTCCTCGAACGGCTCCGAGAAATGCTTGCTGACCAGCAGCGCAAAGTTGGTATTCTCCGTCTTTTTGGACGGATCCTCAAAGCTGTGGCCGTTGACGGTGACGATACCGTTGGTGTTCTCGTTGACGACGATGCCGTTGGGATTCATGCAGAAGGTGCGGACATTGTCCTCGAATTTTTGGGTGCGGTACACGATCTTGCTCTCATACAGCTCATCGGTCAGATGCGAGAAGATGACCGCGGGCAGCTCCACGCGCACGCCGATATCGACGCGGTTGGACTTGGTGTCGATGTCGAGTTCTTCACAGATCTTTTCCATCCATTTCGAGCCCGAGCGTCCGACGGAGACGATGCAGTCCTTGCAGTCGTCATAGCCGTTTTTATGATGGACGCGGTAGCCGCCGTCGATGATCTCGATATGCTCGATGGGGGTGTTGAAGTGGAAATCCACGATGTTGCAGATCTTGTCGTAGATGTTGCCCAGCACGATGTAGTTGATATCCGTGCCGAGGTGACGCACGGACGCGTCGAGCAGCTTGAGCCGATTCTGGGTACAGATCTTCTTGAAGTCGGTGCCTGCCGTGGTATAGAGCTTGGTCGCTTCACCGCCGTTCTCGACATTGATCTTGTCGACATAGCGCATCAGCTCGAGCGCTTTATCGCGCCCGATGTATTCGTGCATCGTGCCGCCGAAATCGTTGGTGATGTTGTATTTGCCATCCGAGAACGCGCCCGCGCCGCCGAAGCCGGACATGATCGCGCAGGTCTTGCACTTGATGCAGGACTTGACCTTGTCACCGTCGATGGGGCATTTGCGCTTTTCGAGCGCGTTGCCGGTCTCAAATACGGCGATCTTCAGATCGGGACGCTTGGTCGCCAGTTCATATGCCGAGAAAATACCTCCCGGGCCCGCGCCGATGATAATGATATCGTAATTCATTTGATTGATCTCCTCATGGTTTATTAAAGCAGTAACTCAGCCTCCCTTTTCTAAGGTGAGATTCTGTCCGAAACTTGTTTTGGGTTACAGAATCCATACACCGGAGAGGTGTCACGAAGTGACGGAGGGTTGCTGTTAAAGATTTATCTCGTCAACTAAATTGTAACCTGTAATCAGAAGGTCGCTTCCACGATCTCCTGTCTGTTAACATTGATCAAGCCCTTGCCGTTGAGCCGTATGACGGGGATGACAGGCAGGCTCACGAATGAAAGGGTCATAAAGGGGTCGATGTCGGCGGACGCGCCTAACGCGGTCGCGGCTTCCTTGAGCCTGTTGACGCGGCTCTCCACCTCTTCGATCGACAGATCGCTCATCAAACCGGCGATGGGGAGGGGGAGGGATTCGATGACCTTTCCCTGATCGACCACGACCATGCCGCCGCCCATCTCGCGCACGGCATCCGCCGCTGTCGCGATATCCTCGTCGCTGCATCCGACCGCGATCAGGTTATGCGAGTCGTGCGCCACACTGGTAGCGATCGCGCCTCGCTTGATGCCGTAGCCGCTGACAAAGCCGATGCCGATGTGCCCCGTGTTGTGATGGCGCTCGAATACCGCCGCCTTCAGTATGTCGCGGTCGATATCGATGCCGTTGTTGCGGATGGCGATATCCGTCGGTTGGATGATGATCTCATCCGTGAGCAGCTCGTGTTTCTTCAAGCCGATGACGCGCTGACGCTCCTTGATCGGCAAATACAGCCTATCGGCATTGACCGCCTGCATATGGAAGGAATGTAGGACTTTATCGCTGTCGGGCAACGACTTGACGTTATTGTTGATGACGGTGCCGTTTTTGGCGACCGCCTTACCGTCGATGTATACCTGCTCGACCGTAAAGTCGATGAAGTCGCTCAGTACGACGATATCCGCGTGATAGCCCGGCGCGACAGCGCCGTAATCCTTCAAGCCGAAGTAGGTCGCCGTGTTGATGGTGCACATCTGTATCGCGTGGGCGGGCTTGACGCCCTTATCCACCGCCTTGCGGATGATCGCGTCCAGATGCCCCTCTCTGAGCAGATCCTCGGGATGTCGATCATCGGTACACAGCATCGCCCTGTTGCAGTAGGGCGGCTTGCAGAGGGGGAGCAGGGCGTTGAGGTTCTTTGCCGCCGTACCCTCGCGCACCATGATCCACTGTCCGCGCGCGAGCTTTTCAATCGCTTCCCGCGCGTCGGTGCATTCGTGGTCGGATCTCACGCCCGACGCGACATAGGCGTTGAGATCCTTGCCGCCGAGGAACGGCGCGTGACCGTCGATGATCCCGCCGAATTCCTTGGCGTCCGACAGCTTCTTGAGCAGCGCTTCTTCACCCTCGCATACGCCGACGGAGTTCATCATTTCGGCGAGCCCGAGGACATTCTCGCGCTGATAATACGGCTTGAGATCCTCGGCCTCGAGCGTCTCGCCGCTTTCTTCCAGCGGCGCGGCAGGCACACAGGAGGGCAGGTTGAAATAGATGTGCATATCCAGATCGTCGCACAGCCGCATGATATAGTCGAGCCCCTCGGTGCCGGCGACATTGGCAATCTCGTGCGGATCCGCCATCACCGCGGTCGTGCCGCAGGGCAGAGAGCCACGCTCGAATTGAGCGGGGGTCAGCAGGGTGCTTTCGAGGTGCATATGCGCGTCCATAAAGCCCGGCACGATGATCTTGCCGCTGACGTCGACTTCTTCTATACCATCATAAAGCCCCAGACCCGCGATCATACCGTCGCAGATCGCGACATCCTTGTGCTCGAGCTGTTCGGTAAAAACGTTCAGCACGCTCGCGCCCTTGAGGACGAGGTCGGCTTTCTCACGACCCATCGCGACATCGATGATTCTCTTGAGGTTCATAGGATGCCTCCTTTGCCTGTATTTTACACTTCATATTATCATAGCATAATTCAAAAGATTTATCAATCATTTTTAGTCAATATGTCAAATTGTTTGAATAATGAAAACGAAAATTCATCTTTTATAAAATTAGTGTATTGACATTTGCAAAGAATAATGCTATAATTCGACTGTTCGATATGCGAGTGTGCTGGAATAGGCAGACAGGCACGTTTGAGGGGCGTGTGTCTTTGACGTACGGGTTCAAGTCCCGTCACTCGCACCAAAGCAAAAACCCTGTCGATTTAGTCGGCAGGGTTTTTTTGCTTTGTATTATTCTTTTTTCAGTTTTCAGTCTTCAATTTTCAGTTTATTAGACAGGGTTTTCTAACTGAATACTGAAAACTGAAGATTGAAGAATGAAGAATGCTTTGCATGATTTGGAGAGCCATGAAAGAGAATATTTTGATCGAAAAATCAATAGACTTTGGAGCACGAATTGTAAAGCTCCATCGTTATTTGACGAAAACTCAGCATGAATCTGTTTTATCAAAACAGGTCTTGAGGAGTGGAACCTCTATAGGCGCGAATATCAATGAAGCTCAGTATGGTAATAGTAAAGCGGATTTTATCGCTAAGCTTCATATCGCGTTAAAGGAAACGGCTGAAACAGAGTATTGGCTCCACGTTCTTCATAAATCGGATTATCTTGATAAGAATATGGCTGACTCTCTTCTGCGTGATTGTATTGAGATCAAACGAATTCTGATTGCGTCAATCAATACGGCTAAGGAATCTTAATCAATAATCGTTTATATAATCATATAAGGGAACATACAAATGTTCTCTGATTTACTGGATTCATTTGAGGTATATCATGTTTCATGTGTCTTTCCCGGGGTTAGGGATCAACGACCTGCCCATCAACCGCGTCGCCTTTTCGATAGGCTCGTTTAATGTATATTGGTACGGCATCCTGATCGCGGCCGGTCTGCTTTTGGCGGTCATCTACGCCTATTGCAATGCGCATCGCTATGACGTTGACCGCAATAAGCTGATCGACTGCGTGATCGTCGGTATCATTACGTCGATTATCGGCGCGCGCGCCTATTACGTCATCTTCAAATGGGATTATTTTTCCACGCACCCGGGCGAGATCCTCGATATCCGCGACGGCGGTATCGCGATCTACGGCGCGATCATCGGCGCTCTGGTCGGCGGTCTGATCATGGCGAAGATCCGCAAGATGAAGTTCTTGCCGATTTTGGATATCACGATGACCAGCTTCTTGATCGGTCAGGCGATCGGCCGCTGGGGCAACTTCTTCAATCAGGAAGCCTTCGGCACACCGACAGACAATGTGTTCCGCATGGTCAGTGAAAATACCGGCGGGGTAGGGGTGCATCCCTGCTTCTTATATGAATCGGTATGGTGCGCGCTGGGATTTTTGTTCCTGTTCATTTTCAACCGCAAATTCCAGAAATACCATGGACAGGTATTCTATCTGTATCTGGTATGGTACGGCTTGGAGCGCACCCTGGTCGAAGGACTGCGCACCGACAGCCTGTATCTGCCGTTCCAAATCTTCGGCTACGATATCCGCGTATCGCAGGCGCTGTCCGCGGTGTTGGTGATCGTCGGTATCATCCTCTTGATCGTCAACCGCAAAAAGGACGACGGCATGAGAGGGCGAACTTTCCCGAAGCAACGTAAAAAATCCAAGTAGGCTCCCTTTCCTAAGGTACCCCCGTTGGGGGAATGTCCGAAGGACAAGGGGAGATTCCCCTGTTAGGGGAAATGTCCGCAACGCGGACAAAAGGGTCGGCTGTCTTCGCAGAAGAAGCCGCTTCCGGCGAGGAGGCTGTCACCGGACTCGCGTGTCCGGTGACTGAGGGATTGCATAAAAGTTTGAGCGTGACGCTTGTGTCGCGCAAGTAACCATAAAGAGAGGTTAGAATTATGGCACAGTTGATTGATGGTAAATTAGTATCACAAAGCGTAAAGGACAGGATCCGTGATGAGGTCGCCGCTATCAAAGCGGACGGCAAGGAGATCACCCTCGCGGTCATCATCGTCGGCGACGATCCCGCGTCCCGCGTTTACGTCAATAACAAAAAGAAGGCGTGCGAGTATGTCGGCTTCCGCTCACTCGAATATGCCCTGCCTGCCACAACAACGCAGGAAGAGCTGATCGCTTTGATCGAGGAGCTGAACGAGCGTGACGACGTCAACGGCATCCTCTGTCAGCTTCCTGTTCCGAAGCATATCGACGATAAGGCGGTGATCGCCGCAATCTCCGTCGCAAAGGATGTTGACGCTTTTTCATCTTATAATGTCGGCAAGATCATGATCGGCGACTATGATTTCCTGCCCTGTACTCCCGCGGGTGTGATGGAGATGCTCCGGTACTATGATATCGCGGTCGAGGGAAAGAACTGCGTCGTGATCGGCAGAAGCAATATCGTCGGCAAGCCGATGGCCATGCTCCTGCTCCACGAGAACGGCACCGTGACTATGACCCACAGCCGTACCGGGAATCTCGCGTCCTTCACTAAAAATGCCGATATCCTCGTCGCCGCAGTCGGCAGAGCGAAGTTTGTTACCGCCGATATGGTAAAGGACGGCGCTGTCGTCATCGACGTCGGCATGAACCGTGATGAGAACGGTAAGCTCTGCGGTGATGTTGATTTTGATTCTGTCAAAGAAAAATGCTCCTTCATCACACCCGTACCCGGCGGCGTAGGCCCCATGACCATCGCCATGCTGATGCAGAACACCTTAAAGGCGTATCATATCCAGAACGATTAAGTATTCTATCCTCCTAAATAGCCTCCCTTTCCTAAGGTGAGATTCTGTCCGAAACTTGTTTTGGGTTACAGAATCCATACACCGGAGAGGTGGCACGAAGTGCCGGAGGGTTGCAATGACACAATCAAAGTTTGAGATAAAAAGCTTGACATCGAAAACCCTTTATGATATAGTATATAAGCCGCATACTGTGGGTTTATTAAGTGCGCGTAAATTGCTTTATTGATAAGCAGCTGTGTTGCCACCCAAGAGTAGCGAGTCTAAGTAAAAGGAATGATAAAATGTTCGCAGTAATCGAGACCGGCGGTAAGCAGTACAAGGTCAGCGAGGGCGACGTGATCTACATCGAGAAGCTCGACGCAGAGAATGACGCTACCGTAGAGTTTGACGTTGTCGCTGTTTCTACCGACGACGGTATCAAGGCCGGCACACCTTATGTTGACGGCGCAAAGGTTTCCGCTAAGGTCATCAAGACCGATAAGGCGAAGAAGATCTATGTATCCACTTACAAGCCCAAGAAGGGTGAGAAGCGTAAGATGGGTCACCGTCAGCCTTACACTAAGGTTGAAATCAAGGCGATCAACGCCTGATGATCAAGGTCGAATTTTTCGGTACTGATCCTATCCGAGGTTTCCATATCCAAGGACATTCGGAAATGAATCCCGAGGGTCCCGAGATCTTATGCGCGGCTGTATCAAGCGCCGCGTATATGACAGCCAACGCTGTCACCGAGGTGATCGGTTTGAAGCCTGTTCTTTTGAACAAGGATGGTAATATGTACCTTAAAGTTAAGACTGAACAAGAAGCTGAGCAATGCCGCGTTCTTTTCGACGGCTTAGCGCTTCATCTTCGCGAGATCGCGAAGGACTATCCAAAGTATTTGAAAGTTAGAAATTCGGAGGTGTAAGGTAATGCTTAAAATAAATCTGCAGTTGTTCGCTCATAAAAAAGGTATGGGTTCAACCAAGAACGGTCGTGACAGTGAGTCTAAGCGCCTCGGCGTGAAGCGTGCTGACGGTCAGTTCGTTTTAGCCGGCAATATCCTCGTTAAGCAGAGAGGTACACACATCCACCCCGGTAACAATGTTGGCCGCGGTTCCGATGATTCCCTCTTCGCTAAGGTTGACGGTGTTGTACGCTTTGAGCGTATGGGCAAAGACAGAAAGCGCGCCAGCGTTTATCCTGTCGAGCAGTAATGACTTTTGGGGCGGTTCAAATACCGCCCTTTATTATTTAGTGAACAGTGATCAGTGGTCAGTGATTAGAAATATTCATACAAAACGGGTGTGGGCAGAGCCCACCGACAACAGTTCACTGTTCACTGATAACTGTTCACTAATCTGAGGTATCATCATGTTTGTAGATAAAGCCAAAATATTGATCAAAGCAGGTGACGGCGGCGATGGAGCCGTTGCGTTTCACCGTGAAAAATACGTCGCCTCCGGCGGTCCCGACGGCGGCGATGGGGGAAAGGGCGGCGACGTGATCTTTGTCGCTGATTCCAACCTCTCCACCCTTGCCGATTTTCGCTATAAGCGGAAGTTTGAAGCGAAAAAGGGCAATAACGGCTCAGGCGGCAGAAAGTACGGAAAAGCGGCGGATGATCTGATCGTCAAGGTTCCTGTCGGCACACTGGTCAAGGATGCTAAAACAGGCCGCATCATGGCGGATCTCTCTACCAAAGAGCCCGTGATCGTCGCCAAGGGAGGCAAAGGCGGCTGGGGCAAC
Organism: uncultured Clostridia bacterium; assembly: GCA_946407065.1. GTDB lineage: Bacteria > Bacillota > Clostridia > Oscillospirales > Acutalibacteraceae > Ruminococcoides. The sequence continues at coordinate 5,372 of CAMJMQ010000038.1, read as the reverse complement.
AAGCACTTCGCTACTCCGACGCGGCAGACCCCGCGATTTGCGAAGCCCGGTCTGCCCGGTGAAGAATTTGAGGTCACATTGGAGCTCAAACTCTTGGCGGACGTCGGTCTGGTCGGTTATCCCAACGTCGGCAAATCGACCCTGATCTCGGTCGTTTCTCAGGCGAAGCCGCAGATCGCCAACTACCATTTTACCACCATCAACCCTACCCTCGGCGTGGTGTCGATGGGGGACGGCGTATCGTTCGTAATGGCGGATATCCCCGGACTGATCGAGGGCGCCGCTGACGGTACGGGGTTGGGTCATCAGTTCCTGCGCCATGTGGAGCGCTGTCGACTGCTCGTGCATATCGTCGATGTGTCGGGCTCTGAAGCGCGTGATCCGAAGGAGGATTTCCGCATCATCAATGAGGAACTGGAAAAGTTCAATCCCGAGCTTGCCGAGCGTCCGATGTTGGTCGTCGGCAATAAATGCGACCTCGCGACCGATGAACAGATCGCGGACTTTAAAGCATGGGTCGAGGAGCAGGGCTATCAATTCTTCCCGATCATGGCGGCGATCCGTTACGACGTCGATCCGCTGTTGAATCAGATCATCGAGGAGCTCAGCAAGCTCCCGCCGATCAAGGTGTATGAGCCTGAGCCGATGCCCGAGCCGGATGAAGAGCAATTCGGCGACGTCAAGATCACCGTACAGGACGGCGTTTACATGGTCGAGGGCAAGTGGCTGCTGCGTATCCTGCGCGGCGTCAACTTCGACGATTATGACGGATTGTCTTACTTCGAGCGCCTGCTCCAGCAATCGGGCGTGATCGACAAGCTGCGTGAGGCAGGCTGTCAGGAGGGCGACACCGTCTCGATCTATGATCTGGAATTTGATTTTGTTGAATAATATGTCATTGTGTTGTGCCTAACATACGTGTTCTGACTGCAGTAATGACTATTTGAGATGTTGAGATTGCCACAGGGCGCAATTCAGATCGTCATTGCGAGGAGGAACCTTGTTCCGACGTGGCAATCTCAACCTTAACCATTGCGCCCTTCGCAATGACTATTTTGAATAAATGAGTGATGAAGATGGATGATAGAACGATTAATTCAATTCCGACGCTGAATCTTGCGTTCATCGGCGACGGCGTCTATGATCTTTTGGTGCGCGAGTACCTCGTGACCCACAGCGCCTCCCATGTCGGCGAGCTGAACAAGATGAAGGTCGATCTGGTCAACTGCAAGAGCCAGGCGGCATTCATGAAGCGGATCATGGAGCATCTGAGCGAGGATGAGGTCGAGGTCTATAAACGCGGCAGAAATGCCAAGGTCAATTCCGCGTCCAAGCATTCGACGCTCTCCGACTACCATGCCGCCACCGGTATGGAGGCGTTGTTCGGCTGGCTGTACCTCAAAGGAAGACAGGAACGCATAAATGAACTTTTCACGCTGATAATAAACTCAGGCTCCCTTTCCTAAGGTGCCCCCATTGGGGGGGCGAAGGACAAGGGGGAGCCGTTTCCGGCGAGGAAGCCGGCGCGAAGCGACTGAGGGCTGCTAAGCGAATTATTACATCGAAGGCGTGATTATATGAACATAACCGACAGAGCAAGTCACCTGTGTCGGCGCTATGCCGCGGATTATCTTGTGATGATCCTCGGCGCCGCCGTCTATGCTCTGTCGGTCTCTTTTTTTACCGCGCCCAATGAGATCGCGCCCGGCGGAGTCACGGGCCTTTCCACCATGCTGAATCATCTGCTTGACCTCCCGATCGGCACCACCGCTCTGCTGCTCAACATTCCGCTGCTGATCTGGGGCGCGATCGAGAGCGGTTGGCGCTTTATCATCCGCACGACGATCATTACAGGAGCCGCATCCTTGTTGATCGACCTGTTCTCCCTGCTCGATATCGCCTATCACGGTGACAAGATCATCGCCGCGATTTTCGGCGGAATCTTATCGGGCGCGGGTCTCGGGCTCATCTTCCTGCGCGGCGGAAGTACCGGCGGCACCGATATCATCGCCCGCAATCTGAACCGTCGTTTTCCGTATCTCAGCATCGGCAGTATCGTGCTGCTGTCCGACGCGGTCGTTGTCGCATTATCGGCGATCGTCTACGGCAGTCTCGAGAACGCTCTCTATGCCGTGATCGCGATCTTCACCTCGTCCAAGCTGATCGACGCGGTCGTGTTCGGCTTGTCGCGCGATAACGGCAAGCTGCTGATCATCATCACCGCCTTACCCGATGAAGTCGCCGCCGAGCTCACCGGCAGGGTGAATAGGGGAGTGACTGTCCTTTCCGCACAGGGCGGCTACAGTCATCTGCCCAAGGGCGTGATCCTCTGCGCTGTCCGGCCGCACGACGCCTATCGCGTCAACTCTGCCGTCATCAATACCGATCCCACCGCCTTTATTATCACTGCCACCGCTACCGCGATATCCGGATTAGGGTTTTCAACATGAACCGTTGAAAAAAGCCTCCCTTTTCTAAGGCACCCCCGTTGGGGGAATGTCCGCAAAGCGGACAAGGGGAGATTCCCCTGTTAGGGGAAATGTCCGCAGAGCGGACAAAAGGGTCGGCTGTCTTCGCAGAAGAAGCCGTTTCCGGCGAGGAAGGTGTCCGAAGGACGGAGGGTTGCCATAGGTCATTGCGAGGGCTTTAGTCCGTAGTGATTTCAAATATATATCGTCATTGCGAAGTCCCCAACGGGGCTGTGGCAATCTCAACCTAATCAATAAGAAAACGGGCACACGTGCCTACGGAAAAAGTGCCGCGGCACCCCTTGACAAATCCTGATTTTTCCACTATAATGACTCATGTTATGTGTGCTACTATGCCCATAACCAAATAACCTTGTGCCGTATCGATCGGTACGGCGCCAATAGTCCATAAGGAGGTGTAAACATGGCATTGAAGGCTAATTACGAGACCGTAATGGTATTTTCAATGAAGCAGGGCGAGGATGGCATCCAGGCTCTCATCGAGAAGTTCAAGGCTCTCATCGAGAAGCACGCTACTCTGCAGAGTGTTGACGAATGGGGCAAGCGCAAGCTGGCTTATCTGATCAACAAAGAGGCTGAGGGCTACTATGTGCTGATGAACTTCGAGAGTGAAGCAGAATTCCCCGCTGAGCTGGATCGTATCTTTAAGATCACCGACGGCGTTATCCGCTCATTGATCATCCGCAAGCCCGAGGGCTCCGAGATCCCTGTCAAGGAAGAGCCCAAAGCTGAGGAGGCCGCTGAGGCTCCCGCAGAAGCTCCCGCTGAGGAAGCTGTCGAAGCTCCCGCAGCAGAGTAATCGAACGAATAAAGCGCAACTGCGACCGAAAGGTCGGAACGAAAGGATTTCATTATGATCAACAGAGTTATTTTGATGGGTCGCTTGGTAGCTGACCCCGAGTTAAAGACAACTAACACAGGCATCTCCGTGACCTCTTTCCGTATTGCGGTTGACCGTAACTACGTCAAAGCGGGTGAACAGCGTCAGGCGGATTTCTTTGATATCGTCGCGTGGCGCAGCTCGGCGGAATTTGTATGCCGTAATTTCTCCAAGGGCTCTCTCATCGCTGTCGACGGTCAGCTCCAGTCCCGCAATTATCAGACGAAGGACGGACAGAACCGCACCGCGATCGAGGTCGTTGCTGATAACGTCAGCTTCACCGGTGAGCGCCGTGATACAGCCGGCACCTATGGCGGCGGTTATTCACAGGCTCCCCGCATGAACAACTACGGCGGTTCTCAGGTAATGCCTGAGACTCCCGCGGCGCCGCAGCAGCCTGCCGCGTATTCCGCAGGCTCCGCCGACGATTTTCAGGCAATGCCTTTGGATGACGACCTGCCGTTCTGATAGCCTCCCTTTCCTAAGGGAGGTGCCTCGATAGAGGCGGAGGGTTGTCGTATTTGAAATGAAACAATTGTAGGGGAGGGGCTTGCTCCTCCCGTGGACGTCATATGTCCCTACACATCTCTAATTTACGAAAGGAGAACCCAACATGGCTGATAGACCTATGGGTAACAGACGCCGCCGCAAGGTATGCGGTTTCTGTGTAGATAAGATTGAGCATATCGATTACAAGGATATCGCTCGTCTGCGCCGCTACATGTCCGAGCGCGCTAAGATCCTGCCCCGCCGCGTCACCGGTACCTGCGCCGCGCATCAGCGCGACCTGACCACCGCGATCAAGCGTGCGCGCCAGCTGGCTCTTTTACCTTATACATCTGACTGATTTCAGCCTCCCTTTCCCAAGGGAGGTGGCGCGAAGCGTCGGAGGGTTGACTATATTATTTTCTTCCCAATTGAATATACTCATCAAAGCTCCCTCACGCAGGGAGCTTTATTTCCTTGACAATATATCAATATTTTGATATAATAACGATATAATATTGATATGAGGTGTTTTTATGGCTATGATAAGACCCAGCTCTGATTTACGCAATCATTATAACGAGATCTCCGAATTCTGCCACAAGACAGGTGAGCCCGTCTATATCACCAAGAACGGCGCGGGCGATCTTGTCGTGCTCTCCAACGACGACTACGAGCGCCTATCCGGCCCCAAGGCGGAGCTCTACCGCTTACTGGATGAAGGGATCGAGAGCATGAAACAGGGGAAGGGGAGACCCGCTGAAGAAGTTTTTGCGGAAATAGAAAGGAAGTATGGCTTTGATAACATATAATGTGAAAATTGAGCCTGAAGCACAGGAAGATTTGTTCTCTATTGTAGACTACATTTCTCAAATTTTACATGAGCCTGTTGTTGCGGCTAACATTTATCAAAGAATCAAAGAACAGATATCTCTGCTTTCTGATATGCCAAAACGACATAAGCTGATAGATATTGAACCATATTGCTCTATAGGTGTACGAACCATTTTAGTAAAGAACTATACCGTATATTATAATGTAGATGACGATAAGCGTACTGTACATATCATTCGCGTCCTCTATAATCGCCGCGAATGGCAGGATATCCTCTGACAAAAGCTCCCTTTTGGGAGCGGTTTTTGTTTTTCACAGCAAAATACAGTCACAATAGGGGAAACCACCATATATTGTAGCTTTTCACGAAAGACCCCACAAATATCTGTACGACTTGCACAAAAAGTAAACTTTAAATCAAAATCACAAAACATCTTATTGACTATTTGACCTGAATTTGCTATAATGCTAATATAAATAATAGGATGATAAGGGTTACTCTGTCCATTTGCGGCAAAATCGCACGAAAATGACATATTTTGCACCCTCTGAGAGCGTGTACATAAAATCGTCATTTTGTGCATGTTGCACAAAGCAGAAAACGCTGATTTGACTATTACGACAGGGGTTTTTGGTAAACTGCTCTTAATGCATATATGCAGCATATATGCTGCATAAAAGTT
>CAMJMQ010000037.1 GCA_946407065.1 uncultured Clostridia bacterium | reverse complement strand
GAACGGCAAAATTTTTTACACTTCTACTACTTCTTTATCACACATCAGCAAAAGCCTCGGGCGTATAGTAATTTGAGATGCCGATCGAGCGCACCTTGCCGTCGCGCACTGCCTGTTCCATCGCCTTGTACACGGCTTCATCGTTACTGCCGGGCTGGTGGATCAGCATCAGATCAACATAATCCATTCCCAGATCGGCAAGCGAGTCATCGATTCCCTGAGAGGCGCGTTCGTAATCGCTCGGCATGATCTTGCTGGTGATGAACACTTCTTCGCGTGTCACGATACCCTCGTTGATTGCCCGTCGGACGCCTTTGCCGACGCCGACCTCACAGCGATAATAGCGAGCCGTGTCAATCAGTCGATAGCCGTCTTTCAGCGCGTGATAAACGGAATTCTCCGCCTCATCGTTCGACAACGTCCATGTGCCCAATCCGAGTATCGGCATCGTATAACCGCTGTTGAGCCGAACGGTTTTGGTAGAGAAATTAAAGGTATTGTCAGCCGTGACCGCATCGGTCGAGGGTGTCGATCCGCTTTCTGTTTGTGCGGGCTTTTCTGTCGTTGTTTCGCTTGAAGCCTGAGTGGATGCTGTGTCTTTCGGACTGGCCGCGCTGCACCCAACCAGTGCCATCATCAGGCAAACAATGACGATCCATACAGCGATTCTTTTCATTCGTTATCTCCTGTGTAAAATGATGTGTTGCCGTACTCCGCCGCGATACACTCATTGATCTCCTTGTCCGCCGGGCAGAAGGCGTAGTGCGGGATCTCGTCGGGTGTGATCCATGCGACAGCGTTATGCTCCAAGAGCCTGATCTCACCGCTCACGATCTGAGCATGGAACAGCGTGAGATGAACCGTGATATCGGGGTACTCGTGTACAACATCCATAAAGACATCTCCTATGGTGATAGTCACTCCCAACTCTTCCCGGCACTCCCTGATGAGGGCCTCCTGCTTTGTCTCGCCGACCTCCACTTTACCGCCGACATATTCCCATAACAATCCGCGCGCCTTATGCGCAGGCCGCTGACAGATCAGGAATTTTCCCCATCCCATATCAGCGCCGCTACTACTTCGGTCATTTTGAATCCTCTCATTCGATCGTGTTTCTATGAGTACAATTATAGCAGGGTTTTGCTTGCTGTCAATCATCTTGATTCTCACAAGAAAAGTACAATAATCACAATGCAGATCAGAACCGTCCATGTTCCGCAGCCGCAGCCTGTGTTCTTTTTCGGAGGCTTGCTGCCCGATCCTTTCATACTATCCTCAAAGATTCTGTACCCGATATAATCGTCTAAGAAATCATCATGTTTACTCATAACGACACCTCCAATCAACCGTTACAACAGTTCTTGATATTCCGACTTGACACATCTATCCACCCGTACTCCTTATACCCATTATACAAAACAGAAAGTCCAATAAACGCTTCTTTGAAAAGAAACTTTGTTCGAGACTGTTTGCAAAAGAAAACGCAAGTATCAACGGAATACTTGCGTTCAAAACGGGATCATGCTGTTCAATTCGGCAATTCTTCGAGGCTGACGTCGATCGGCTCCATTGTTAGGTAATCGGGTGCGGGGATAAAACCGTCATCAGGCTGTGTATCCGCATCAGCAGGGACGAGCTTCTCTTCCTCTTTGGCGAGGACGATGCCGATGTCCGCGACGACCAGCTTCTTCATATATCGGGCGGCGTTCGGTGACACCGGACCGCGTTTGACGTAGCCAACCGTGACCGTGATATCCGACTGTACGGCGGTTTCCGCCTCGCCTGTATCGCCGTTCATTCCGCTGTTGATATCCACGCTGACGACCTCTGCATTACCGCTGTTGATCTCCTGCACCGCGCTCAGCCACGGCTCGCGCAAAGTGCCCAGAAAGCCTGTTCCGAGCAGACAGTCGACGATGACGTCGGCATCGGCAAACGCTCCGCTCGCATACGCTTCGCAAGGTACGCCGAGTGACTCGGCTCGCTTGGCATAGAACCCACTGTCATCGGTCAGCTTCTCGCTGAGCTTGACGATACGGCATGTATAGTTGTTGCGCTTCAAGATACACGCGAGGGCATAACCGTCGCCGCCGTTGTTGCCGCCGCCGACCGCGATCACGATCTTGCCGTGCCAATTCACCGCGCGAAAAACACCCATCGCGGCGCGGTACATCAGCGTGCGCCCCGACACGTATTTCTCGATCGTCATACGGTCGCTCTCACGCATATTCTCGACCGAAATACAATCCAAATACTTCATGCTTTATCCCTCTTGATTTGACTGAACATCCGAACAGCCGCGTGATAATAAACTTCCTCAGCGTTTGTCATCGCTTCCTCAAGGCTCGTGTTTTCGTCGACGAGCGCATGCAGCGAGGTAACGCCGCAGTCATAGAGTAACTCTGCGCCGTCGCCGAGCGATCCGCACAAGCCGTATACAGGGATTTCTCTCGACCTTGCGCGCAGAGCGACGCCCTGCATCACCTTGCCGCAGACGGACTGTGAATCCGCACTGCCCTCCCCTGTCACGACCAAGTCCGCGCCGTCGAGCAAATCATCAAAGCCGATCAGATCGAGCACCGTCTCGATGCCCGACTGCATGATTGCGTGCAGAAAGACTTTCAGCGCCGCGCCTAATCCGCCTGCCGCGCCCGCGCCTTCAATCAAATCGCAGTCGATACCGAACTGCCAGCGAATCACATCGCGGTAGTTCTGCATACCGTTTTCGAGCAGCTCCAGTGTTTCGGGAGTTGCCCCTTTTTGTCCGGCAAAGGTGTAGGTCGCGCCGTTCTCTCCGCAAAGCGGATTCTTCACATCACAGAGAGCGGTGAGGGACGTGTCAGATAATCGGCTGTCCAAACGCGCAAGGTCAATGGTTGAAACCTCGGCTAGATCCTTTCCGCATCCGCTCAGCTCGTTGCCGTCTTTGTTGAGAAATCTCGCGCCGAGAGCACGCAGACAGCCCATACCGCCGTCGTTGGTCGCCGAACCGCCGATCGCGATATACAGCTTCCGACAGTCGCGGTCGAGCGCGTCGAGTATCAGTTCTCCTGTACCGTAAGTGGTTGTATTCAAAGGATCGCGCAGCGCTTCGGGGACAAGCGTCAAGCCCGACGCCGCCGCCATCTCGATGACGGCTTTGTCGCCTGCGATGCCGTAGCTCGCCTGTATGCGGTTCATCAAGGGATCATGGACGGTTGCAGTGGCTCTTTCGCCTTTCAGCGCGTCGATCAATGCGTCAACTGTCCCTTCGCCGCCGTCCGCTATCGGCACGCCGATACACTCGCACGCGCCGAATACTTCCCGCGCGGCTCTCGTCAACAGCTCCGCCGTCCTCCTGCTCGACAGGCTCCCTTTGAAGCTGTCCGACGCAAATATCAGTTTCATGATCTGCTCCTATTCTTCTTCGGGTTTTGAGAGCCTTTTGCGGTCATAGACCTTCTTGCTCTTGACGACTCTGGTGGTCGGCTTGATGCCGTTCCAGTCGCGCCGCTTACGGGCGTGGAACTTGCGCTGTTCCTTTTTGCTTTTCTTTTTGAGCGGTGTTACTTTCATCGTATCCATTCCGATTCACATGATACTACTATTCTAACGGATTCTGAGGAATAGTCAATAATGAAATGCTTGCAATAACAGCGGAAAGCTGTATAATGGTTTTAGCGATCACAAATCCCCTAAAAGAGAAAGGATAAGAAATATGGCACTGACACTACAAAGAGCAAAAGAGTTGGGCAGCTCGATGGTGACCGAGGATCATCTGATCATCCACTCGCTGAACGTGTGCTACGCGATGGGCGCGATGGCGCGTCACTTCGGCGCGGACGAGGAGCACTGGATGGCGGTCGGTTATCTGCACGACTACGACTATGAGAAGTTCCCCGACGAGCATTTACAGCATACCGAAAAGGAATTGCTCGCCGAGGGCGTGAGCGAAGAAGACGTCCGCGCGATCCTCAGCCACGGCTGGGGCATCTGCACCGACGTCGAACCGCTGACGGATATGGAAAAAAGCCTGTTCACCGTAGACGAGCTGACCGGCATCATCCAAGCCGCCGCGAGGATGCGTCCGAACGGCATCACCGACCTGAACACCAAGAGCTTTATGAAGAAGTTCAAGGACAAGAAGTTCGCCGCCAAATGCGACCGCGAGCTGATCAAAAAGGGCTGTGAGCTTCTGGGCATGGAGGTCAGGGATGTCGCCGAGATCTGCATCGACGGCATGCGTCCGCACGCCGAGGAGATCGGCTTGCAGGGAACGGAAAACTGATCATGAATAGTCACACCCGCAACAGTTACATCAGTCACTGCTGCGGGTGTTTCCTGCTTGGGAGTTATTCCGGCGTGCCCCACGGCGTACTGACAAAAGGAGGATGGAGACGCGCTCCATCCTCCTTTGCTTTGACAGTCGTGTTAAGTCTTCTTGGGCAAATGATTTCTTCTCGGTTGCCTGCCGATCAAACATACTCGTTGATCGGGTATTTGACAGTCAAGCCAGCCAGATAGCGCTGGATCAAGGTCACGTCGATAATGGTGACTTCGTCGTCGCCGTCGACGTCCGCCGCCTTGCACTGCGCGTCGCTGAACCCGATCGCATTGATATCATAACGTTGGATCAGGGTCGCGTCGGAAATCGTCACCTTGCCGTCGCCGTCAGCGTCACCCAAGCACACGGTCGGATAACCGCCGAGGGTGATGGTATTGTCGGTTTTAGCGAGGACATACAGCGCGTCGGTTCTGCCGCCGTCCTTATCGCAGGGAACATACCGATCGAATACGTCGGTATAGACGATCGCTTCATAGGTATCCAAATACGCTTTGAGCGCGACGTCATAGGCGGTCGCGGTTTTGAGATTATAGAAGAAGGTGTCTTTGGGGAAGGCTTTATCCTCGGTCTGCACCTCGACCCTGTCGCCGTCGAAGGAGGCATAGCTGCCGCCCTTGAGGATGACGGTATCGTCTTCGGAATTAAAGTCTATGTCGGCGGCGGTGATGGCGTCTCCGACTTCAAGGCTTTCCGCATAGACAGTCGCGGGCACGCGCTCGACCTTGATCATGCCGCAGTGCCAGCCGTCTCCGCCGTCGGCATTCGGGCGAAAGTATACGTTGTATAAGCCGCTTTCCGTGATTTGATAGTTGTTGCCCTCGCCGTCGGGATACCATGCGATCTCCTCGTCATCATCCATGATGATCTTGAACTCATCGCCCGCGTAAAAGCGCATGAACAGCCGATATTCAACAACGTCGGCATTATCGCTGCGCTTCATATGATAGAAATCGCGTGCTTCCCAGTCGGTCATGGTGCCCGCTACATAGTAAGGGACGGGCTCCGAGGGTGCGGGCGTGGGCGCGGGCGTCTCGTCGCGGCGCGTATAGGGCACGGTCGCCTCGGCAGCCTCCTGATTGCCGGCATAGGCTTCAACCGCACGGTTGTACCAATACATGGCCTTGACAAGATCCCTCAGCTTCTCGGAGCTGTTGGGGCTGGCTAAGACCTCCTTGGCGTAGTCAAAAGCGGAATAGTGCAGCGTGGTATCGCCTACGGTGAAGCTCTTCAGCTCGTCGAGCATGGACACATCGATATCGGATACCTGTACATAACGGTAATCGCCCTTGCTGCCGTTAAAATCGCTCGGGTCAAAGGATTCGGCGCTCTCGGTGAAATAAAGTCTCAGCGTGTTGGTCGACAAGGCCAACATACCCGCGGTGCAGTACTTCGCGCCGAAGCTCTCTGCCGCCGCGGCAATATCATCAGCCGCCCTGCCGTTCGCCTTTAAGATCGCCTGATCGAGCATCTCGGGGGTGACGTCCTGCATGACATAGTCGGAGATCTCCGCCTCTATCTCGCTGTAGGAATAGACGCCAAACAGCTTCTGCGCCTTTACGCTGTAGTCGAGCGTCTTGACGATAGAATCCAGGAACCTGTCATAGGTCATCGAGGAGCCCTCGGGGAGCGAGGCGTTATAGTTTGCGATCCATTCATCCGAAGCGTGCAGTACCTGTTCGCAGTAATTCAACACGCTGTTATAATCGGTATAGGTCTTGCCGCCTAAGGTAGCCTTCATCACAACGGTCTCCGCCATCTCCGCCGCGCAGACATAGCAGGTGACCTTGATCAGATCGCCCGACGACGCGTAATTGGAGCTGTCGATTGCGACGGTCGTACCCTGTGACGCAATGTCGCTGCGGGCTTCGCGGGATTCCCATTGAAAATCGACCTTGAGCTCGCCGCTCTCGCCGGGAGCAAGTCCCGCAGCGGAGGGATCGATGAAGTAGCTGATACCGATACCTCTGCTGAGATTGAGCGCACGGCTGCGGACAAAGGCTTTCTCAGCGAAATACACGTCGATCCGGTCGATCTGCAGCTCCTGATCCTCCTGTAGATCCCGACTCGCATAGATATACGCCTTGTTCGAGTTGATGTTTTCAAAGGTATAGGTGTTGCCATCCACAGACGCGGCGGGGATCACACTGTCGCCGCCGAGGCGGAAGGAAACGATAGGGGCACCGTTCGATTGACGGACGCTCACAACCAGCTTTGAGATCATTTTCCCCTTCAGGGCTTTGACCTCGGCGCCGAGACCGTCGGGATCAAGGTACCAGCCGTTTTCGTCGCAGTTGACCATGATCGAGGTGGGGGCGACGCTGACATTCTCTCCGATATGCTCCCGGGCATAATATGAGGTGTTGATCACCCTATAGTATTGCGTCATATCCAGGGTCTCATGCGCGGCGGTATCGGCGCTCGCCGTAACGGGAGAGACAGCGAACAGGCTGACGAGCATGATCCATACCAGCATAACAGCAACGGGGCGCCTGAGTTTTTGCAACATAAAAATCCTCCTTTGCGGAAGTATCATTAAGTTAAGAAAAAGGAGCCTTTCTTAACTTAATGATATGGTTTATCTACGGTTTGCATTCTGATTGTATCATACGCCGTATTCGGTAATATTCCGCAGAAGAATTATTCAATTTTTCATGAACGCAGGGAACAAACGCTTTTTCCTCTTATTACTTTTTGGTTCAAAGATGATCCTGTCTGAGCGAGCAAGCGGATCAGTTGTCTTCCGCCGTTTGGATCAATGCATCCTGTAGAGCAACCCGCCGTCGGTAATCAATATCCTTCCGGATAAAACGCCGGAGGATCTTTCATCGCTTTCGAGCAATTGGTCAGGTATTTTCACTGATGTTTCACTGAGCGAAGTCCCCGGGTAATAGACAGAGTGCGTATATGAGTTACCGCTGTCATCCACACAAGTGAAGCGATATGCCGTATCGGAAACCTTGACAACTTCGGTGATGGTATCCTCCGTGCTCGTTTCTTGTACACCGTAATCAGTCGGCATCGCCATGGTGAAGATATGCTTACCGTCCGAAGTGATCTCGTGTCCGCCGCGTCCGGTGGGCAAACTCATAGAAGCATAAACGCCGCTGATCTCGGGGAGCAAAGCCAGCTTGTTGTTGTCATTGTTATCATCGGAAGATGATTCGTTGGAACCGGTCTGTCCCTTAAGGAACGCGATCGCTTCATCATATGTCATACCGCAGTCGGCAGCCGTAGTGCTCAACAGGGTTTCAGAGATCGATTTACCCGTGATCGTCTCAAAGGAATTTTCGTCTGTGAAGGTTTGATTGACGACTTCCGAATCGCTCAGCGCGCTTTGATCCGAAGAAGGAATCAACTGACGGACTTTGTGACGGGTTCCGTCAGCGGTACCGTAATGCGTGTGGACATAAATGCCGTCGTCGGCTGTCACAAGCTCCGAGCCGTAACCCCCGCCTGCCTCATTCTGCATCCAGTCAGGGGCAGTATAGATGGTTTCGGCATGGCCGTTTTTGAAGGTAACGATGTTGAGCTCGCTCTTTCCTTGGTGGACGGTAGTATTGCCAAAATGCTGCTCTTTGATCCCGGTACAGGATATATATGCCATTTCCGGCACACCGTCCCCTGTCAGGTCACGGATATCGACGATGCCTTTCTCTACCCGATCGATTTTAGAATCCCAATGGATATAATAGCTGTTCGTGATATCGGTCTGATTATCCTCCAAAAGCTCAAGATAGCTTGCGTACGCCTCGGTGTAATCCGGCTCTGTCGGCGCTTCTGTAGGCGGTTCGGTGGACGCTTCCGTCGGCGGCTGTGTTGCTGATTCGTCGGCAGCTTCTGTCGCGATCACGGCAGCGGGGCTCTCAGAGGGCTTGCTTTGCGCCAAGCCGTAGAGCGTGCCCGCGATCACGCCGCCGATGATGAGCCCGCCCGCGATCGCGACGATGGCGATCTTCGCGCCCAGGGACAGACCTGCTTTTGCCGCTGTTCCCGCTGCCGCGCCGGCGGCGCCCGCATAATGTTGGATATAGCTGCTCAGCGCGCTCCAGATGCGCGCCGCCGCAACAGGTGACATCGACTGAGACTGAACCTGGCGGGTGAACACATAACCGAACGGGAAGAAGAGCGTGCCGTAGAACTTTTCGCCGCTCTTGCGCTCGCGTTCCTCGACCTCGGTCTTGATATGCGCTTTCGCGTAACGCAGGCGGGATTTCACGGTGTTCTCGGAGCAATCCATGATCTGCGCGATATCAGCTACGGACATATTGCTGTACACCTGCAGCACCAGCGCCTGACGCTGTACGGCAGGAAGATCATCGATGATCTCACGCAAACGGCGCGAAAGATCGTCGCGCTCGATGTACTCCTGCGGGAGCATGAAGTTGTCCTCGATCATCTCCGCCAACGCGCCGTTGGTCTCGTCGTCGATGGAAACATCGCCCTTTCTCTTACGCAGGATCATGTTGCTCTCGTTGACGGCGATGCGCTGGATCCATGTATTGAAGGCGTTCAGGTCATTGAGCGTGCCCAGTTTTTCATATACGCGCATAAAGGTCTGCTGCGTAGCGTCCTCAGCGTCCTGCGGGTTTTTGAGAGTGGCGAGAGAAACCGCATAGACCTTGTCCTTGAACATTTGGTAGATATGCTCAAACGCTTCGATGTTGCCCTCTCGTGCCGCTGTCAAAAGATCGTATATGTATTGACTCATGGTGTACCTCTTTTATCATTTCACTTGATTGTTTATATTTCAGCTTTCCTGTCGGTCGATCTCCCGACCGCGGAAAGGCTCGTATCCCTCATGCTCAGTTTCTTTCACTCCGCATCCTATGCCATGGCGCGACAGGAGAGGGGAAGATATTTTAGCAAATACAGATCATTTACCGCGTACAAAAAGGAGAAGCGGTTATCAGAAGAAGTAATATTTGCCTTTGCTGATCATATAATCCTCAAACAATTCAACTTTATTATCCGAGCTGATCTCTGTCTTTACGGCTCCGGAGTTGTCGTATAATGTAACGGTACTGCCTTCAACGCGGCTGATAAAATGAGTAGGCGTACAGACTTTGTCGTCAGAATTATATTTGCCGATTTTGATCGGTGAGAATCGTTCTTTACCGCTCTTATCGAGGTAGGTGATATAATAGCTCCCGTCTTTTCCTTGCAGGATCACCGGAACATAGCCGTCATCGGAATACTCCCCGATATACACGATCGGCGTATCCTTATATCCGTTGATGGGAAAATCAGCGATCTTGTTGCCGCTCAGGTCATAAGCCGCGTCGTTGATATACGCTGTTTTTCCGCTGACATAATAGGCTCCCTCGGTTTGAATCAGCTGAGAGTCCATGGTAGCCAAATCAAAGGTCGCAACGCCCCAGATCGATTTGCCGCCGTCGTTGCCCTCATAATTCTGCCATGCTTTTCCGCTTTCAGTCTTAGCCAGCTCGCTGAAACCGTAAGCATGACCGTTTTCCGGAGCGGGAAATTTCTGAGAAACACCGGCATTCGGATTGAGAATACACTCACAATGTATACGGCTCTCATAGGCTTTGTATTGACAACAGAATATACCTTCGCCCAGATGGCTCCAGTTGGCATTATCATTTCGGAACTTCACTTCGATAGGTTTTACAAGGTCAACACCGTTTTTGTCAATTACGGTAAATACGGTGCTGTTCTCTTTCATATTACTTGTTGTACGCTTGATCAGGAACTTATCGCCGCCTTGCATGATCATCTCCTCAGCGATACCGTCGTCATCTCTGTTGTTATTGAGCGTATAGGTCACGTTACCGTTAAGGTCGATGATCTCTTCACCGATATAGCCTACGCCGCTTTCGAAACTGATGTAGTTACTGTCAGGAGAGTGGTTTGACTGATACTTGATATTTCCTTTTTTATCGATCAATGTGAGTTTTCCGTTCTTTTCAGCCACCCATGCGTAACCGTCATGGAATTCACCGGCATATGTAAATTCAGTGGTCGCAAGATCGAAGGAGCCGGTCGAGCCCGTGTTCGTGTCGGCGCTTTGTCCCGCGCCGCCGTCGGACGTCGGAGCGCTCTGTGAGCCGTTCGGAGCGGACGGAGCGGTTTTGCCGCAAGCCGCGAGCGATACGGTCATAACAGCAGCGAGTAATAATGCGGATATTTTCTTGGTTGTTTTTTTCATAAGATCATTTCCTTTCTTTCTGCAATTTTTGATTGCTTACATAATATAGATGCAATCAAAATTGATTTGGGTCTATATAAATGAAACTTTTTTTAAAATTTTATATTTTGCTGTTATTGAATCTTTTTTTGGCCAATTACTGAAAGATAAGGATAAGAATAACAAACATAAAACGCTTGTTATTATATCACATCAATTAGTTTATTTCAATTATGTGATTGATTTTTATAAATGTTTTTGAAATAATCGCAGCAAGATAACAACTTGACTTTAGCGTTCCCCTAAGCTACAATACGCAAAACGAATCCTCTCTCGACAGGCGCGGAAAAGCGCCTTTTCGGGAGAGGACTTTTTTGACCGCAAACAGACGAAAGCCATGCGGAAACAGTGGGTATAAGAGTACCGAACAGCACCCAAAATGCACCGGATGACGCGTAACGGAACGAACAGAACGCTAAATCATGAGTTTGGGAGCAGGATGTCGGGGTTTAAGCCGCGCGAAGAACCGAAGGTAAAAATGATTCAGTGAATCATTTTTTAGGAGAGCGCAGATGTACTCCGAACAGGATGTGTTGTGATCATGCGAAATCCCTATCACCGACAGATCAAGCGTACTTCACTCCGACCATCGACCGGTTGAGATTGCCGTGGCATAAACACTTTGCGATGACTATTGATCATCATGAAGGGATTGAACGAAATCTTTATGACCGCACATCAGCACAGCTCCAATGACAGTGAACATTCAGAGTAAAAACTGATCAAATCCCGTTACTTCCATGATCTCCTTCACGCTGTCGGTCGTTCCTACCAACTTAAACTGATCCTTATCATCCAATGCTTTATACATGATAAGAAGCACCCTCAATCCGGCAGACGAAATATAAGACATCTTCTCAATATGAAGCTCTATCGCTTTCACTCCGGCTGCCTTTTGGTATTGCTCCAAAAGTTGAGGCGCGGTGATAGTATCCACACGACCCTGTATCCGGGCGGTAAACTTACCGTCCTTAAACTCAGACTCAATGTGAAAAGGCATATCCTGAGCGGTTATTTGTTTGCTGTTTTCTTTTACGGTCAGCTCCCAGAAGCACATTCCTCGGAACACATCCCGAACCCTTGCGTCATCAGCGCTCTGCGGAGCAAGAACGCCGAAACGATCGGGAAGATGATCGCTCAAACCGATCTCTTTGACTTCAAAACCCATTTCCCCGATGAAGGCCTTGATCTCCTCATCTGTTCCTTGAAAGATAATGTTATCATTGAACTTGACGTCAGCCGTAGTACCGGCGGCTTTTTTCGTAATGGCGGTGTACAGCGCCACCATACCCGGATCGTTGTCCAGAACAGCGGACGCGATCGCGGAATCGTAAGTATAGTAAGCACGATCCACAATGATCCAGCTGCCGCCGTGCTTTTGAAGGATACGACGGATATTGGAGAAGACCTCATTAAGCTCCTGCTGTGTAAAGTACATCAGAAGTCCCTCTGTGGTGATCAAAAGCTCTTTCTTTTCACCCTCCAGCGGAGTTGCCATGGAGTCATAGTTCGTGGCGTCCACCGCTGCGTAATGAATGTTTTTATCATCGCCGATGATCTTAGCGGCGGCGGGAGCGATGTCGTCTGTGACAGCAGGGAGGTCAAAGCCATAGTAAGCCCTTCCCTGACGTGACAGCTTGATGCCGCGTGCAGTGTACCCGCAGGGGAGGTCTACCACGATCCTGTCTGAGAAAGACTTGATAAGATTGTTGACAATCTGAAAGCGGGAATCCGTTAAGACTGTGTAAATGGGAAAAAGCCGCTTCACCTTCTCTGCCAGCTCCGCGGGAACCCGCTTGTTGTCCTTTTGGTCGGCAAATCCTCCGAATCCCAAAGCGCCGAGAAGCTGTCGGGAGTCTTCATCACCCGAGGCGGCATGTAACTGTACGCAGGATTTCGCGGTATTGAATACCGGATTGACGATTTCTCTTAATTCTTGTACGTTATCCATTGTTATTGTTCCTTTCTTATACTAAGTATCCATTAAACGCTTTAACAAATTTGTTAGCGAGAAATTTCGCAGAGCAAGGCGGAGGACGCAGGCATACTGGCGTATGTCATCTTTCGGGGACCCCATCACGCCCCGCGTGATGGGGAGAGGAGGAGCCGCCACACGAGGTCAAGGCATACCAACCGGATATGCCTATCGAGTACGGCGTGCGACGACGACAACACCGCTATGCGGAATTTATCGCAATAAATGTTAAAGTGTTTTAATGATACTTAGTATTATCCGTTTATTGCCGTAATGATAGCAGAAATCAAGAGGATTGTCTATAACTTTCAAAAAAAATCGGTGATAAGCAACAGCAGGCTGTACCAACAAGGGCACAGCCTGTTTTTTCTTTTATGAACAAGTTTATCAAAAAACGGTATCCACGATCACCATCACACTTCCGGCAACGACCCCGAGCAGGAGGAGGTACTGCGCCTTGCTGACCTTTTCTTTCATAAAGACGCGGCCGCCGATCATGACAAAGACCGGATAGACCGCCAGCAGCGGATCGGTGGAAACCGAGTATTTCAAGCAAATGTGTTTTTCTTTTTCTTTCGGCACACCCGCCTTGTATAACAGCGCCGTCACCGACCACATCAGTATCGCCATAACGACCAACAACAGCCATAAAAATTGATTCATCAAGAGCCTCTCCCCTCAGATAACAGCGTTTCTCATCCGGCTCTGCCGCACCGCGTTACTTGCGCAGATATTCCGACGACACGGGAAAGTCGAAATACGTTTCGGGGTAGGGCTCGTCCTTGAGGGTGAAATGCCACCACTCGCAGTCGATCGGCTCAAAGCCGCCGCGGAGCATGGCACGGCGCAGGAGCATGCGGTTGTCGTACTGCTCCTGTGTGACGTCGCGATAATCGGGGTGGGAGATCTCACCGAAGCGGTCGAACGGACTGCCCATGTCGAGCTCCCTTCCCGTCGCCATATCCAGCAGGGTAAGGTCGATCGTACTGCCGCGGCTGTGGGAGGACTGCTTGGCGATATAGCCCTTTGCAAAGAGCTCCTGCTTTTGCAGATCGGGGTAGAAATACGGCTTCATGCGTATATCCTGATCCTCGATGCCCCACAGGATGAAGTGCTTGACCGCGCTGACGGGACGGTAGGCGTCGAACACCTTGAGGCGATAGCCCTGTACCATCAGCTCGTTGCTGACCGCCTTGAGCGCGCGGGCAGCCTCTTTGGTCAGCAGGGCACACGGCTCCTCATAGCCGTCGATGCGGTCGCCGATGAAGTTATAGGTGGAGTAATAACGGATCTCCTGGATGATGCCGGGCACATACTCCGCGAGCAGGACAAAGCCCGAGGGGTCGTGGATGAGGTCGGTGCGATTGCTTTTCATATGATCTCCTTATCCTGAATCCAATTGTGTAACCTGTTGTATGCCGTAAGTCAACGGATGTCTGTGCCGTTCGTTCGACAGCGCTCTCAATACCAGTTATAGGTATAATAGCCGCTTTGGTCGCCGACGAGGAAGCGGTTCATCATCAGGCTGTAGCGCACAGCGCTGATCGTGGTATCGCTGTACGAAAATTCGTATTTCATCAGCTGCGTCCACGTATCCTCGTCGCCCGGGATCTCCTCGACGACCTCGGTGATCCTGTCGCCGTCGCGGGTGGTGACAAAGCGTTTGTCGACCCGCTTGCCGTCCTTGCCGAAATCGCCGGTCATCATGCGGATGATCCCGTCGTCGTCATAATCGGCGAGGTAGCTCCCGCGCAGGCGCTGCCACTCCTTTTTGTCGCCGTCCTTCCAATTGGCGTACACGCCGGACGCGGAGGTGGTTTTGAGCAAGCCGTTTTGCGTAGTCACGATCACGGAATCGACCTGTTCATTGATGACCGCGGGATCGTCCTCGCTCTCGGTCTTTCGGGTCTCCGTCAGTGCCAATGTATAATAATCGTCGTCACCGCCGTACTGGTACACCGTCGCGGTATATTGGTCGGCTGAATCGGTGGTGAGCGTGGAGAGCCTGCCGTTTTGATACTCCGCCGTCGTCTTGCTGTTCGCGGTATTGACCGTTTCGGTGCGGGTCAGGGGCATATCGCCGTCAAAGGTATATTCGCAGGCGATTGTTTTGGGATGCTCCTTATCGTCCTCGTTCACGGTAGTGAACAGGGTGGGATAGGCTCTGTCATATTCGACGGTCGTCGTGCTCTGCAGCACCCAAGCGCCCTGTGCCGTGTCCTTGTGATAGGTCTTGACACTGCTGACCGGATGGTAACGGAGCTCGGTCGTCTGATCGGCGGTCGCTGTATCGGGGGACGCGCTGTCGGGGGTCGCGCCGCCGGCGCACGCGGTAAGGCTGAGCAAGATCGCGGCAATCAGCAAAATGATGACGCTCTTTTTCACATGGTTCCCCCCTTGTCGATCAAATTCTGTTATCAGTATAGCAGATTCGTATCGATAATGCTATAGGATTTTGGAGAAATGTTCCGCACATACCAAAAGCCCCTCGTAGTGAGGGGCTGAATAGACGATCATTACTTTTTCAATTTCCTGATCACCGCGCGATAGCGCAGCTTTTGCACACAGGTATTGAGCGGATAGGACAGCACGCCGAGGATAACGCCGACCGTGATACCCAATCCCCATGAGACATGAACACCCAGCAATATGCCGATCAGGGTCGCGAAGATCGGGAAAAGGATCGACCAGATCTTGTTGACCTTGTTCATCTCGGCGATCGGGTCGACCTCGTCGCAGGAATGGGGCGCGTTCTCGATGAAGTCCGCCGCACCCTTCGCGCCGGAGCAGGAGCGAAAATCATCACAGCATTCCTTTGCGGTTTTCGCGTACTTTTGATCGCTCAACAGCGTCTTGACCGTCCGCCTGATCCCCTCGGCGGAATCATCGTCAAGCAGGATACCCGCGCCGATCTCCCGCGTTCTGCGTGCCACGGCGTTTTGCTCGTCGGTCTGGGGATAGAGCGCCATCGGGGTCGCCATGTACAGGCTCTCAGACACGCTGTTCATCCCGCAGTGGGTGATGAACACATCCGCTCTTGAGAGCACCTCGAGCTGATCGACGCGCTCATACGTCTTGATGTTATCGGGCAGGGTACCGAGCTTCTTCTCATCCATATACCGGCCGCGAGAGATGATCACATCGACGTCCATCTCCCTCAGCGCCTTGATGCACGCAAGGTAAAAATCCGGTCGGTCGTTGATGACCGTGCCCAGTGAGATATAGATCAGCGGGCGCGGCTTTTCCTTTTGCGGCAAGAGGTCGGAGAATACGGACGGCCCGACAAATTGATAGTGGCTCGTGAAGCTCTCGGCATAGGGCTGGAAGCGCCGTGAGGTATAGACGACGGTATCGGTCTGATTATCGTTCGCCACCAATGCCAAAGCGCTTTTGACCTCGTAGCCGTAGGGGCGCAGGGTCTTGAGCTCCTTACTGATCTTCGGCAGCCCGAGGATCATGTCCTTGACCTCGGCACGGCTCTGCTTCATGTACTTGGACGAGAGCTGATTGAACGCGAAGGTGGAGGTGGAGCACACCATCGGGACATGGTGCTTCCACGCGTTGAGCTTGCCCCAGAAGCACACCGAATCGGTGTAGACGACGTCGGGCTGAAAGCTCCTGAACTCCTCCTCAAGAAAGTCGTTCATGTTCATCGTGGTGCGGATCGCCTGGAGGGTCATTTCGGTTTTTGACACGCTCATCAGGCGCGACATCTCTTCCTCATCCACCTTGGGCAAATATGTATCACAGGAGATGAACTCGGCGCCCGTCCTCTCGATCTTGTCACGGAATTCGTTGAAGGAATAGAAGCAAACGGAATCACCGCGACGGACAAGCTCCGCCGCGACGGGGAGCATAGGATTGGTGTGACCGTGCGCGGGGATACAGAAGAACGCGATCTTCATTCCTTATCACCTTCCTTAGGATCGAATACCGTGTTGAAAATCTCGCTGAACGAGGCTTTGGGCGGGATCGCGATGCCGCGGTCGATATCGCCGAGCAGGATCAGCGTGTCGCCGGGCTTGATATCGAAAACCTCACGCGCCTGTTTGGGAATGACGATCTGACCCTTTTCGCCGACCGTCGCCGTCCATGCGTATTTACCTTTGGGAGCTGCCATATAATCACCTCATGTATTTATACAAGTATGATAAGTTATACAAATCATACCATAGAGTTGTGAGGTTGTCAAGAGGGATTCGGTCGAATGAATATGCTCCGCGTTTAGGTGACGTTTATCACAGGGGATTTATACACAAAAAAACCGCCGCAAAATGCGACGGCTGAGCATATTACCATATACATTTTGATTCATAGCGCTCGCGTCCGAGCCCACGAAACTGTTCACCTTTCTCCATTCTCTGTTCTCCGTTCTCTGTTCTCCGTTCTCCGTTCTCTGTTCTCCGTTCTCCGTTCTCTGTTCTCCGTTCTCCGTTCAATACTCTGTCGTGAGGGTATCGACCTGATATATCTCTTTGAACTTTTCTATATCCTTCTCATTACGGATGAGCATGACCTCGGTAAAATGTCCGTCGAGCTTGCTCTTGAAGCCCGCGACCTTCTCACCCGTGCAGATGGAACAGCGGATCACCGCCTTCTGTGTTTTCGGATCATACGGCTCAACCGCAAAGCGAGAGGACGAATGATGCTTGAACCACTTCATGGGATCACTCCTTCTCTGTTGATTCGGCTACCGTCTGCGCTTCTTCCGCTTTCTTCCGTTTGAACAGTCGGAAGGTGCTGAACTCATGGCGATAGATAAAGTTGAGCTGGATGCCGTACAGGAGCAGATAGGTCAAAAAGTACACCCAGATCATCACCATGAACACACCCGCTAAGCTGCCGTAGACCGAGCTCACCGCAAAATGGCGCAGGTAATAGACGACGCCGAAGGTCAGCGCCTTCCACGTGATGACGGTGAACAGCATGCCGGGGACCAACGCGCGCATGGTGGTGTAGGAGCGCTTGACCTTGTTGCGCAAAAACAGCTTGAGCGCCCATGTCATCAACAGCACCTGCAAAACCGTGACTAATAATTGCAGCAGCACGTGCGTCAGCCAGTGGATCTGCTCTCCGTCGCCAATCAGATGATTGATCGAGGACGCTAAGAAGATGTTCGCCAAAACAGCAACCAGTCCGGCAAACAGGATCAGGAGCATCACGATGGTGTAGCCCATCGCGTAGACGCGTCTGAGCAGCCAGAACTTGTTGTTCGGGATGCGGTAGACGCGCAGGATCCCGTCGGTGATGCAGTACATGCCCTTGCCGGCCGACCACAGCATGATGACCGCCGTGATGATCGCGGTACCGGAGGTCGCCTTGTGGACGGATTCGACGATGTAATTGACCAGCTTACCAAAATAAGGGACGGTGCCCTGTGCCGGGATCATGTCAAAATCCTCCACCTTGAGATCCTTGCCGGTCAACAGTGAGAATACCGAGAACACGAACAGGATCAGCGGGATCGCGGACAACAAAAGGAAGAACGCGGATTGACCCGCCAGCGCCGGGATGTTGTCGCGGTAGCTCTTATCCATGATGTATTTGATCTGAGCAAAGATACTATGCTTTGTGTTTTCTTGTTTCTTCATACCTTCACACCTCTTTGACCGAAAAAGGCGATCCGCCGCCTCTGTCGATCAGTCGCAGTAGCTCTATTTTACTATATGGCAGAGATTTAAGCAAGTGGAATGTCAATTATTTGCCCGGATCGTTTCCTCTCCCCTGTCATGTCGCTATACTAATACTTAGTATGAGGCTTGATAAATAGGGACGGCGGTGGTATAATACTAAGTATCCATTAAACGCTTTAACAAATTTGTTAGCGAGAAATTTCGCAGAGCAAGGCGGAGGACGCAGGCATACTGGCGTATGTCAAGGACGACAACACCGCTATGCGGAATTTAACGCAATAAATGTTAAAGTGTTTTAATGATACTTAGTATAATGAACAAAAGATTGATCAACAGAAGGTGATTGTATGTACATCAAAACACGTTGCCCCCAATGCGGCATGATCGACGATATGGATGACTCCCGACAGTTTCAATACTGTCGTTACTGCGGCAAGCAGGTAAATATCCGTGAAGCCGCCTACGGCGCGCAGGTGACGGCGGCGGCGCCGAACACACCCGCTGCTCCCGAGCAAGCCAACCTGACCATCCAATACTATTCGATCAACCCCGGTGTGACGATGATCGTACGCTTTCCGTTCTCCGGACAGATGCAATACTTTATCAGCGGACAGAGCTTTTCGTTCCATATTCCCTACGGCTCTCACAGGATCACCCTGCAGATCGGCAGGAGGAACTATGCGCGCAATATCTTTTTGCCCGATAATAACGGCACAGTGAATATCTATGCCTCGTGGGACGGCAGGGCGCATATCGAGATCGTCAACCCGCCGTATACCCCGCCCGCGCCGGTACAACAGGT
The DNA here is from genome assembly GCA_946407065.1 of uncultured Clostridia bacterium. GTDB lineage: Bacteria > Bacillota > Clostridia > Oscillospirales > Acutalibacteraceae > Ruminococcoides. Next base: position 537 of record CAMJMQ010000037.1, on the reverse strand, counting down.
CGTCTATGTCCCCGTACAGATGCCGATGAACACCCCCGCACCCGCGCCCGCTCCTGCCAACGGCAAGACCTGCCCGCAATGCGGCACGGCGAACGAGCCGAACTTCCTCTTTTGCATACAGTGCGGCACACGCTTAGCGGCAGAAGCGCCAAAGGATGTTCCGGTCGAGAGCAAGCCCGACGCTCCGCTTCCCGCACAGGAGGAGCAAGAGAGCAAGGGCGATGTGATTGCTCCCGTGCAGGAGGAAGAAGCCAAGGACAATATGACCGCTTCCGTGCAGGAAGAGCAAGCGGAAACGGTCTGTGAAAACTGTGGCAGAACGCTCCACAACGACGAGACATTCTGTCCCGGCTGCGGCGCGAAAAATCCCAATGCGACGGAATGATCCCCGACCGTGTTTCAAATGATCGATACGATCCCACCCTCCATTATCAAGGGGGATTCTCCATACGGATATCAGGACGGCTCATGATTTGAGCCGTCTCAGTCTGTAGAAAAACCTTAAAAAGCCTTCCTTTGGGAAAGGAAGGTGCCTCC
>CAMJMQ010000036.1 GCA_946407065.1 uncultured Clostridia bacterium | reverse complement strand
AGGTGACAGCCAGACGGCAGCCGCGGTGACCCATCATCGGGTTGAACTCGTGCAGAGAAGCGATCAGGGTCTTGATCTCTTCTACGGTCTTGCCCTGTGCCTTTGCCAGCGCCTCAATGTCAGCTTCCTCAGTGGGAACGAACTCATGCAGAGGCGGATCCAGGAAACGGATGGTAACGGGGTTGCCCTCGAGAGCCTCATACAGCTTCTCGAAGTCGCCCTGCTGATAAGGCAGGATCTTGTCCAGAGCAGCCTCGCGCTCTTCAACGGTATCAGCACAGATCATCTCGCGGAACGCAGCGATTCTGTCAGCCTCAAAGAACATGTGCTCGGTACGGCACAGACCGATACCCTCAGCGCCCAGCTCGCGAGCCTTCTTAGCGTCTGCGGGAGTATCAGCGTTGGTACGAACCTTCAAGGTTCTGTACTTGTCAGCCCAATCCATAACGCGGCCGAACTCACCGGCGATAGTAGCGTCAACAGTGGGGATGATGCCGTCATAGATGTTACCGGTAGAACCGTCGATGGAGATATAATCGCCCTCGTGATAGGTCTTGCCGGCGAGAGTGAACTGCTTGTTCTCCTCATCCATAGCGATGTCGGAGCAGCCGGATACGCAGCAGGTACCCATACCGCGAGCGACAACAGCCGCGTGAGAGGTCATACCGCCGCGAACGGTCAGGATGCCCTGAGCAGCCTTCATACCCTCGATATCCTCGGGAGAGGTCTCGAGACGAACCAGAACGACCTTTTCGCCGGCGCCGCCCTGAGCCTTAGCGTCCTCAGCAGTGAAGACGACCTTACCGCAAGCAGCACCGGGAGATGCGCCCAGGCCCTTGCCTACCGGAGTAGCAGCCTTGAGAGCCTTAGCGTCGAACTGCGGATGCAGGAGTGTGTCGAGGTTTCTGGGGTCGATCATCAGAACGGCCTCTTCCTCGGTTCTCATACCCTCGTCAACGAGGTCGCAAGCGATCTTCAGAGCCGCCTGAGCGGTACGCTTGCCGTTTCTTGTCTGAAGCATATAGAGCTTGCCGTGCTCGACGGTGAACTCCATATCCTGCATATCTCTGTAGTGATCCTCGAGGGTCTTGCAGACCTCAACAAACTGAGCGAATGCCTCGGGGAACTTCTGCTCCATCTCGGAGATGTGCATGGGGGTACGAACGCCTGCAACAACGTCCTCGCCCTGTGCGTTAGTCAGGAACTCACCGAACAGGCCCTTTTCGCCGGTAGCGGGATCGCGGGTGAACGCAACGCCGGTACCGCAGTCGTCGCCCATGTTACCGAACGCCATCGACTGGACGTTTACGGCAGTACCCCAGCTGTAGGGGATATCGTTGTCGCGGCGATATACGTTCGCACGGGGGTTGTCCCAGGAACGGAATACAGCCTTGACAGCGCCCATGAGCTGCTCCTTGGGATCGGTCGGGAAGTCCTCGCCGATCTTAGCCTTGTACTCAGCCTTGAACTTGCCTGCGAGCTCCTTGAGGTCGTCAGCGGTCAGCTCAACGTCCTGCGTGACGCCGCGGTCAGCCTTCATCTCATCGATGAGCTCTTCGAAATACTTCTTACCGACCTCCATAACGACGTCGGAATACATCTGGATAAATCTTCTGTAGCAGTCCCAAGCCCAGCGCGGATTGCCGCTCTGTACAGCGATGGTCTCTACAACTTCCTCGTTCAGACCGAGGTTCAGGATGGTGTCCATCATACCGGGCATGGAAGCGCGTGCGCCGGAACGAACGGATACGAGAAGCGGGTTCTCCTTGTCACCGAACTTCTTGCCGGTGATCTCTTCCATCTTACCGATATACTCATTGATCTGATCCTGGATTTCAGGATTGATCTGGCGGCCGTCCTCATAATACTGGGTACAAGCCTCCGTGGTGATCGTGAAGCCCTGAGGAACCGGCAGACCGATGTTGGTCATCTCAGCAAGGTTCGCGCCTTTACCGCCGAGAAGTTCTCTCATGTCAGCGTTACCTTCTTTAAAAAGGTAAACCCATTTTTTGCTCATTGGAATCTCCTCCTAAAAGTTTGTTATAGTAAGGACTGCGGCGGATTTCGCCGCAGCATACATATACATTTGTATTATAGCAAAGGATGGATAAAAATGCTATACAAAAGAGAAAAAAGAAGCAAAAAAGGGGCACAAAAGTCATGCCTATATTTTGTGGATATTGTGTAAAATGTTAAAATTGTCATCTTTTTGTAATTTGTTCTTGCAAAATCCCAAATATATGCGATAATAGTATTATCTACGAGAGCGCCCGGACGCGCTGCGCGCAGTGAAAAATGAATAATGAAAAGTGAAAAATGAAGGTTACTCGCTTCGCTCGGACAATCCTATTTATGATCTTTTGCAGCCCGGGCGGTGTGATTCAGTTTCATTATAATGACTTGTGAGGTTAATTCATGAATAATAAATGTGCCGTTATCCTCGCCGGCGGCGAAGGTAAACGAATGAAATCCGATATTCCCAAGCCCATGAATGAGGTATTGGGCAAGCCGATGCTCCGTTGGGTCATCGACGCGGTCAAGGCGGCGGGGATCGACGACATCTGCGTCGTCACCGGCTTCAAGACCGAGGTCACCGAAGCGTATCTTGACTCCCTCCCCTTCGAAGTATCTCACGTATTACAGAGCGAGCGCCTCGGTACGGGTCACGCCGTGATGATGGCAAAGGATTTTTTGAACGAAAAGGGCGGCGACGTGGTCATCCTGTGCGGTGACGCGCCGTTCATGGATACACAGACCATCGCCGACGCCTACAACGCTCATAACGAGAGCGGCGCTTCCGCGACCGTTATCAGCGCGATGCTCGACGACCCGACCGGCTACGGCAGGATCGTCCGCAACACGGACGGGTCTTTGAAGAGTATCGTCGAACAGAAGGAAGCCGATGAGGAGACCCTCAGGATCAAAGAGGTCAACTCGGGCGGCTACTGGTTTGATACCGCCGATCTTCTCAGTGTTCTCGACGACATCAAGGCGAATAATTCCGCAAAAGAATATTATCTGCCCGACGCGCTCTATCTGCTCCTGCAAAACGGCAGAAAGGTCGGCGCGTTCACGGCAAAGTCACCCGACACTGTCCTCGGCGCCAACGATCCCGCACAGCTTCAGGAACTGAACGACATCGCCGTTGCAAAAGGCTACCATTAAGAGTTAACGGTTAACAAATAACGGTTAATGGTTGTGGGAAACGCTTTGCTTTTTGGATTGAAATAGAATTGACCGAGCAAAGCGAGATACCGCCACCGTTCACCATTCACCGTTCACCGTTCACCATTCACCAAACCAGTATCCAAACCGCAAGGTTATATAACAAAAATTCATTTTAGGGGGACACATAATGAATTCACACGGTAAGGACATCAAGATTTTTACACTCAACTCCAACAAGGCTGTCGCTCACGGCATTGCGGATTGCTTAGGCATCCCGCTCGGCAAGAGCGACTGCGCCACCTTCTCGGACGGTGAGATCGCGGTATCTCTGCATGAATCCGTCCGCGGTTCCGACTGCTTCATCGTGCAGTCGACCTGCTCGCCCGTCAACGACAACCTCATGGAGCTTTTGATAATGATCGACGCGATGAAGAGAGCTTCCGCCTCCTCCATCACCGCCGTTGTTCCGTACTTCGGCTACGCGCGTCAGGATCGTAAAGCCAAGGCTCGTGATCCGATCTCCTCCAAGCTGGTCGCCGACCTGATCACCACCGCGGGCGCCGACCGTCTGCTGACGATGGACCTGCACGCGGCTCAGATCCAGGGCTTCTTCAACATTCCCGTCGACCACCTTGTCGGCGCTCCGATGCTGGCAAAGCACATGAAGAAGAAGGTCGAGGGTCACGCGGACGAATATGTGGTCGTATCTCCCGACCTCGGCTCCGTTACCAGAGCGCGTAACTTTGCGGCTAAGATCGGCTGCCCCATCGCGATCATCGACAAGCGCAGACAGCGCGCCAACGTATCCGAAGTCATGAACATCATCGGTGAGGTCAGAGGCAAAAAGTGCATCCTGGTTGACGATATGATCGACACCGCCGGCACCCTGTGCAACGCCGCGAACGCGATCGTGGAAAAGGGCGGCGCTACCGAGGTATACGCCTGCGCTTCTCACGCGGTACTCTCCGGCCCCGCGATCGACCGTATCCGCGACAGCGCGATCAAGGAATGCATCCTGCTCGATACCGTTCCGATCCCCGAGGAGAAGATGCTCGACAAGTTCACCGTACTCTCCACCGCTCCGCTGTTTGCCGAGGCGATCGAGAGAATCTACGAGGACAAGCCGGTCTCTCCGATGTTCGTATAACGCAACATAACTGTCGCTACAATTTATATTTCAGCGTCGTAAACCTAAATTCAGTAGGGGGCGGCGCCCTCGACGCCCCGCAGACAGAAGTCTATCCCTTCTATCTGCGGCTCAGGCTATCAACCGTGCCCGTCATTCTCGGGACGTCGTGGGCGCCGTCCCCTACAATTCACCTTTGCCAAAGGAAATCTTATGCTTTTCAAAAAGAAAGAATTCACCAACAACAGTATCGAATACATCATCGTCGGTCTGGGCAATCCGGGCAAGCAGTATGAGGGCACCCGCCACAACGCGGGTTTTATCGCGATCAACTACATTGCCGAGGAGCTGGGCGTAAAGATCAACAAGATCAAGTTCAAGTCCACCGTCGGCGAAGCAAGGATCAGCGGCAAGCGCTGTCTGCTGATGAAGCCGTCCACCTACATGAACCTCAGCGGTCAGGCGGTGACGGAGGCGATGAATTTCTACAAAATCCCACCCCAACAGGTTGTTATACTGTCAGATGACATCTCCCTCGACGTCGGTGTGATCCGCATCCGCCGCAAGGGCTCGGACGGCGGTCAAAAAGGGCTGCAGAACATCATCTATCTCAGCGGCTCCGACGCGTTCCCACGCGTCAAGATCGGTGTCGGCAAAAAGCCGCATCCCGATTACGAGCTCAAAGACTGGGTGCTCAGTCGCTTTACCGACAAGGACAAAAAGCTCATCTCTGAGCGCCTGCCCGATATCAAAGGAGCGGTGGAACACATCGTTGACGGCGATATCGATCAGGCGATGAACCTATATAACTGAAGACTGAAAAATGAAAACTGAAAAATGAATAATGATGGCTTCTCGCTTCGCTCAATCAATTATTGACTTATACTAAGTATCATTAAAACACTTTAACATTTATTGCGTTAAATTCCGCATAGCGGTGTTGTCGTCCTTGACATACGCCAGTATGCCTGCGTCCTCCGCCTTGCTCTGCGAAATTTCTCGCTAACAAATTTGTTAATGCGTTTAATGGATACTTAGTATTAGGTGCGGGCGTCCCGCCCTTCATTCTTCATTCTTCAGTTTTAAATTTTCAATATTCACTACAAAAATGAAATTTTTAGATCATGTCATCCAACGCACCAAGCAATACAAGGCGTTGGACAACGCCGTCCGTACCCGGTCACGCGCTGCCGCGATCGGTGTATCGGGCGTTCACAAAGCTAATATCATCACGTCGCTCTGCCGGGAACACGCCGTCAGAGCCTTTTGTGTTGCCCAAAATGAGCAGGAAGCGCAGATCCTGTGCAACGATCTGAGCGCCATGGGGCTGCGTGCGCTGGTGTATCCGAAGAAGGATTTCATCTACATCCCGTCACAGGTCAAGTCGCACGAATACGAGCACCAGCGTCTGAATGTCCTCAGCCGTATGCTCAGCGGCGACTACGACGTCATCATCGCCACGCTCGACGCGGCGGCGCAGTACACTATCCCCAAGGACGTATTGCGCTCCGTCAGCCGCACGCTGGAGCCCGACGTGGAGATCGACCTGCCCGAATTTGAGAGATCGCTGATCCTGCTGGGCTATGAGCGCTGCGACAATGTCGAGGGCAGCGGTCAGTTCTCCATCCGCGGCGGCATCATCGACCTGTTCATGCCCGACAGCGACGCGCCCGTGCGTATCGAGCTGTGGGGCGATCAGATCGACACCATCAACTACTTTGACGTCGAAACACAGCGCCGCACCGATTACTGCGAAGCGATCGAGCTGACCCCCTCGGGCGAGATCCTGATCGACGACAAAGAGAAGCTCGCGGACAAGATCAGCCGCAAAGCCGCCTACCTCAAAAGCGAAAGCAGTCAAAAGGCGAAGGAACGCCTGCAAAAGGAAGCGGATCTACTGCGCTCGGGGCTGAGCTTCGCAACCTATGACAAGTTCATCTCCCTGGTTTACGATCAGCCCGCCACCCTCTTCGATTATTTTGACGAGGACGAGATCGTCTTTATCTCCGAATACAAAAACGTCAAGGAACGCGACCGCTCCATGGAATTCCATGAGAAGGAAGAGCTCAAGGCGCTGTTCGCGGACGGCGTATTATGCCGCGGCTTTGAGACCTATTCCCTCAACTTCACACAGAGCATGAACTTCCTACTCGACCGTGCGGCGATCTTCCTCGACACCTTCTCTCACTCCTCCTACAACACGGAGCTGTCCGCCGCGGTGACCTTCAACGCGCGCCAGACCTCGCCGTGGTCGGGTCAGAGTACCGCGCTGATCGAGGACCTCGAGGATATCGGCTACGGCAGTATGGCGGTCGTCATCCTCGCGGGCACCGAAAAAGGTGCCGAGAACCTCTGCTCCCTACTCAACGAAAAGGGAGTAAATGCCCGCTTTGTCAAAGAGCTGGATACCGCTGAGCGAGGATTCGTCACTGTCATGCCCGGTATGCTCAGCGCGGGCATCGAATACCCCGAAGAAAACTTCATCCTCTACACCCTGTCCGCCGTCAGCTCCTCTTACAAAAAGAAACGCCGCCGCACCCCCAAGGACGGCAAGGCGGTCTACAACCTCAGCGAGCTTTCTGTCGGCGAGTATGTGGTACACTCCATCCACGGTATCGGCATCTACCGCGGCATCCGCAAGATGGATGTACAGGGCTTTTTGAAGGATTACATCATGATCGAGTACGCCAAGGGCGACAACCTCTATGTCCCCGTCACCCAGCTCGATCTGGTGGCAAAATACATCGGACCCAAGGAAAACAGCCGCGTCAAGCTCAACCGCCTCGGCTCCAAGGAATGGGTCAACTCCAAGCGCAGGGTCAAAGCCGCCGCCAAGGAGATGGCGAAGGAGCTGATCGAGCTCTATTCCAAGCGCATGCAGGCAAAGGGTCACGCCTTCTCCGACGACAACGAGTGGCAGCATGACTTTGAAGCGGGCTTCCCGTATGAGGAGACCGAGGATCAGCTGCGCTGCTGTGACGAGATCAAGCACGATATGACGCGTGCCGTGCCGATGGATCGACTGCTCTGCGGCGACGTCGGCTTCGGCAAGACCGAGGTCGCGCTGCGGGCGGCGTTCAAGTGCGTTTCCGACAGCAAGCAATGCGCCCTGCTCTGCCCCACCACTATCCTTGCGTGGCAGCATTACCAAACCGTACTCAACCGCTTTGACGGCTACCCGATCCGCGTGGAGCTGCTCTCACGCTTCCGTTCTCCCGCTCAGCAGAAGGAGATCCTCGAAAAGCTCAAACACGGCGAGATCGACATGATCATCGGCACCCACAGACTGGTGCAAAAGGATGTGGAATTCCGCGATCTGGGGCTCGCGATCATTGACGAGGAACAGCGCTTCGGTGTCGCACAAAAAGAGCATTTCAAGGAGATGCGCAAGAATATCGACATCCTCACCCTCTCGGCGACCCCCATCCCCCGCACGCTGAACATGGCGATGAGCGGCATCCGCGATATGTCCGTCATCGAAGAAGCGCCCCTCGACCGTCATCCCGTACAGACCTATGTGCTTGAGCACGACCCCGCCGTCATCAACGAGGCGATCCGCAGGGAGCTTCGTCGAGGCGGACAGGTGTTCTATCTCTACAACAACGTCGAGGGGATCGAAGCAAAGGCGATCCGCATCGGCGAGGCGATCCCGGAGGCGAATATCGCCGTCGGACACGGCAAGATGAGCGAGCAGGAGCTCAGCGACGTATGGCGCAGGATGCTCAATCAGGAGGTCAACGTCCTCGTCTGCACCACCATCATCGAGACCGGCGTCGATCTGCCGAACGCCAACACCCTCATCATCGAAAATGCTGACCGCTTCGGACTCTCTCAGCTCCACCAGATCCGCGGCAGAGTCGGGCGATCCTCCCGCCGCGCCTACGCCTATTTCACCTACAACGGCGCCAAGGTGCTGTCAGATATCTCGCAAAAGCGCCTGACCGCGATCCGCGAATTCACCGAATTCGGCTCCGGCTTCAAGATCGCGATGCGCGACCTCGAGCTGCGCGGCGCGGGCAACATCCTCGGTGCGGAACAGCACGGCCATATGGAGGACGTCGGCTACGATATGTACATCAAGCTCCTCGGCGACGCGGTGCGTGAAGAAAAGGGCGAACAGCCCGAATCCGTCGAGGATCACGACTGTCTGATCGACGTGCAGGTGCAGGCGCACATCCCGGAGAACTACATCGAAAGCCTCTCCAACCGCCTCGACGCCTACCGCAGGATCTCCGACATCCGCTCCAAGGAGGACGCGCGCGACGTCATCGACGAGCTGTTGGATCGCTACGGCGACGTTCCCGAATCAGTCATGGGGCTGGTCGATATCGCGCTGGTGCGCAACCGTGCCGCCGCAGTCGGCGTCTATGAGATCCGCCAGAACGATACCTCACTGCTGCTGTATCTGAACGACATCCGACGCAAAGAGGTACCCGAGCTGATCGGCAAAATGGCGGGCAGAGCCATGCTCTCGGCGGGCGGAAAGCCCTATATCGCCGTGCGTATGAAGAAGACCGATAAGGTCATCGACACGCTTAAAGCGATCTTCTCCGATTGATTCTGTGACTTTGTAAGGATCAGACTCACCTGTCTATTAATACAGGGAGTGTCTCTCGCTTAGGGAGGAGCAAGCCTCTCCCCTACAGATGAATAGAATGAATACAGGGCAGGTTCATCCTGCCCTATTATTTTACATAGCTATTATTCCGATTTAGAATTAAATACTAACATTCTGTTAATTATCGATTTTTTGTCCCAATAAACTGGACAAAAGCGCAAAAATAGTGTATATTATATTAGTTAAATCATATTATCATGCGGAAATATGCTATGATCCTTCCCATGGTATGTACAAAGGACGGTAATTAAAATGAAGAATTTTACAAAAATCCTCTGCGTCGCGCTTGCGCTCGTCATGGCGCTTTCGGTAGCATCCTGCTCCCTGTCTAAGCAGTACGCTTACCAGAAGGACGGCGTCGAGCTGCCCATCGGCGTATATGTCTACTATCTGTACAGCTCGTACAACGAGGCGCAGACCCTCGCGCAGCAGAGTGATCTCTATGATTCCGCGACAGGTAAGTATGACGGCAAGAAATCCTTCCTCAAGATAGAGATCACCGACGAGGACGGTAACACTGCCGTAGCAGAGAATTGGATCGTTGATAAAGCAAAGGAAAAGCTCCAGAACGCGGTCGCGATCGAGGCCAAGTACAAGGAGCTCGGATGTACGGTTGATGAGGCTGAGCTTGATCAGGCTAAGACCTATATCCAGCAGGCTTACTGGGATAAGAGCCTCAAGTCGGTTCTCGAGCCCTGCGGCGTCAGCTTTGATTCCTTCTTCATGGCGGAATACACCATCAACATCGCCGAGAAGAACGCGGCGTTCAAGGCTGAGTATGGTGAGGGCGGTCCCTCCGCCGTATCCACCGCGGATATGACCGATTACTTCACCAAGAACTACACCTCTTACAAGCATTTCTCCGCGAATCTCTACACCTCCGCGGATAACGGACAGACCGACGCGACAACTGCCACCACGACCTCCAACAACACGCCTCTCTCCGAGGAAGAGATCGCGAAGTACACCTCTGCATTTGACGGTTATGCAACCGATATCTCCAACGGCGGTAAATTTGAGGACGCTTCCAAGAAATACATGGAAGATTTCAATGTCACCGAGGATCCCACTACCGCTAACGTTGAGATCATCGACGAAAACACCACCGACGAGCTCCTCAAAACCATCAAGGAAATGAAGGACGGTCAGGCGATGACGGTCACGATCGGTGATGACGACACAACCAAGCAGCTTTATCTCGTATATCGTGAGCCGATCGAGAATCAGATCGACGCTTACATCAACAACGCGGATCAAAGCGCTACCGTTCTCCAATCCATGAAGGGCGAAGACTTTGACGCATTGCTCAAGAAGCTCGCGGAAGACCTGAAGGTCGAACCCTCCTCCGCATGCAACAACTATAAGCCCTCCATCTTTGAGACAAAGAAAAAATAAACGGAGTTGATTTTATGAAGAAATCAATTAGATTTATCTCTCTTTTGATAGCAGTCGTCTTTATGATCTCCGGCGCTGTTATGGTCGTATGCCATGCGGAAACCGATAATAACGCGCAGCCAGCCCAGAACGACCCGCAGCCAGCCCAGAACGACCCGCAGCCAGCCCAGAACGACCCGCAGCCAGCCCAGAACGATCAACAGACTTCTCAGAACGATCAGCAGACTGCCCAGAACGATCAGTCATCCGGCAACAACAGCTATGATACCGGCAACAACGGTTACGATAACCAGAACAACTACGATTCCGGCAACAACAGCAACAGTTATAACGACTATTCCGGCAACAACGCCGGCTCAGTCGAAGATAACGCACCGGTTTACTACGGTGACCCCTCCAACAGCAACAACTATGTTGTCAACAGCACCGAATCCGCAGCCGGCTCGGTATCCTCCTCTCTCTATAACTCGTCCGGTATGAGCGCAGAGGACGCGAAGCCGAACGAGTGGAGCGATATCACCCTGGATGAAAAATCCGTACAGACCGGCGTCACCGACTTCTCGTCCATCAAGGAAAATACCAAGGTCGAGGATAACGGACACTGGATTCTCTACGTCGGCTATGCCCTTCTCGGACTTTCCGTATTAGGTATCCTGTACTTCATTATTGCGACCATCGCCCACAGAAATGCGGTCAAAAAAGCGGAGCGCCTTGAGCGCAGACGATCTTCCTCTGCCTCTCGTTCAGCTGCAGCACGCATGGAAGAGGACGAAAGATATGACGATTATGAAGAAGCGCCCCGTCGCAGGACGTCGCGCTATGCGGATGATGATGAAGGCTATTATTCCCGCCGTTCTTCCCGCTCCGACACCGGCGAGGTTTACGTACCCCGCCGTGCCGCAAAAAGATAAGCGGTTCTGATCTGAATACAGAAAAGCACTTCTGAGACAAATGCTCAGAAGTGCTTCTTTTTTTGATCCTTATGATGTTGTGATCGCAGTCTGTTTCCCTCAATTATTTGAACGCAATCAGGGTATATTGTGCGAGATTCTCGTTCAAACTTACCTTGATTCCGCTCGATACCATACTCTCGACCACAGTGACACCGGTGCTTGTCACACTGATGCCCACGCTTGAGCCCTGTGCGTAGGAACCGCAGGCAGCGTTAACGACATTGACGCCGTTGCTGTCGCTCACAAACGGTACGCCGCGTTTGTAGATAAAGACAAACTTCGGATGAAAATCAAGCGGGATCGTGCGCTGGCTCTCACCGTTGCCTGCATACATCACGCTGACAAACGGTTCATTCAGTTTTGCTTTTTCATCAGCGTTCATGTGGATGCTGTTATTTGCGATATGTCCGCCGAGCTGCGTATCAATGATGGTATTGTCGGATACAAAATCCGCGCGTTTGGGGCGATCCGATGCCTCCCACGCACTCAGATGCAGATTCGGCGTATAGTTACTGGTTGCCATAAAAAACCTTCCTTCTGTTATTCGCTATCGGTTTGATTATCGATCTGATCCCATGTCATATCGTCGCTGTCCAAGACAGCAAAGCTCCTGTTCAGCGCATCCCAATGCTCCCATGTCATCGTGTTGAATGAGAGCTGGAATTCGATATGAGCCGGAACGATCTTTGATACCTCGTGCTTGATCCATGCCTGCTCGGCAGGAGAATAGTTCGTCGTCGAGATCACATTCATCCTTCCGATCAAGGGGAATTCACTGATCGTATAGCTCAGTCCGAAGCTGTCCAGCGCCTTGCGAAAACCATCAACCGTGAAATCACCATTGCCCAGATTGAGCCTCAGCAGCAGCAAACGCCTGCGCTCTTCGACCGTTTCACCCTCTCTCACCGGGCCGAATATCATCTCATACGCGCTCAGCCCGCTGTCCTGCGCCGTTGAAATGAACCGTTCACGGAACATCTCTCTGAGCTGTGTGTACAGTCGCTCAATCTCAGCCGCGTATGCCTTGAGCTCCCAACAAAGCGCCGTGGCGTCATCGTCATACACCCCGACCTTCAACAGGTGTTCCTTCATCTTGTCAAATACTCTCATCATACATTCCTCACTGAGATAGTACCTGCCTTGGCAAAGCGTGTGGGCGGGATCTCTCTGTCAGAGCCATAGCCCTCTAAAAATCGATAATCCGCTACGCCCTCGATATGATAGATCACTTCGCCGACGCTGCTGAGCCATAAATCGTTACCGATCCCCAGATCGTTGATATAGTTCGTCACAGCGACCCTGACATTTTCAGCAACGGTATCAAAATCATAACCGTTCTTAACGCTCAGTCGGATATAGAGGTTGATCGTAAGCTCCGACGCGTTATACACCTTGACGTCTACATTCACCTCACGCTTTTCGTTCATCAGCGCCTGGATCGCCTGTACCTTTTCATACGCCAGCGTTCTGGCTCTGCCGCTGACATAGACGTCTACCGTACCGACGCCGCGGCTGCAGCCGACCGCCGAAGCGGCATAGACGCCGTCGACCGACAGCGCGATCGAGCGATAGTAGGCTTCATTCGCGCCGTTCGAAATATTGCGGTAGCTGTCCGCTACCCTTTCCCTGAGCTTTTCATCGCTCTCATCATCCGTGCCGCCGTTAAAGGAAATGATATTCTTGACCGAGGCAACGCCGATCACCGGCGTGACGATGATCCCGATACTGCCGAAACGAGCGTTATATTCACTGCCGATCTTTTCCGCGGTAGCGTTAACGCTGACCGTATGCGCGTTGGTCGTCAGTATGGTATCGCTGTCTGTCACAAAACGCAGCATACTGTCTGTGGTACAAACCGTCGTCCCCGCGGGGATCAGGATCTCATCATGCAGCTCATTTTCGGCGGTGAACACCAGACTTCCCGTCGCCTTTGTCCCGCGCTTGCGGGATAATCCGCGCTGTGCCGCATGCGCTTCCAGATACTCACCGGAAGCAGTCGTCGGGAACATCTGTCTGAGGATAAACTCCGCATAAGCGCGCTCCTGAAAGATCTCGCCCGCCAATACACGCAGCCGCAGCATGATATCCGACTCGTTCTCGGGACGAAAACCGCTTTCTTCCTCATATGTATCGACCATTCTCTCTAAGATTTCATTGTAGGATTCCAGATAGATCCACCTCCGTAGTCGTTTCGTTGTTTTGGTAACTCACCTTGATCACGGCGACCAGATCGTCACATGACCGCACCTCGACCTGCGTGTCATAAATGTCCGCGCAGCTCTCCTTGATCAGCATATCGAGCTTTTCACACAGCATGCTGTCATCCGCACTCAGCCCACGATAATCCGTTCCGAGCTCCCTGTCATAGACAAAGTCGCCCTTCATCGTCAGCGCCGAGATCCGCACCCGCTGTACCGCTTCCTCGATACCGGTGATGTACACATAATCGCCCGAAGCCGTCATGGCGATATCGCCATCCGATAGTTTGACGTCCATCACGATACCTCCCTGCCGTTGATCAGTACCTTGCCGCTGTTTTTCAGCACGATACTGGCGCCGCCCGCGGAATAGAGCATCAGCTCCCCCGGCTGCAGTTCCTCTTGGGGAGCCGCGATAACGCCTAAGCATACCGCGCCGCCCGCACCCTCCATCACTACGGCAGGCGCACCCGTGACCGGCACATAGGCGATCCCCGCGGGCGCGATCAGCGGCAGCGCGCCGTAATCGCGCGTTGCGCTGACCGAAACACTGCCGTTGCCGGTCGAACGGATCTTTCCCGAGGACGCTCCTTCGGCGTTGAAGGAGCGCCCTGTCATATATTCATTGATCCACATCAAAAAGTCCTCCTCTTGAGTGTGATATTACTGTATGCGCCGTCACCCTTCATCCGATAATGCACCGCGCTGATATAGAGCCCGTCCGTATCGCCGAGGATCGGATCGCTGATCACGGCACGATTGCCCTCTGTCCCCAGCAGACAGCCATCACAGCGCAGGTAAACCGCATACGCTTTACTGTCACCGTTTTGGATCATCGCATCGGCGGACTTCATCGGGCTCTCTGTCAAAACGGCATTCAGATACCGCTCACGGCATACGCCACGCTCCCTTGCCGAAGCGTTACGGATCGGACGCGAATAGGTGCCTCCGGCGGTCGCCTTGACATGGACGGCGGAGATCTCCTCACAGCGTTTTTTCACCTCGCGCAGTCGGGTGTATCGCACACCGTCCTCGCCGAACACGGTCACACCGTTGTGCGCCAAGCCTTTCGGATACAATACGCCGATCGAGCTGATACGCGGCGGCGTCAGATAACACGCGATACAAAAGTTCTTCAACGCCTTCCAGCAGGAGGTGCCCTTTGTGACGCTCTGCATGCCGAAGAACACCTCGTTCGAGTCAGTCCCGAGGGTGATGCCGAACGGCTTTGCGTACCGCTCGACCATCACGGAAAGCGACGGATGGTCATACTCACACGGCATCGCCTCATTGTCCAGCAAATGCGCCGCCAATGACCGTGCGCTGATCTTGAGATAGGTTCCGTTACTCTCACAGATATGCTCCTCTTCATCAATGACGCCGATGAAGATCGGATCCTCCCCGTCATAGAGCGTGACCTCGCACAGCTCCGCGGTCGGCGTGAAAGGGAACAACGCATACAGCGCGTCTGCCGGAACACCTTCGTCCACATCCACCTGTAACGACAGGAGCTGCGGCATCACATGGTTTTGTCCGTTGATATCCTTCAGCTCACATCTCAGCATACGCGCACCCTCACTCCCTGATCGATATCGTCGATCATCGGGATCTGCGGATTCAGTGCCGTGAGCACTTCGACCGCCCTGCCGTAGGCGTAGGCGATATCCCACAGGCTCTCACCCGATGATTCTGTCAGATAAAAACGCTCTGTCTGTAAAGCCTTTCGCGGACTCCTTGTCTCGACGAAAACAAAGCGATAATGCAAGACGTCATCCTGCGGCTCCGCAAAAAGAGAAAGCTCTTTGAGACAGGCGTACAACGGCTGCATTTTCGGCAGCACCAGCTTTGCGGGCGTTTGGTTTTGTCGGAGTTTTTCCAGCACATGATACTGTTCGATACAATCGGCTCCGAACAACACGCCCTCGCCTGCAACACGGCACAGCTCCCTTCCCAAAACCCGGCTGTCTGCCTCACAACACGGCGACAATAATTCCTGCACGCGATTTTTTCCGGTGATACTGAGCTTCTCGGGATTATGGCGCATGCTCACGCCGCTGAATCGCATGGGCGCCAATCTCATATCAGCCTGACCTCCTCTTCCTCGGTGAACGCCTTGTTATAGCGCCGCGCGTCACGTTCGAGCTCCCGCGACAGCCGTTCACTGTCATTGTTGAATGTTTCATATACGATTTCTTCATGCATCATCCGTCACCGCTTTTCTCATCTGATCCGCCTCGATGAGGAATACCTCAACCGCCTTTTGATCGCCTTTGAGCGCCGTTTTTCGCTCCGTCACGCGACAATTCTTATAACAATATATTGTTCCGTTATTCGTCACATTCAGAGTAAAATCCTCCTGCATCGGCAGTTGTCCGTCAAACAGCGCCATGAATTCTAATTTGATCTCATAGCGCGATCCCTGCGGGATACGCTCACACGGCTTTGATCGGAGGTATTCAAACACATCATAATACCGCGGCTTTTGCACGGCAGTAAAGTCCGTCACACCGAAGAGCGGCACATCCCCGATGAACAGCTTGACGTCAGTTCCCCTGACGATCCTCAGCTCCTTCACGCGACCGCCTCCTCCATCATGCTCAGATGCGCCGTGACGTCTCTGTACTCGACACGGGCGGCGGTATCATAGCCGATGCCCGACAGGATCAGTGCGTCGATCGCATTCTCCTCATCCTGCTGTTCGAGCGCATCCATCAACAGTGCGCTTGCTCTGAGCAACGCCGATCCCGAACTGCCCTCGGGCGCATAGACACGAAGACACATTTCGATCTCGTGCATCTTCCCCGTACAACGCTCCGTGATACAATCGCCGATGAAGAAGTGACGCACCTTTTCTTCACTCTCGGTGACAGCTACCGTATATTTTGTGACGGGGCTGGGTGTTTTATGTGCGGGATAGCCCGGAATGAATTCAAACGCCTTCAAAGCGCCGTATGCCTTTACGCGTGTGATCCATTCATCGATCCTGTTCACGATCGAAGTCGTCATAATAATCCTCCTTACGCCTGTATTCCGGCATCAAGATCGCCCATACATAGATATCCTCGTCATGCGCGGTAAAGATCTCCGCCGTCACCACCGTATACCATGTGTGCTTACACAAAATACGCATGCCGTCCTCCAGCGGTCGGTCACCCGGTCCGATATACAGCAGATAGCGGTTGTCAAAATAGCCCGCGGGGATATAGCGGTCGTTGATATACAGTCGGTGTCGCCGCCTGAGCGGCTGGACAAAGGCCATTGTGACCTCTGTCCTGCCGCCGCGGGATATCCGCACGGTGTTGCCGAATTTTCTCAGTGCGCGGTCAAGATAGCCTGTCAGCTTCATACCCTCACACTCCTAAAGGCAAAGTCGCCGCCGAAATCGATGATGTCGGATATATCCGTCTGCTCCGATTCCCAGAGCTTTTGCGCCGCCTGTCCGATCGCCTCCATATCCATCTGCACGTCGCCGACCTTGAACGACTTCAAGTCGTCGAGGCGACCCATCTGACTGACGCGATAAAACGCATAGACCGCGCAGGCGTGCTCGGCACGCCGCAGATCACTCACGCTGAGCTCACTGCACCTTGATTCGAACAGCGCCTTGCAGTCCTCGATAATCGGCAGAAAGCGCGACACATCCTTCATCTCAAAGCCCGACACCAGCGTAAACCGTTCGATGATCTCTTTAAAACGCAAGTGTCACGACCTCCTTAGTAGCTCAGCTTCTTCGCCGCGCCGTTGTAGATCTTCGCAAAACCGGCGATACAGCTGATGGATGCCTTTTCGAGCTGACGGTCGATCAGCTTGTCGTAGTCGACCGCTACGTCACCTGCCACGACCATCTCGAGCGCGCAGTTCTTGTCAAGACCGATGATGTTGTTGCCGGTCAGCGCGGTGGTATGGATGAGGTTCGCGCCGAGCGGTGTGATCATCTTGCCGCTGCCCTGGAAGTTCAGACCCGCTACCGCGTCCTTCATCTCAGACATAGTGAGCAGGTCGGTCATGGCGGGAGTGCCCGCGAGCACGGTGTTCAGCTCAAAGGGAGCAAGGGACGTCCACATGCTGATCAGATCGGCATAGCTCAGGCTGCCCGATGCTGCGGGAGAAACGCTGTCACAGCCGTTCTGGTTGCCGTCGCCGTTGATGATAACGTCCACTGCGTCAGCCATCTGGGTGCGCGCGATATACGCGCCGATCTGCTTAAGGGTCACGGTG
The DNA here is from genome assembly GCA_946407065.1 of uncultured Clostridia bacterium. Lineage (GTDB taxonomy): Bacteria > Bacillota > Clostridia > Oscillospirales > Acutalibacteraceae > Ruminococcoides. The sequence continues at coordinate 3,032 of CAMJMQ010000036.1, read as the reverse complement.
AAGAGATCGATGCGCTGGAAGCGCAGTGCCTCGTAGCTTGCGACCAGCATTCTGCCGCGCTTGTGCAGGCGCACCAGATTATCGCTGGTCTTGATCTCAGTCGTCGGGATAAACGCGCCCTCCGCGACACGCTTGAGGCTCTTGTCATCGTCGGTCAGGCTCGAGGTGCAGGAGCGGTAATCCATGCCATCGATCTTGGTGACGGTCGCGACGATATCGCTGAGCATATCGGCTTCCTCTCTGCCGGCGTTGACGGCGCGGCTGACATACTCGGGGAAGAGCGCCGCCGAATCGGTGGTGGCAAAGAACTTCTCGATGGTATCGGAGCCCTTGCCGCTGACCTTGATGTCAAAGCGCTTGAGCTGACGCGAAAACGCATCCAGACCCTCCAGCACGGTGCCCTTATAGTTCTCGGAAGGATCCATTTCCTCCAGGATCTCGGTCAGGGATCTGCCGGTCTGATACATACCCTTTTCCAGATTGATTATTTCAAAATTAGCCATATGATCTCCTCCTTTACAGAATAAAGCCGACGGTGCTGTCGTCGGTAAAGATGACCAGTCTGTCGATGCCGCTCTCAGTGGTCTTGACGCCCGAGGTTGCCGCCGCGAGCTTGTTGTAGCCGACATTGACGGTACCGGACTTTGCCATTTCCACATAGCCATCGAGCTGCACAGCGGCATAGCCGTCGTTCTCGCCGACGCATACGCCGATGAAACTGTCGTTGGCTGCCGCCTTGGTGACCTTGCCGGATGCGGACATCTTGACAAGGTCGCCCTTTTTGACGGTGTTGGTACATTCAAAGGTCAGGACATTTTCCTTAAAACCTGCAAAACTGATATTCATAGTTACCTCCGTTAGATTCTGAATTCTGTGTTGCCGACGTGCTCGTCGGAATCCTTACCGCTCAGCTGGACCTTGACCTTCTGTTCCCTGCGGCTGAGCGCCTTTAACAGCGACTTTGCCTCGTCGATGCTGAGCTTGGAGAGAATACAATTCTCGACCGCGAAGTCGAGCTGTACGCCCTTTTCTCTGAGGGCGGTTTTCAGATTCTGTACCAGCTCCTCGCGATACGCCTTGGCGTACTCGCTGTCGCTCTCCAAGCGTTCGATATACTCCTTCAGCGAGGCGACCTCCCCCTTGGTGAGGGTGACCTCATTCTCGCCTGTCAGAGCTTTACAAATCTCGTTCATATCTTTCTCCTTATATCCTTTTATCACACCTGCCGCGCGCTGTGCGGGTACGGCGACAAAGCTGAATTCATAGGCGTCCTTCGGCTCTGTCAGTTCACCGTAGCACAGCTCGCCGTCATACTCTCTGCCCTTTTGATGGCTGCACAGCGGCGAGTGCATCTCGTTGCGGCAGATGGAACAAACAGTGTGTCCCACACTGCAGCCGACCGAGACCTCCTTGACGATGCCCGCCTCGATTGCCTCGATCAGCTCCGCGTTGCACTCGGTGCGGCGGATATACGCCCTTGCCGTCAGGCGAAAGAGCTGATCGCCGCGTGAGGTGAAGGCGCCGTCAACACTCTCGACCTTACAGGAAATGATCCTCGCCTTCTGATTTCTGGCGGTCGGATCGTGGTCGATGATGCCGGTCTTGCCGACAAAGAGTTGTTCGAGCGCAAACAGCGATTCCACCGTAAAGCGTTCATAGTCGCGGTCGATGTCGTTGTCGCACAGCGCCACTGAGAAAAGATAGACTTCATCGACGCTGAGCTGTCGTCGTGAATACCGATTCACGAGCGCCATCTCCTCCGTCAGATCAACGCTGTCCGCGCTTTTGATCACCTGTCCGTTTTTCATCCGTTCACCTCCTTACTCTGTTCGATCTGCGCCGCACGCGCGTTATCCAGTCGTGCCGACGCAAGCTCCGTTTCATCCTGTAAACTGATATTGCTCCACTCCACGCTAAGGGCGGGATCCAGCTGCACGGAATCCAGATAGATCCGCGCGATCTTCTCGATCACCGGTGTGAGCAGCGAGCGGTAGTAATCGATCTCCGAGGTCAGGATATCCGCCTGCTGAGCGGACATCCTCTCTGTCGATGACCAGGACAGTCCCAGCAAAAACGGCGGGATCGAGAGCTTTGCCGTGATCTGTTCGAGCACGTGGCGGATCGGGATATCGCAGTCGATGATCTGGCTATCCGCGCCGATCGCGCGGATGTTTACATCGCCGACCGATACAAAGTCGCACACCCTGCCCTTATCCCGCATCGCGCGGCTCCATTCCTGTGCGATCTCCTTGACACGCTGACGCGCGCCGACCGCGCCGGTGCCCGCGGGCGGATGGTAGGTCACGGCATAGCGCACGTTGCCCGCGCGCTCAAAGTTCTGTCCCACACAGCGAAAGATCTTCATCAACAGCTCGCTGACAAACGGCAATCCGCTCAGGATCGAGGTACCGCGCAGGGTGCCCGGCAGCGGGTTGAGCAGGGTCAGGCAGATCAGCTCGGGATGCTCGATCTCCTTTTCGCAAAGACTGTTCGGGTAGATGCGCACATCCACGGGGCTGTCACCCATGCGCAGGGTCACCGCGTCATCGGGCGCGTTATACAGCGCCGCGATACTGCCGTCCTCGTAGGTCACGATCTCGCCCACGGCTCTGCCACAGGTCAACAGCTGGTCAAAGTACGAGCAGATAAAGGTGTGCAGTCCCGTACCGGTTCCGCCGACCGAGATCCCCGATACAAAACGATCCATCATTTTCTGTGCCCCGGGATCGGCGCATTGGATCGTGAATTCACCCAGCAGGCGGATCAGCTTCATGATCGCCGCGTCGATGACCGGCACTTGCTCTCTCAAAGCACGGTACAGGCGCATTTCCTGCGGATGATCCGACAGGTGTAACGGAGGGATGATGCCCCTGTCCGCCGTTGTACAGGTCTGCACATCGGGCACATGAGGGCGATTTCTTTTTGCAAATAATCGCAAGATTTACCTCCTGTTGTGGTTATACTAAGTTTCCATTAAACGCTTTAACAAATTTATTAACGGAAAATTTCGTAGAACGAGGCGGACGACGCAG
>CAMJMQ010000035.1 GCA_946407065.1 uncultured Clostridia bacterium | reverse complement strand
CATTTCTGCCTTAGTACGCTGTTTCTGTGCTGTCTACACAAAATGGTGCGGTTCAGCTACCTGTCCGCTGTTTTTCCGGTGCGTATATCGATTTATTATTTACTTTCGGCTGCGAGCTGTGCTTCACGTTCCTCCTTCAGCTTCGGGAGTTCTTTATCGAACTTGAAGAAGAAGAACAGGATGATGGTCAGCACGATGCACAGCATCGGTACACCGACAAATCCGATCTTGATGAAGAGCTGAGCGGATTCTGTCTGGATATCCTGTTTTGCGTTGTAGCCGCCGATCTCCATGATCGCCAGCATGATGGTGACGTTGAGACCAAAGGCGAGCTTGGCGAGAAAGCTGTCGAGCGACGAGAGGATACCCGCGGCGCGGATGCCGGACTTGAGCTCGCAGTATTCGACAACGTCGGCAAGCAGCGAGAAGCGCATACCCATCAGGTAGCCGAGCGGGAACCATACCAGCGCTGTACCGATGCACAGCCATACAAGGTTCGCGCCGCAGAAGAAAAAGATCACATTACCGATCAGCGCGACCACGTTCATCATGATCGAAGAGCTCTTCTTGCCCATGAATTTGCAGAAGAATGGGATCGTCAGCTGACCTGCCACCATGCTCAGCGAGGTAACAAGCGCCTGGATGGAAACGATATGCTCTACTGTCATATTACCGATATCGCCGATGGTGTAGTTGTAGAAGTAGAATACGCCCGCCTGCTTGATCGCGAAGCCAAGCAGGTAGATGAACATCGTGATGACGAAAAGGATGTACTGACCGTTGATCGCTTTGAGACCGTCCTTGAGCTTGATCTTCTCTTCCTTGATCGGTTTGACGACCTCACGGGTGTTGAAGTAGGAGAACACCAGCAGGATGACTGCGCCGATCGAGAAGATACCCGCCGCCCACGCGTAGGAATACAGATCGGTCTTGCCGCCGAAGTGGTTGATCAGGGGCAGAGCGAAGAAGGTCACGCAAAAGCTGCCGATCGCCGCCATGACCATACGGTAGGTGACGAGGACATTGCGCTCGCCGGGATCGGATGACAGGCTGGGCAGGATCGCCGACAACGGCGTGTTGACGACGGTATAGCAGGTGCTGACCATGTTAAAGGTGATGAACGCCATCGTGATCATCAGTACCTTGTTGTTAGAGACCATCGAGGGCAGGCTGAACGTCAGCACGGCAAAGAGCGCCAGCGGGATCGCGCCGATCAAAAAGTAGGGGCGACATTTACCGCTCTTGAACTTCGTCTTGTCGACAATAATGCCCATCAATACGTCGGTGATCGCGTCGATGAACTTGGACGCGAGGGTGATGATGCTGACAGCCGCTGTATCCAGCAGCAGTGCGTCGGTGTAGTATACCGTCAGATAGGTACAGATCATCGGCCAGATCAGGTTGCTCGCCATGTCGGCGGCGCCGTAGCCGAGTCGTTGTCTCATTTTAGATATACCCATGGATATCTCCTCCCAGGATTTTTTAATATTATAACAAATTTTTGTATATTCTGCAAGAATAATTTACATTATTTTTAAAAGAATTACAGCAACTCGAACAGATATTATAAACTTGTGGCGCGCAGCTCGATAGGTAAATCAGTCTATATCGATCTCAACAGAAACAGCGGGGACGACAAACGCGTCATCTCCGCTGATGTGTATTTGCGTGATTCTGTTATCATCTTCACGCGCGTTGGAGTTCCTCGATGAAGGTGTTTCGCTCTGAATGGTCAGTATTAGCTGACGCTTGATTCGCGCTGGATATTCCCATTTGGATGAGACGTATATTGCATAAGGTGTACTTTGAAGCGGTATATTTCTATCAGAGAATAAAAGCAACACTTTTTTCATAAAACGAATGCAACACATGATTTGTAACCGCCTGTCGGACACGTGTGCCTTTTTCCTATTATCACTCCAACGTCTATATAGAAACGCGAACAGCGGGGGAGACTGATTGCTCCCTATTGATATTATATCTGTTTCGTGTTAAAATCGCATTGAGATAATTGTACAGTTAAAACCGCATTCATACAAAGGATTGTCTAATAAAGAGGTTAGTTATGTATATACCTAATAACATTATAAAAAGTATGTTTAAAAATGTATATTTCATCACAGGAACCGCTTATGCTGGTAAGTCAACTGCCGTAAAACTATTAGCCGAAAGATATGATGGTATTTGCTGTGGTGAAAACTTTCACGATATTTTTATGAAACATATTGATAAAGAACATCAACCGAATCTTTCATATTTTGATACGATGAATGACTGGCAGGAGTTTATCAATCGAACACCTGTTGAATATTCCAATTGGATTGACGGCTGTTCCAAAGAAGCTGAGAGTTTAGAGATTATCAGACTGTTCCAGTTGGTTGCAGGAGATAAGAAAGTCTTTGTAGATACGAATATCTCTTTGCAAACATTGCAAGATATTTCTTATTATCAGCATATTGCGGTAATGCTTTGCCCACAGAGTATGTCAGTAGATAGATTTTTTGATAGAAGCGATCCAGAAAAACAGTTTATTCTTGAACAGATTAACAAATCGGATAATCCAGAGAAATCAATGGAGAATTACCGTAAATGTCTTGCAAAGATCAACTCAAAAGAGGTTTATGAGAGATACGCTAACAGCGGTTTTTATACGATTGTCAGAGATGATAACAGTACGATTGAAAACACGTTACAAAAGCTAATTGAACACTTTGGATTGAAATAAAAAAGAGGTTATCATATGTACGAAGCTTTGAATGCTATGCGCAGAAACGGAATCGATAACAAACAGAAGATACTTGCGCATTTTGAAAAGATAACAAAGACTCCCATGGAAGTGCAGAAAAAGTATTTACTTGAGTTGCTTGACGAGAACAAAGATACGGAATATGGCAGGAAATACGGTTTTTCCGATATCCATTCCATCGAAGAGTATCAGCGGCGGGTGCCTATAACGGTTTATGATGATTATTCCGGGTACATTGACCGCATGACCAACTTCGGAGAAGAGAACCTCATCTGCAGCAAAAAACCGGTATGGTACAACAAGACCTCCGGAACTGTCGGTGCGCCGAAAAAGATCCCTTATTCACAGAGAACAAGAGATTGTTTTGCAAAATACAGCCTAGGCTATCAGTCGGGTTTATTGTACAGAAATCTGAAAGAAAGATATTTCGGCGGCAGATGGCTGAATCTGATACGATGCAGCGGTGATATCGTCAGACTTCCCGACGGGGTACCCTACGGTCCGATCTCCGAAGCATCCCTCAGACCCCATATCGATAAGTGGCGTTATATTTTCTCTACACCCGTGGAAGCTACCTTCTCGCCGAAAGGGACGGACGCAAGATACCTGACCTCCCGCTATGGACTTTGCGATAAGGATCTTAATAATATCAACTGCACCTTCACGGGATTCCTCCTGGATTTTTGCCGATATATCGAAAAGAACTGGCGTCTTTTGGTCAGTGATATTGAAAAAGGAGTGATCAGTAAATCGGTCGAACTTCCCGATGAGGTCAGAGAGCGCCTCAGTGCGACACTGGAGCCTATGCCCGAGAGAGCAGCAGAGCTGAGAAAGATATTTGAAGAAGGCTTCGAGAGCCCGTTTATTCCTAAGGTGTGGCCTGAACTGAGTTATGTTGTAGGCGGTGCGTCTGCGGGTTTTTCTCACTACACGAATGAGATCCGTGAGCGCTATCTCGGGTATGATATTGCGTTTTACTTCCGCGGCATCTCAGCTTCCGAGGGCATTTTTTCGGTACCGATCAAATTAGCGGCTCACGAATCTGCCCTGATCCCGGATTCATTGTTCTACGAGTTCATTCCGATAGATGACGAAAATGCTGTGCCGGTCACAATGGACAAGTTAGAGCTCGGCAGGAAGTATGAGCTGGTCATCACCACACATTCGGGCTTTTACCGCTACAGGATGAAGGACGTTCTGCTTGTAACAGGTTTCTACAATCAGACGCCTATGGTCGAATTTCAATACCGCATCGACAAGACTGTCAGCCTGATGGGTGAAAAAACGACAGAGATGGCACTCAGAGTCGCAACCGAAAATACCGCGAAGGAGTGCGGCTTTATGCTGGTAGACAGCTCAGTTTATCCTGATGCAGAAAAGGTACAATATGTGTGCTTGATGGAGATCGACCGCGTACCTAAGGAGCTTACCGAAGAAATGATACGCTCCTGTCTGGATAAAAATCTCTCACAGCTTAATCCCTCATATGGCGAGAAGGTAAAAAGCGGACTCATCACACCGATAAAGCTGATCTTCGCTCAGCCTGAGACTTATGTCCTCTATAAAGAATTGATGCGTATGAAAGGGTATTCTATCGCTCAGCTAAAGCCTGTAACTGTAATTGACAATGAGATTCAAAAAGGATTTTTCTTCACGCTGACTGAGGACTTTGAAGAGATCAAAAAGCTGTGTGCACAGTAACTTTCAATAATGTATCAATATACCCGTCCGAGGCTTATTTTGTCTATGCCTCGGATGGGCAATTTTTATACGGCTTGAATACCGGGATGCTTTTTGGTCTGTTGTACTGAAAATCTTATTGTAATAATGTATCATTATATTTTTTAGCAACATCTTCTTCAATATCGTCTTCAGTATTATCAATAACGGATACTTGAGATAGCGCTGGCGAGGATCGCCGAGGAGAAGGGAATCGAACTTTCAGAGAATGAAATCAGGATGGAGGCGATCTCCATCCTCATTTTATCTACATGAGAGCCTGTACGCTGATATGAGATTCGTATAATAATACTAAGTAGCAATAAAACACTTTAATATCTATTGCGGAGAATTCCGCATAACTGCGTTGTCAGTCTTGACAGGCGCCAGCCTGCCTGCGCCCTCCGCCTTGTTCTGCGAAATTCTCCGCTAATATCTTTTTAAAGCTTTTTATTGCTACTTAGTATAAAATACCCGCCCTGCACGGAAAGCAAATCCGGCAGGGCGGGTATTATTGATAGAGTATCAAGATGATTTTACGATAGATGCCAGAGCTGATTTACAGACAAGGATCATCAGCTATGTTAACCGTTGCTGATTATCAAGATTTGATTGCGCCTTGCTCTGTTTAACGGCAACAGGCTTTGCGCGTGTTTTCGTCGTCATTCTTGAATCAGCTTTTCCAGTGTTTCGAACAGCTCCTCGGGCTGTACCGGCTTGGAGAGATGCGCGTTGAGACCCGCCTGCAGGCTGCGCTGTACGTCCTCGTCAAAGGCGTTCGCCGTCAGGGCGATGATCGGAAGCGTCTTTGAGTCGGAGCGGTCGAGGGCGCGGATCTGTCGCGTCGCTTCCAGACCGTCCATTTCGGGCATACGCATATCCATCAGGATCGCGTCGTAATATCCCGACGGACGGGAGGCGAACATATCGAGCGCTTCTTTTCCGTTCGCGGCGCGCTCGGACACGATCCCGCGCGTTTGCAGGAGCATTTTGATGATCTCGGCGTTGATCTCTATATCCTCGGCAAGCAGGATCCTCTTGCCCTCGAGATCGACCTTCTTTTTGGCGCTGTCGGCGCAGAGCCCCTTTCTTTTTGCGACCGATTCAAATTCTTCCAGAACATTGGCGGCGAACAGAGGCTTAGCGATAAAGCTGTCTACGCCCGCGTCGGTCGCGTCTTCCAGCACGTCGTCCCATTTGTACGCCGTGAGAATGATGATGGCGGATTCACTGCCGACGAGCTCGCGAATACGCCTTGTCGTTTCCACACCGTCCATGCCCGGCATTTTCCAGTCAACGAGGATCAGGTTGTACGGCGCCATGCGCGCGTGGCGCAGCCGTACCTTTTCGATTGCCTGCTCGCCTGAGGAGGCGATATCGGCGGCGATGCCGGCTTTTTCGAGAACGAGCTTCGCGTGCTCGCAGGCAATGGGATCGTCGTCCGCGACGAGAACGGTCAGCTCCCGCGGATCAATGACGCGATCAATATGGTCGGGGTCGCGATCCTTCGCGTCAAACAGGGTGACGGCGACGGTAAAGGTCGTTCCGACGCCCTTTTCACTCTCGACATTGATGCTGCCGTTCATCAGCTCTACGATATTTTTCGTGATCGCCAGTCCGAGTCCCGTGCTGCCGTATTTGTTGGTTGACGAGGTGTTCTCCTGCGCGAACGCGTCAAAAATATGCGGCAGAAATTCCTCGCTCATGCCGATACCGTTATCGGATATCTTGAAGGAAAGAGTGGATTTTGCGTCGAACCGCGCCGTGCGCTCGACCTCGAAGCCGACCCTGCCTCCCTGTGGGGTGAACTTGACGGCATTGCCGAGGATGTTGATCAGCACCTGACGGAGTTTCACGGCGTCGCCGATGTAGCGATCGTCGATGTGTCCTTTGATGCGGCAGTTGTATTCCAGCCCCTTGTCCTGGCACTGTCCGCTGATCATGGTGTTGATATATTCGAGCATCTTAGAGAAGGAGAACTCCTCGTTTTTGACGATCATGCGTCCTGATTCGATACGCGACATATCCAGGATATCATTGATCAGATTCAGAAGGTGCTCGGCGGAGGTGCCGATCTTTGTAAGATATTCCTTTGTCTTTTCCGGCGTGTCGGGATCGTTGAGCGCGATATTATCCAGTCCGATAATGGCGTTCATCGGCGTGCGGATCTCGTGGCTCATATTAGACAGGAATACCGTTTTTGCCTTGTTTGCCTGTTCCGCCGCGGTGAGAGCGTTGTTCAGCGCTTCATTCTGCGCGATGGAGACTCTTGTTTCCTCGTCTACGTTGGTGATACAGGCGCCGACCGCGTGGACCTGTTGATCGTCTCTGTCCTCGGGGTGTCTTACGCCCGCGAAGCGTATCATCTCGTAGGATTCTTTTCCGTGGCGGAAAACGCTGTACCTGTATGAGATCACCCGATTGGCTTTCAAACCTTCGCGGATATGCTCGGGCTGAATGAACGCGAGAAATTCTTCGCGGTTCTTTTCGGTCACATATTTGTCGGCGTAGTCGGTGACCGCTTCCAAATACCGGAACCGCTCTCCGACCTTGAGACCGTCATCGAGATCGTCGTGCGCCTGATAGCATACGCCCTCGTCTTTGTCAAGCTCTAAATAATATACGCTCCAATAATCAGAGGATAATGCGGTGATGAGCTTGTCCTGCTGGGTTCTTTGCTTTTCCTCGTTCAGCAGCTTTTCCTGCAAGGAGAGACGCTGCTCCATCTCCCGCTGCTTGATGCGGTTCTCGGCGTCCGTCGTTTCTTTTTCTATGGTAAGTCTCGCGTTCTTGCGCATTTGCTTCACGATGAAAATGAAAATCGCGACGAGCACCAACGCCGTGAGCGCGGATTGCAGCACGCTGCGCATCAAGATCCCGTTCGATACGCTGCCGATCTTTTCAACGATCACGCTCTCACGGATCAGATAGGTGAGAAGCCAGTCGGTGCCTTCGACCGGGACATAGCTCAGCGTTTCGCGGGTGCCGTTGTATGTAAAGGACGCGATCCCGCTTTTCCGTGACGCAAAGTCGCTTTTGACCTGCTCATAAGAATAGCCGTCCTCGTATTCCGCCTGAGACAGCGCCTCCAAAAGGTTGTCCTCAACCGCAAGACCGCCGAGAACGGTATTGCTCAGGGCGATTCCGTCGGCAGTGTAGATATTTGTGAAGGTGGAGCCGCTCTCCTGCGCCTGCATGGAAACGCCGGCGAGCATATCCTTCATGTCGATCTCCATGAAGCAGACCGTCAGTTTTTTGCCCTGAAACGGGATATGATCCACAGGCAGGGCGATGATGACCGTTTTATCCGGTTGATCCAGATTTTTGATCGAAATATCGGGACCCTGCAGAGAGCGGTAATCAAATCCGTATTCGTCGGTATTGGACTGAGTGCCGAGCGAGGTATAGATCAGCCCGTTCTCGTCGATGAAGGCAAACTTTTGCAGGGTGAACAGCCGCTTCATTTTAGCCTGATATGCCTGAAGATGCTCCATGTCGCTCAGGTCTTCCTCTGTCATCAGCTCGAGGGCTGTCCGCATATCGGCAACGCGGCTTTGTAAATTGTCCGCCACGACCTGCTCCCGCCGCCCGGCGAGCTCGTCAAGATACAAAAGGCTGACGGAGCGCACGGCTTCTTCGGTTCCCTTTTTCGCGGATTGACCCATCAGGAGAGTACTGATGATGAGCGCCAGCGCCACGATGACGCCGCCGATGACCGCGATCAGAATGGAATGACTGCTTTTGCTTTTTGTTTTCATATATCCTCTCTTCCGTTTGTACGGTTACTGTACGGATCGTTGTGATATCCTCTCGTCATAAAGAACGCCCCCAAGCGTATGGTTCGCTTTCGTTCGGAAAGTAACATGGACTTGGGGGAGAAGATAAGTAAATTATACTCAAAACAGGCGAGCTCGTCAACAAAAAACGACAGGAAACCTTAATTAGTGAAAAAATCGCGGCTTTTCCGTAAGGACTTTGTGCGCGGGCACTATAAGATCCTTCGCAAAAGCTCAGGATGACATGCTAAGAGGCTGTCGCAAATATATTGCGACAGCCCTTGAATTTAGTGGATATTATTTTGATGTTCGGTATTACGGTTCCTGAATGTAGAGAGTGTAGTTGTGCAGGCTGCCTCTCTCAAGACCTCTGCCGTTTGCGGTATTATTGAAGAACTCTGAGAAAAGGTTTTTTGATCGGTATCCTCGTGGATATCAATCGCGCCGGCGACTGCCAAGATTGATTAGCCGAAAAATGCCGAAATATTGCCATTCTCAGCAGATTCGGATATCTACAGTCACCCTAAAGCTGTTTTTTCAGCGTTAGCTGATTGCAGCCGTCGCGATAAGCGTATTCCACTTCGTCTACCATGCTTTTCACCATGTAGATTCCCAGACCGCCTATACCTCGTTCTTCTCCGGAAAGAAGTATGTCGGGATCCGGCTTTGCCAAGGGATCAAAGGGTGTTCCGCCGTCGATCAGACAGAAGGTTGCCACGCCGTCCTCAATGCTGCCCCGTATCTCCGCCCATCCTTCTCCCGATGGGTACGCGTATAGCGTCACGTTCACGTACAGCTCTTCTACCGCCATTCGCAGCTGTGTGCGCGCCTTCGGCGTACAGCCGTGCGTGTCCAGCAGGTAACTGACAAAGGCAAGAATGACATCCATTCCCTCCAGCTTCGCGGGGATGCGCAGTACGTTTTCCTCTTTCATAGCGACTCGCTCCTTTCAAAAGGAAAGTCGGCGTTACTGTATGTCAAACACGGCGTCCAGACCTGTGTTTGACAGTACGTCCATAAAGTTTTCTCCTACGTTGGCGAGTACCATGGAACCCTTTGACGCCTTCATCTTCTTGAAAGTAGCCAGCAAAATACGCAAGCCGGCAGAGGAGACATAGTCGCACTCAGCAAAATTCAGCGTCAATTCCTGCACGCCGCCCAGCTCCTTGTCCAGAAGTGTGGACAGCTCCGGCGCGGTCAGGGTGTTGAGTTCACCGGACAAGTGAACGGTTAATGCGGTTCCGTTTTTTTCAGCGGTCAATTTCATTTTTATTACCTCCTGTTATTCTTTGATAGTTAAAATAACCATTGTCATATCGTCGAATTGGGGAACGCCCTGAGCAAAGCGGTTAACGTCCTCAAGAATATGCTCAAGCACCTGTTCGCCCGTCAGATCTTTCGTGTCTTCCATTACTTTTATCAGCCGATCATCGCCGTACAGCTCATTCTTGGTGTTATGCGCCTCTGTGACGCCGTCGGTATACAACAGCAGACGGTCGCCCGGATCGAGCCGGATCTCGCCTTGCTTATAATGTGTAAACTCCATACCGGCAAGGAAAAGACCGTGATTCTTGGTTATCATTTCACTGGGCTGACCCTTGCGGCGGAAGATCGGGTAATTATGTCCGGCGTTGGTATATTGCAGCGTCATTGTCTGAATATCCAAAATACCGATCCACGCCGTCGCGAACATACCCTCGTCGTTGTTCTCGCACAGTCGGGCGTTGACTTCGTTAAAGATCTCCGACGTAGTTTCTCTTGTCAAGGCATAGTCCTTGATCATGGTCTTAGCCGTCATCATAAACAGAGCGGCAGGTGTTCCTTTGCCGGATACATCGGCGATCAAAAAGCAGATGCGGTGATCGTCGATAGGGAAGTAGTCATAGAAATCACCGCCCACTTCCTTGGCAGTGTTCATGCTGCCGCGCAGATTCAAGTCGAGATGCTCGGCAAATTCGGGCGCCACAGGGGGCAGGGCGTCTGTCTGGATCTTCGACGCGATACGCAGATCCGTTTCTACCGCTTCTAAATTGGCTCTGGCTTTCAATGCGGTGTGGGTACTGACGTTGGTGACAAGATACACAAGCGCCAGCGCAACGGGTAAGGACGTGGTCTCAAAAACCTCGCCTCCGTCGCCGAGAATCATTACCTGCGCCCAGTAAAGGATAGGCGCCGTAATGCCGAAGATAAACATACTTGCGGGGATCTCACAGTCGGTGGGTCTCCTCTTTTTACCCAGCGTCAGGAAGTAGAGCGCAATTAGCAGGGGAGAGAAAATATACAGATAAACGATCCCGTGAAAGAAAACGTCGAAGAACTCCATCGTCCGCACGATGCCGCTTTCATCTACCCGGAACATCAGGTGGGTCCACGGTGTTACGGCGCAGAGCGCAACGGTCGCCGCAGTGGGCAGCATATAGAAGATGATCAGCGCGATCTTTCCCGGACGTATGCCGAGCCGATCAAGTAAGTATAGGTTCAAAAAACCGGCAAAAATGATGAAAGCGATACTGTAGCCGCATGCTGCGATATAGGCAGGCACTCTCAAAGTCGAATGTCCGTCAATAAGCGCCCAAGAAATCTCGAGAGCGCACATGACGATTCCCGAAATCAACATAAGAGAGATAAGGTCTGTGATCTTCTGCTTGTAAAGGAAAATGTTGTTGATGAGCAAAACGCTCAGAAGGATCGCCGCAACAGCCAGAAGCTCCAGAAATAATCGGTTAGCCATAGCTCAGGTTCCTTTCATCAAGATGATATTTTGATAGAGAATGCGCTTCGGTTAAAGCTCATGGTGGTCAGATGGTGCCTGTTGTCACCCAGCTTTTCCATATAGGCGGAAACCGCGAAGGAAGCAAGGGAAGTAACGCTCACATCCTCCTCCGAGATATCGAAGAGAATGCCGTCATCCTTAGTGATGATCTTGATCTGATCAGGATGCAAAAAGATGGTAAACTCGCTGAGAACCTTTTTATCCTCGTTTTTTTCGCGAATGAGGATATACAGCTCTTCGACCAGCAATTTGATTTTTCCTATCGTGCGCTTGTCATACTCATGCTTCTGCAACAGCGCTTCCACTTCCTTTTGCAGTCCGATGATCTGCTCCGGTTCTACGGAAAGATGGAACAGGTAGGAGTTTTCGTCTCCGGGTACCTTAGAGAGCAGCAGCGGACAGTCCTTTTTGCCGTAACGTACGACCAGATAGAGCAGCAGCAGCGCGTAGGCGACAGCCGGCGCCGCGGCAATACCGATGAACATACCGGTTATACCGAATATTTTTCCGATGATCACAGCCAGACCGACGCTGAAAATGACGTCTCTCAGCGCGCATACCGCCAGCCCCAGTCCGATCCTCTCTATGACCAGATAATAAGAGGTGAGCAGATACAGGATACTGATAAAGGTGGAGCCAAACGCTGTTATCCTTACGCCGATCACGACCCAGCCGGCAAGCAGAGGATCCGCTATGTTCAAAAATTGCGGGACAAACGGCGCGACGATCAACAGAACCACTGTGACGATAATGCCTTCGATAACGGCGGTCTTGTTCGCCAGGGAGTAACTGGAACGAAGTCCTTTATGATTCTGTTCTCCGACGTAAACGCTGAAGATGGGACCGACAGCCTGACCGATGCCGTCAAAGAGCAGCTGGAATTCGCGGCACAGGGTAACGGCGGATGCCAGTATCAGGTACTCGGGGCCGAACTGCGCGCTGATAAAAGCGTTGAGCGCGGCAGTGAAGATCGCCAGGAAAAGATAGGAGCTCGAGTCGATGATGCTGTAGCGGATAACATCCTTCATGATACCGAAGGAGAAATACAGATTCCATCTGAGGGAATTGCTTTTTTTGGCGAAATGAATCAGCAGGATCAGGATAGAAACAGCATTGAACAGGAACGACGCCAGTCCGATACCGCGGATTCCCATGATAGGACTGAGGATGATAGAAAGCGCAATGTTTCCCAGACCCTGCGCCGCGGTAGCGATCGTGGAGATAGCCTCGTCGCCGTCGCTGTACACCATATTGGCGATGAGCATTTGGAAGGGCAGGATCAGGATCGTAAAACGCATCCAGAACAGATAACCGAGGGCTTGCTCCAGAACCGATTGGGGAGGGGAGTAGCTGCGCAGATAAAGCTCTCCGAAAAAGGTGAACACCAGGAACAGGAGAACCCCTACGATAACAGACATCAGCACACCAAAGCCAAATGCCTGATCCGCTCGATCCTTATTGAATTTACCCATCTCCTTAGCGTACAGCAGGGGGATACCGATGGAGATGACGGAGCCGAAAAAGACAGCGAGCGAGTAGAGCGGCGTCACCAGCGTGATCCCCGCCACAGCGTCGGAGCCGATGGCGGCGCCTGCAATGACAGAATCGGACATCAATAGGATCGACGCTACCATCATGGTCAGCGTACCGCCTAAAAGCATTGAGAAATATTTTTTTGACATCAGCGTAGGCTGACGCTTAGCGTTTTTTTGCATTGGATGTATCACTCCTTTTTAAGCGACGATACGGTTGCTTTTATCATGATATCGGTCTGCTGATGCTGCTGACGATCAGAATACGGTGTCCACAATGACCATCACGCTTCCCGCTACGATTCCGAGCAGGTAGATATACTGCACCTTGCTGACCTTTTCTTTCATGAATACTCGGCCTCCGATCATGACAAAGATCGGGTATACAGCCAGCAGAGGGTCGGTCGAAACCGAATTGATCGCCATCGCATAGCTGTAAAAGACGACTCCGACGTTATCGGTCAGCGCGCCGAGGATGCGGGGAGCGCTTTTCTTGGTGAACGGATTGTACGCCTTCTTTTCCTTGATGAGAATATAGATCCAGAACCCGAGGGCGAACGCCGCATATTCCATGCCGACGATGATGATGCTGTCGCCCTCTGGCATAGCGTAGCCATAGGTGGTGTCCAGACAAACCCCCGTGACGATCGTCTCCAAAGCGTCTGCGATCGAGAAGACGACCGGAAAAATCAGCGTCCCCAGACCGCGGCTCATCCACTTGGCTTTTTGATACTGCGGGTTGCTTCGGTGAGCCTTATTACGAACGATCGATAGCAGGATAATGCTGATCAAAATCATCAGTATGCCCAATGATCGTAACGGCGTTAACAGCTTTGCGACGGAATCGACCCTTCCGAGTATCAGATAAATGATGATCAGCAATACGGTAGATGTGCCGCCGCTGATCCCCTCTACGGGGGACTGCACCGTCGCCTCGTTGTAGACGTAGCCTTTGTACGAGAGAGTGTTGATGACGGCGTATACAATGCCGAAAAGCGTCATGGGCCAGTACCTGACGGCGCTTTCCCAAATGGTGAACGGTTCGTCCCGTATGATCAGATAGACAAGAGCGATCACAAAAAACACGAGCCCGACGCAGACCGAGAATTTTAAGCAGATATGCTTTTCCTTCTCATCGTGCACACCGGCTTTGTAGAGTAAGCCGGTTGCCGACCACATCAATATTGCCATTGAAACAAATACTAACCAAATGATATTCAACGAAATCCCCCAATTTGTTTTGCGCCCAAGCTTATCTGTTGTCATTTAAGAAGTATTAGCATATTATTGTACGTTTCTCAAACGAATGGCTCCGATCATGTTAACGGGCCATTAATTCATACCTTTTTATTTTATCATAGTTTTTTGCAAGCTACAATCCAAAATTATCGCTCTCCTTTTGGGGGTTTTGCACAAAGGATAACACACTGTTATCAAAAGAAAGTATCATAATTCACTTTGAGATATAATGTCTTTGATCGATTCTGCTTTGTCTTTCTGACGCGCAATAGCCGCATATATGTCATTTATCTGCCGAAAATGAATGTCCTTGATAGCAAAGAAAAGTGATGAAATAAAGAACGCAACACAAGATCTGTAACCACCTGTCGGAATTACCGCCACAGGTGCTCACAAATCGTCTGTGTTGGGCACGCGTGCCTTTTTCCTATTATCACTTCAACGTCTATATATAAACGCGAACAGCGGGGATGACTAACGTGTCATCCCCGCTGTTGTGTATCTGCGTATATTTCGGTTGTCATCCTAACGCTAATCTTGAAACCCTCTATGAAGGCATCCTTCTCAGAGAGAGCAATCAGCGAAAGCTGGCAGTTTTCAATCTGCTCAATCTTCTCCTTTTGCTGTTCGGTTGTGAGTATGGATCGAAGTTCATCAAGCAACCTTGTCATTTCTGACAGCTTCTTCTTGCTATTTCCGCTCTGCTTGTACTCGCTCGGATTGATGTTCCCGAAGTAGAAGTTCTCTAATGTAGTCATAGAATCGCGCTCCCGACTGCACAACACAATACCACAGAAAAGAAATAAGTCAAGCAGAAGAATTCATACACATTTGTATTTCTGTCGCTTGGGTGTTAACTGTCAACGCGAGCATTGATAAAAATGCTTATAGGTTCAAACCACGTATACAAGCATTTTTCGGGGATAGTATATTATAGTTTTCATTTGTTTTTCTTTTTTACAGTTTTGACCACAAATAAAATCAAGTACATAACAACGCCAATGCCGAGCGGGTATAAAATGTGATATGATGAGGTAAATTGGTAGCCGCTTCCGTTTATCCACGTTTTCCATATGAAGTCAAACAGATTCCATAGCCCGATCCATATAACGACAAACAAAACGCCGCCTAACACTGTTTTAATGGGCTTATTCATTTTTTGCACCTACTTTACTTATCAATCAAAAAATATGCGATTGATTTCGCTCTGCACAACTTTCTGCATCGTTTTCTCTGTCCTCTTTTTCATAGTAAACCGAAGTCTTGAAATTGCCGAAAATGACGGAGGGTATTATGGGAAGCTATTCGATTATCATCAAACTCTTCTCCGCTTTTTTGACGGAGGTTTTGTTGACTGCTACAGCGATCACAAATATAAGGAGCGCAAAAACCGCGGCTGAGACAAGGGCAATCGTCACCGTTGTGCTGTTAAGGAATATCGCGGAAAGCTCCGGTATCATCGCAATGATAATGAAAACAAACAGAGCGATATA
The DNA here is from genome assembly GCA_946407065.1 of uncultured Clostridia bacterium. Lineage (GTDB taxonomy): Bacteria > Bacillota > Clostridia > Oscillospirales > Acutalibacteraceae > Ruminococcoides. Next base: position 5,590 of record CAMJMQ010000035.1, on the reverse strand, counting down.
CATCACAAATCCGATGATAAGGGCAACGGCGTTTATACCGCCCAGCTTGCGTGATATTTCCGTTTCACTGTCTCGGCTGAAAACCGGACTTTTGGCATTGCTCACGAGCATACGGTTGACAAAAATCAAGTTGCAAAGGACACAGACGAACGCGCTATACAGGAATACCCAGCTGCCGGTGATCGGAACGATACCGGTCACCATGCAAACGATACCGAGGATCAGGATGTACGAAACGCTTCCGAGCGAACAGATCAGCATGGAAAAGTGGAGCTTGCTCTTATAATATTCCTTAAAATCAAGCGGCATGGCGCGTAAAATATAAAAGCTTTCGCCCTCACGCGAAAAGGCGGTTCCGGCCAAATTGTTTAAGCCGCAGGCAAAGCAGGACGCAACAACACCGAGAAGCAAAGCGCAGATCAGCGCGGCGCTTGTGTCAACAGAGCCATTTACGGAGTTGAAAATCGCGTTTTTGCCGAAAGCGAACGGCAGAATAAGAAACAGCGGCCAGATAAAGGTCATGGCAAAACCGTAAATCATATAAGACGGATTCCTACGCGCATTTTTCGCCTCGTAAGAGGTCAGCGCTTTCAGTACGCTGCGCTTCTTTCGAGCGGAAAGCATGCTTTCTTCGACAGGCTTTTTTGCAGAGCCGGTATTTTGCATGGAAAGCGCTGTGGACAGATAGAACAGCTTGATAACAAGCAAGGCTAAAGCGATAGCTAGAGCGGTAATACCGAGGCTGATGAACAGTCCCGTGATATTTCCGTCGAACATAAAGCCATTCATAAATGCTACGTTCGGGAAGCAGTCAGATAAACCTGCAACCATCGAAAGGGCGCTGAAAGCAGCGTCAGGGGAATCACTGCTGCTGAGAATACTGTTGACGATCAAATAGCCAACTGTCAGCACGATCGTCAGGATACCGCCGATCGCTACCATGATATCGCGATTCCGGATAAAGCCGCAGCACTTGAATATCACGACCGTCATCAACGCGGCGACCGCAAGACCGGTCACAGGAATAAGGAAGCTTGAAAGCACCGTGCCGATGTAAAACGCTGCGCCCATTCCTGCCCGTAAGCCGAAGCCGAAAAAGCTTGAGTTGATCAGAATCAAGCTTAGAACTACCGGGAACTTCAAGGTTACCGTCAGCTTGGCTACCACGATCTGACTTGCCGAAAAAGGCATAGGCAGCAAAACGGGAAGATCGTCCGCCGTGTACAGCACAGTGACGATGTTTTTGACCGATAGCACAAGGCTGAACAAAAGCAGTATAAGCATTAAAAATTTTGTGAAGTCACTCAGGGAGATGTACGGTGAGATGAAGGGTTCCGCAAAGAAAGCCGCAGCAGCCAAAGTCGCGGTCAGGAATACCAATCCGACAGCGGCAAGGATCTTTGCCGCTCTCGGTGAGATCAGCGCTTCGCTGCCGCCGATCTTTGAGTTTCCGTTGCATTTTTCCAAAACGGAAATGAGCTTTCTAACCTTGGAAAACTCGCCGGTTACTTTTTGATCACTCATTGTCAGTCATCTTCTTGCATTTTGACGCGACAATAAAGTATATGATCACCATTAGTAAAATGACGCCAAACATAATCATTTTGATCAAAAAACTATCGTTTAGGATTTTTTGGAATTCGAGAAAATCGACAATACATTCTCCGATCAAAAAGAGACCGACAACGATATACATAACGACATTGATCAGCTTATAAGTGCGTGCGCCTTTCTTTGAATACGAGGCGATTTTCGCCTCCTCGCTTTTTGTAAGTGTGCCGGTAAGAAGAATTTTTATGCCGAAAATAATCAAACCGACTCCTAATACACCAAACACAATAGACATAACCATTTTTACTACCTCCAATTATTCTTTTGTTTCTGTTAATTCAAGAAAAATGTTTTCCAGTGAAGCATTTGATTTGTGCGTAGCCCTCAGTTCATCAAGTGTTCCGCAGTACAAAAGCTCCCCTTTTTTGATGATGCAGATCTCGTCGCACAGCTTTTCGGCAACCTCGAGCACGTGTGTTGAAAAGAACACCGAGTTCCCTTTTTTTACGTGCTCGCGCATCATCTGTTTAAGTTCAAATGCCGACTGCGGATCAAGACCGGTCAAGGGCTCGTCTAAAATCCATACGGACGGATTGTGGATCAGCGCGCCCATGATCATTATTTTTTGACGCATTCCGTGAGAATACGAGAGGATCGTGCTGTTCAGTGAGTCGTAAATGCCGAAGCGTTTGGCGTAATCCTCAATGAACGCGGATCTTCCGTCTAAGGGCGTATCATAAATATCCGCCATAAAATTCAGATATTCAACTCCGCTTAGTCGCAAAAAGTGATCGGGGCTGTCGGAAACATAGCCGAACTGACTTTTCGCCTTTTTTCCGTCCTTCTGGATGTCGATCCCATTGATCGTAATGGAACCGCTTGTCGGGCGAATAACGCCCGTGATCGCTTTGATCGTTGTTGATTTACCGGCTCCGTTGTGACCGATAAATCCGGTGATAGCGCCGTCTTTTGCGGTGAACGAGATATCGTTCACAACAGTTTTATCACCGTACTTCTTGGTGTAGTTTTGTACGCAAATCAGACTTATCATCTCCTATATATTATAAAAGTTTTAATACCAGTTGTAACAATAATAATTTCCGCCGTGATCGGCGATAAAGTAATTGATCATCGCTGCGTATCTTGACGGGCTGATCTCGGTATCGTTATACTCGAAAACATATTTTTCATCCGGCTTCCACCCGCCGTCGACGGAGATGTACCTGGTGATCTCAGTGATCCTTCCGTTTTCCTTTTTGACCTCATATTTTCCCTGCGCCTCATATCCTGAAAGCGAATATACCGCGGACAGAAGGCTGACGATACCGTCGTCGTCATAATCGGCGGAATATTTGCCGTTGAATCTCACCCATTTCTTTTCTTCACCCTCCGACCATTTTGTGTAAATGCCGGTGTTGGTGGTGCGTTTCAGCAGACCTTTTTCGGCAGTGACCGAAACAGAATCCATTTCCTCCTTCATGACGTCGGGAGTATATCCCTCGCCTGACCTGAACTCGTCATGCAGAACCATTGTAAAGTATTCGCCGCCGTTGCCGTACTGGTACATTAGCTGAAACGAAATCCTCAAAGCTATCGAAATGCAAGTCATCCTTTTCGGGATCAATAACCATTGTTCCCTTGGGATTGGTGATCGTGTAGGTGCCGTCCGCGTTCTTTTCCTCGGTCGGTTCGTCAACATATACGTGCTTTAAATAATCGACCGTAGAAATGAACGCCATATCGGGCATAGAGCTTTTGAACAGACATTGCATCGTTTCGGTATCTTCCATGTTATAGATATGCGCCGTAAGGTCTTTCACAGTGATCCCGTCTCCGGCCGCAAATGCAGTCAGCGGAGACGCCATGCTCAGCAGCATAACAAGCACAAGGATCACACTGACAGATGATAGTAATTATTTCATTTTCATACCTCCGTATAAAATGGACAAGGCGTTGCCGCGCCGCAAGGACGCAGTAACACCACGGTCAATGTTTTTAGTTTTCTGCCAGCATCTTCTTCGCTTTTGCGAGATAGATGAGCTCGAGAACGTAGATGAACACGGTAAACAGCGCCGAAAGACCGGACAGCCAGTTGATAACGCTTGCGCCGAAAGAGGATGTATATGCGCCGAAGCGAATCAATATACTGAGGGCCAAAGTGATAAGGTAGGAAACGACGATCGTGGTAAGGATGCTATGACCTCTCTTGACCATATCGTGTCTGTTGCATTTCGCGGACAGATTCATCAGACCGCCGATCATGAAGAGCGCAACAAGCATATTCAACACAGTGGCAATCGACGATAAAACGGTGCCAAGTCCGCCGAGGAAGCCGGTCTGATTCTCAAAGAACGCGGCAACGAACGCAAACAGAGCGCTGAATACCGTACAGAGCACTGCTCTCTTGATGCCTTCCTCATCCTTTGCTGCCTGAATAAAGCCGATGATGTTCATGATCCCTGCGACCAAAAGCGCGATACCGGAAACGATCAACAAAGCGCCCGAAACGGCAAGCAGAGTTGTACCGGCGGACTCGTCGGTTTCGTTCGAAGCTCCGATCAAGCTCATAACGAGTCCGGCTCCGCTGACCAAGGCGGCGATCAGTGAAATGATTTCGGCGTTGAAAATCTTTTTCACGCCTTTTGCTGCATTTGGAAATTTCATGTTTTTCTCTCCTTAGTTTAAAATTGATATAATAAAACGTGAAACGTTTATTACCTGAAAACCGGCGAATACTTTTGCCTCCTTGTTTTCCGCTGTTTTACAAAATTACTCAGTTTAATTCTATCATAAATACTCCATAAGACAATAAGATGTGTCAGAGCGTGACATCTTATTTTGGAATGCTGTTGTATTTCAAAGGCACATCCCTTATAATCATAGATACAGTTTACTTCCAAGAGAGGAAAAGCACATGAAGGATTCCTTCGCCGATACCCTGAAACAATTCAGGACCGATAAAAAGCTGTCCCAGCAGCAGCTCGCCGATATGCTGTTTGTGGAACGCACCACGATAGCGAACTGGGAAACGGGACGGCGCATCCCTGACGCCGTTCTGCTTCTGCGGATCTCCAAATGCTTAGATATCGATATCAACATTTTATTGGAAACGATCGACAATACCGTAGAGGAACCGAACGTCATTATGGTGGATGACGAGAGTATCATTCTAAAGGGCGGTATGTCGGTAATCGGCAACTTGCTTCCAAACGCTTCGGTCACGGGCTTTACTTCTCCAACAGAAGCTCTGACATTTGCCAAATCCAACCGCGTACATCTTGCTTATATCGATATCGAAATGGGCAAGCTCAACGGACTTGAACTGTGCCGTGAGCTGCTGAAAATCAATCCCCGCACCAACGTGATCTATCTGACCGCCTATCCCGACTACGCGCTGGAGGCGTGGGATACCGGCGCCTGCGGCTTTGCCGTAAAACCCCTCTCCGCTGAACAGGTGCGCGATCAACTCACACGCCTGAGATTTCCGATCAGGGGGCTGCGGCTATGATGGATTGGACGACATATTACTATTCTGTGATCGATTCGACTACCCTGCTGATCGCCGTGTTGGGAATATCGGTCGTTTTGGTCCTGCGCGACCTCGAAAACCGGTGGCGGTGGTTCTGCGTCGTTTTTTTCTCCGATATGGTTTTGAAAACCTCGGCGAGCTTGATCAGCCGGTTTTCCGCTTTGTATTGGCATAACATACCGCTTCAAACAGCGTGTGATTTTCTCGCCGCTTTGTTTTCATCAACGATCATCCCTCTGCTGACGCTTTACCTCCTTCGCTGCTGTTCGCAGGAGCCCCATAAGTCTTTCCTGTGGAAGCTGATCCTCAGCCTTTGGGGAGTTTCCGCAGCGGCAGCGGTCGGCGACCTGCTGCAACGCACTCTTTTGCCGGGCGGCACAGAGCAAAAGCGCTGGCTGATACTGGTTTATCTGCTTTTTACGGCTATCAGTCTGATCGTCAGCTTGATCGCGGTAATCCGCAGAAGAAAACAACTTTCAAAACTCCAATTCATTCTCATATTGGTTTATT
>CAMJMQ010000034.1 GCA_946407065.1 uncultured Clostridia bacterium | reverse complement strand
GACTGGCAGGAGGTCTGGCATTCGCCGCAGCCGCCGGTCTTTACGCTCTTCTGAAGATCACGAGTCTCAATAGTCTGGATTCTTTTCATAATTGTCAACTCCTTGATTTATGTAGGTATATTCTAACACGCGGTGCGTGCTTTGTCAACCGATTATTGAAATTAGCGGAAAGGCGGAATGATCGGTGATGATCTCGTTTCCCGATGCCATCAATGCCGTGAGTTGTGACAGCACCTCGCGGTCGATCACTTCACCCGGTACGATGATCGGGATGCCCGGCGGATAGGCGCGGATGTAGTCGCGGGAGGTTTTTCCTTCCGCCATGAAGATATCGCGTATTTCTCCGTCCGCGTTTATAGCTTCACTGATGGTATATCGCTTTTGCGGCAGGGGAGAGGCGGTGATGGTATTCGGATGATCCGATTGTGTGCACCTGCTGTCAATCTGTGTCAATGCGTTGATCAGGCGGACAAATCCCTCGTCGGTATCGCACACGGAGGTCATCGCGAGCGCATAGTCGCCGAGCGCCATTTCGAGCTCAAGATGGTAGTCTGCACGCAATATATCCATGAGCTTTTTGCCGCTCATACAGCCGTTGCCGAAGATGCAGAGCTTGCCGCTATCGAAATCAAACACATTCTCCGCATGCAACAGCTCGTCATGCGCGACGGATATATGCTTTAGTGATCTTGCGGCCTGATGGAAATTGTCGAGCCGTTTGATATAGTCGTCAAACGCTTCTTTATGGTTTATCAAAAACGTCAGACAGCGATCAATGGACGCGAGCAATACATAAGACGGACTGCTCGTTTCAAAAACAGTGAGCTGCCGCTGTAATTCCTTTGCCAGGATGTCATCGTTTGTCAGCAGCAGCGCCGTTTGCGTCATAGCAGGCAGCGTTTTATGCAGGCTGGTCACAGCCGTGTCCGCGCCGCACCCGATAGCACTTTGCGGGAATCTGTCCGAGAACGGAAAATGCGCTCCGTGCGCCTCGTCAACCAACAATCTTGCACCGTGTTGATGACAGATATCGGCGATGCTTTTGACGTCCGACGCCACGCCCTCATAGGTGGGGGAGGTGACGACGACCAGCGAGGTATCGGGATGCGCGTTCAGCATTCGCTCGACTGCCGCGGGAGAGATCGAAGCGAAGATCCCGAGCCCATCGACCGTGTCGGGCAGGATATATTCCGTATTCAGTCGGCACAGCTCGGCGGCATGATAGACCGCCATATGGCTGTTGCGGGCGATCAGCACGCGGTCGCCGTCCTTCGTCATCGCGCGCGTTGCGGCGAGGATCCCGACGGTCGAGCCGTTCACTAATGTAAACGCGTGGCGCGCGCTGTACAGCTCAGCCGCGTTCTCTTGCAATTCCGCTAAACATCCGCGGGGATCGTGCAGATTGTCAAAGCCGTCGATCTCCGTGATATCGATCTCATAAGGGAGCCCGTTTCCGCCCATTCTTTTATGCCCGGGCATGTGGAACGGATAAACGCTGCTGTTTGCGTAATCTTTCAGCTTTTCAACCAGCATGATCAGCGCTCCGCGTTGGACAGCATCAGCTTGATGCGGTTCTCCTGATTGATCGCGGTCGCGCCGGGATCGTAGTCGATGGCGACGATGTTCACGCCCGGGTTGCGTTCCTTGATCGGCTTCATCATGCCCTTGCCCGCGATGTGGTTGGGCAGGCATCCGAACGGCTGGGTACAGATGATGTTGTTCACACCCTCGCTGATCAGCTCGAGCATCTCTGCCGTTAAAAGCCATCCCTCGCCCATCTTCGCGCCTTGGTTGATGTAGCCCTTGACGCGTTGTTGCGTTTCGTCAAAATCCGCCATCGGCATAAAGTTCGGGTAGTATTCCTGCATCATTTTGCGGATGTAGCGCTGTTTTTTCAGCAGAAAGCGATACAGGAACTTGGAGCCGAGCGCTTTGAAGGGACGGATACGGTACAGGTCATAGTCGACCAGACCGTTGTATACGCAGTATAAACAGAAGTCGACGAAGCCCGGGATGACGGGCTCGACATTTTCTTTGAGCAGGAATTGCTCCAGATTGTTGTTGCCTAAGGGGGAGAACTTGACATAGATCTCGCCGACGATGCCGACCTTGACTTTATCGCGCGGTGTATCGCCGAGGATCTTGTTGAAGTCGTCCGCGATCAGCCGATAGTTTTTCTTAACGTGGCTGTAGCGCATGGTGGAGCTGCGGGCGCTTTCGTCGAGCAGACGGTTGACCCACTTTTGTACCACGCGGTCGGTGTCGCCCCTGCGCTTTTCATACGGGCGGCACTGGTTCGCCATCAGCATCATCAAATCGCCGTAGAACGCGCAGTACAGCATGCGGTACAGCATCGGTAAGGTCAGTTGGAAGCCCGGGTGCTTTTCAAGCATATTGAAGTTCAGCGAGATCACGGGGATGTGCCCGTAGCCTGCCTTTTTCAGCGCCTTGCGCAGTAAGTAGATGTAGTTGGAGGCGCGGCATCCGCCGCCCGTCTGGGTGATCAGCAGGGCGACCTTGTCCTTGTCATAGCGCCCCGACTCAACCGCATTGATCAGCTGTCCGATGACCAGCAGGGCGGGGTAGCAGGTGTCGTTGTGGACATATCTGAGCCCCGATTCCTTGATATTGCCGTCTACGTCCTCGAGGAAGTCAACCTTGTAGCCGTAGCGCACCAGAACGTTGGAGATCAGCTTGAAGTGGATGGGCAGCATGGTGGGGACGAGGATGGTGTATTCATCCCGCATTTCCTTGGTGAATTTTACATAATCCGCTTTTGCGGCCGCCATGTTATTGCCCCCTTTCCTGTAATGCGCCGATCAGACTGCGCAGGCGAATCCGTACAGCGCCGAGGTTGGTGATCTCGTCGATCTTGATCTGTGTATAGAGTTTTCCGTTGCGTTCGAGGATCGCGCGCACCTCGTCGGTGGTGACCGCGTCCACACCGCAGCCGAAGGATACCAGCTGTACGAGCTGGGTGTCGTCATGCTCCGACGCGTACTGCGCCGCCGCGTAAAGACGGCTGTGGTAGGTCCACTGGTTGAGTACGCCGAGGGTGGGCGGTTCCTTGTCGGCGGTCACGCTGTCCTCACTGACGACGACAAAGCCCAGCGAGGTCGCCAGCTTGTCGATGCCGTGGCAGATCTCGGGGTCGATGTGATACGGTCTGCCCGCGAGGATCATGATGCGCTTGCCTTTGTCGCGCGCGAATTTCACGGCACGAGCGCCCTCGTCATAGACGCGCTGCATATGCGCCCTGTATTCGGCAACACCCGCCTTGACCGCACGATTCACGTCGGATTTTTTGATAAAGTCAAAGTGCTTGGATAATACGAGCGTCAGCTCACGGCTGAGCTCCTTTTCACTGTTGATGTTCAGATAGGGGCACAGGAACTTGGTCTGTTTAAGCGAGTCCATGTTGCCCTGCAACAGCTCGGAGTAATAGGCGACGACAGGACAGTTGTAGAAGTTGTCGCCCTTGTTTTCATTGATATTATAGGTCAGACAGGGATAGAAGATCGCGTCCACATCCTGCTCGAGCAGGGTCTCGATATGACCGTGCATGAGCTTGGCGGGATAGCATACGGTGTCGGACGGAATGGAGAACTGCCCCTTTTGATACAGCTTGCGGGTCGAAAAGCCCGATCCGATGACCTCAAAGCCGAGCTCAGAGAAGATGGTGTGCCACAGCGGATAGAGCTCATACATACCCAGCGCCATCGGCAGGCCGATCTTTTGCCTCCCTTTCCTAAGGGAGGTGTCCCGGACACGTGTGTCACGGGACGGAGGGTTGATTGATTTGTTGGTCGATGTCTGATAGTTTTCTATCAGCTTCCGTTTATATTCATACAGATTCGGCAATTTTTCATCATCACGGAGTGTGATGCCCGCGCCTTTCTCGCACTGGTTGCCCGAGATAAGCTTATCCTTACCGTTGAAGATGTTGATCGTCAGGCGGCAGTTGTTGGTACAGCCCTTGCATACCGCCGATCGGCTCTCATGTCGGAGCGTTCTGACAGCCTGAGCGTCCAAAATGGACGACGTTTTGGGGCGATGCTCCTTGGCGTACAATGCCGCGCCGAACGCGCCCATCAGCCCCGCGATATTGGGTCGCACAACCTCGCGACCGATCTCCTTCTCAAAGCAGCGCAGTACCGCGTCATTCATGAACGTACCGCCCTGCACGACGATCCTTTGACCCAGCTCATCGGGGGTGGTGGCGCGGATGACCTTGTAGATCGCGTTTTTGACGACCGACAGCGAGAGTCCTGCCGAGATATCCTGCACCGACGCGCCGTCCTTCTGTGCCTGCTTGACGGAGGAGTTCATGAACACCGTGCAGCGTGTGCCGAGGTCGACCGGCGCCATCGAGAACAGTCCCTGACGGGCGAATTCCTCAACGGTATAGCCCATCGACTGCGCGAAGGTTTCGATGAACGAGCCGCAGCCCGAGGAGCAAGCCTCGTTGAGCATGATGCTGTCGATACTGTTGTTGCGGATCTTGAAGCACTTGATGTCCTGTCCGCCGATGTCGAGGATGAAGTCGACATTCTTGTCAAAGTATTTCGCGGCGGTATAGTGCGCCATCGTTTCCACCAGACCGAAGTCGATGGAGAACGCGCGTTTGATCAGCTCCTCGCCGTAGCCGGTGACGGCACATCCGCGGATCGTTAACTTGTCGCCGAACTCGTCGTAGATCCTCGTCAGCTGTTCCTGCACGATCTGCACGGGATTACCCTTGTTGGAGCTGTAGTAGGTGTAGATGATGTCGCAGCTCTCGGTGATGACGACCAGCTTGGTCGTCGTGGAGCCGCAGTCGATGCCGATATACGCGTCACCCTTATAGCCGCCGGCGTATTCGGTCTTGACGCTGTTCTGCGTGTGACGGCGGATGAACGCCTGATATTCGTTTTTATCTTTAAACAAGGGAGGCAGGGTCGAGACCCTCTCCTTGTGCTTCATGCTCTCCTTGAGGCGTTTTACCAGCTCGTCATAGCCCATCAGCTCGCTGTCCTCGGAGTACAGCGACGCGCCGATCGCCACGGCATACAGTCCGTAGCCGGGGAAGATCGCGTTCTCTTCACTGAGCTTGAGGGTCTCGACAAAGCGCTCTCTGAGCCCCATGCAGTAGTGGAGCGGGCCGCCGAGGAACATGACCTTACCCTCGATCTTCCTGCCCTGCGCCAGTCCGCCGACCGTCTGATTGACGACCGCCTGATAGATGGAGGCGGCGATATCCGCCTTGGTCGCGCCCTGGTTGATCAGCGGCTGGATATCCGTTTTCGCGAATACGCCGCAGCGAGAGGCGATGGGGTAGAGGTGCTGATGGCTAAGACTCAACTCATCCATCTCGGTGTTGGAGAGGTTTAAAAGCGTTGCCATCTGGTCGATGAACGCGCCGGTACCGCCCGCGCAGGAGCCGTTCATGCGCTCGTCCAGTCCGCCGGTGAAGAAGATGATCTTCGCGTCCTCTCCGCCCAGCTCGATCACCGCGTCAGTGTCGGGCTGTAAGCACCGCACACATTCGGCGGTGGCGTAGACCTCCTGCACAAAGCTCAGCCGCGCGGCATTCGCCATACCCATGCCCGCCGAGCCGGATACCGCGACGGTAAAGCTGCGACCTTCCAGCAGTTCCTTGATCGCTTCGATCATCTCGAGCGTCTTTTGGCGTACCTGAGAGAAGTGGCGTTCGTAGCGGCTGTAGATCAGCTCGCCGTCGTCGATCAGCGCGAGCTTGGCGGTCGTGGAGCCGATGTCGATGCCCAGCAGCAGATTGCCCTCTGTTCTGTTTTTCGGATCGTTTATCTTCATGTTATCCTCTTGTATCGACACGTTGTCAGTGAATAGTCATTCCCCGATCGTAGCCGATTTCAGCGCTCCGTTCAAAGAATGTCGAATTTTACATAATAATAAAAATACCCACATTATTTTACCACCTTTTGGAGTAAATGCAAGATTTGCGGAGCATTTCACTGTAGTAAAAATACGATCAATCGGGAAAAAATATGTGTAAATTACCTATGCGGCTTGCTATTTGTGCCGTAATGGTTTATGATAAAGATACTATCGTTAGGAGGAAACAGAAATGAAACGATTGACAGCTTTTTTGTTAGCCGGTATGTTGGCGATGACCGCATTGAGCGCCTGTTCTTCGCCCAAAAAGGAAGATAAGGCGAGCGCGACCGACGCGCCTTCGTCCACCTATGCGTCCTCGGCCAAGAACGAAAAATCCGGTGAAGAAGTAGATACCGATGTGGCGTCTTCTAACGCGAGTGATGAAGAGAGGAAGAACGATCCCGCTTCCGTCGCGCTCTCGGATTATATCAAGAACGCGAAGGAATCGGTCATCATCCTGCCGGGCGGCAGTGAAAAGCGCTGTGCGATCCCCGAGATATTGATAGACAGCAGTGACGCCAAGGCGGCAAACCGTGAGATCGTAGAGAAATACGGCGATTATTTTGATGATCCCGAGGGACATAATTATGTGACCGAGCTGAATTATGAAGCATATTTGTATGATAAGTTCCTCAGCGTGTATGTCAAGAACAAGGTCGACGGCGGCAACAGCTACGGTCTGTGCTATTGCTTTGATATCACCAACGGTAACGAGCTGAGCGCTGAAAAGCTCTGTTCCATGACCGATCACGATTACAACACCGCGATCAGCGTACTGAAAACCCACCTGACCTCTTATTATGACGACAAGTACAGTCAATTATCCGGCAATGATGAGATGAGGCGCCAAACGCTCGCGGACAGCAACATCAAAGCGTCCAAGCTGTTTCTCAACGACGCCCATGAGCTGACCGCGATGGTGCAGATCTACGCTGCGGTAGGCGGCGGCAATTGGGTCGAAACGATCCCGGCCGAATAAAAACTCAGCCTCCCTTTCCTAAGGTGAGATTCTGTCCGAATCTGCGATTTGGAAAACAGATTCCATACACCGGAGAGGTGCCCAAAGGGCGGAGGGTTGCGAAACGGAGTTAAACCTAATGCTTTCTGCCTTTCATCAAATCAATAACACCCTGCGGTTTTAACAGCCGCAGGGTGTTTTTCATTGATACATGATTATAGATAGGCTTTTCCGATAACCGTGGCGATCTCCACCTGTATTATCTGTTGCCGGAATCGTCATCATCATCGTCATCCTGATCGGCGTCGATGATGTCGGCGATGATCTCGCGCTCATCCATGTGGTACTTCACGCCGCGGATCTCCTGATAATCCTCGTGACCTTTACCGGCGAGGACGATGATATCGCCCGGCTCGGCGTTTTCGATGCAGTAGCGGATCGCGTCGATACGGTTGGGGATGACGATGTATTTGCCGCCGACCTTGTCGAGTCCGACCTTGATGTCCGCGATGATATCCATCACATCCTCATAGCGGCTGTTGTCCTCGGTGACGACCGAAAGATCAGAGAGCCTGCCGCTGACCTCGCCCATCTCAAAGCGGCGGGTCTTGGGGCGGTTACCGCCCGCGCCGAACATCGTGATCAGACGGTGCGGCTTGTATTCGCGCAGGGTAGAGAGCACGTTCTCCATCGAAACAGCGTTGTGCGCGTAGTCGATGAGCATGGTGTAGTTGCCGGGTACCGGCACGACCTCGACTCTGCCCTTGACCTTGACGTTTTTCAGACCGTCGAGGATATTCTGCTTGTCGATGTCAAAATGACGGCATACCGCGATCGCGGCAAGTGCGTTGTAAACGGAGAAGCGCCCCGGGATCGCGACGTTCACGCTCAGCTCCTCGGTGCCGGTGGTCTTGAAGTGGACGCCGATGAAGCCGCGCTTCGCGACCAGCTCATCACCGTGCGCGACAAGATCGGCGTTCTCGCTGTAGCCGTAGGTCTCGATCGCGCAGGTGTGCCCCTCTGTCACGCCCTCGGCATTCTCGTCATCGATGTTGATGATGCCGGTCTTGCAGCGCCGGAACAGCAGAGCTTTGCAGGCGAGGTATTCCGCCATATCCTTGTGCTCGACGCCGCCGATATGGTCGCTCGAGAAGTTGGTGAAGATGCCGTAATCAAAGAGGATACCGTCGGTGCGGTGCCATTTCAGACCCAGTGACGACGCCTCGATGACCATCGCCCTGCAGCCCTCGCTGACCATGCGGCGCATCGCCTGCTGGATCTCGTAGCTCTCGGGGGTGGTATTGTTGGTTTTGTAGATGCGGTCGCCGATCAGAATGCCTAAGGTGCCGATGGTGCCGGTCTTGATGCCCGCGTTCTCTAAGATGGAGCGGATCATGGCGACGGTGGTGGTCTTGCCCTTGGTTCCCGTGACGGCGATGGTGGTCAGCTCCTCGGCGGGTCTGCCGAAGAATTCCACGCTCATCAGCGCTAAGGTGGCACGCGCGTCCTTGACGCGGACGACGGTGACGCCGTCATACGCGATGCCCTCATCCTCCACGACCAGCGCCTTCGCGCCGCGTTCTACCGCGTCGGGAATGAACTTGTGACCGTCCACGTTGTAGCCTTTGAGGGCAACAAAGACACAGCCCTTGACCACCTTGCGGCTGTCATAGATCACATCCTTGATGTTGACGTCAAGCGAGCCTGCGTCTACGGTATATTCACAGTTTTGCAGTAAATCGATCAGTTTCATCGGGAACCTCCAAGATCATTACGAGCGGGATCTGTTTCGCGCAGAAGGCGCTCCCGCTCCGCATTGCAGTATTAATACTGATATATTATACATAGAAAACAGGTCGGATGTCAATGCGTCTTTTCGCCCGTAAAAAGTCGATTTAGTCAAAATAGACGAAAATATTTGAAAACTTCGGCACCTGCCCGATTTAATTCCGAAACAGAAATATAAAATCCTTTCCTGCCAACAACGAACCGCGCTTCAAAGAGTTGACACTGACAAGTTGCACAAAAGCGAAACTGTTATACTCAACAAAAACAAAGAACAGTATTTGTACAAAACAAACAACAATCATTTTTTCAATTGTCAAAACTAACAAAAAACAAATCTGAAATTAATGTTTTAGATAAAAAGTACAAAAGGAGTTGAAATCATAGGGGGAACTATGGTAAAATTGATACAGTGATTAGGTGTGCCGGTCCGGATTCTCGGTACAACTATCCAAAAAACATTTTTGGAAAGAAAGAAGGAAAACAAACATGAAAAAAATTATTGCGCTGTTGCTGGCAGTTCTGATGCTCGCATCCGTACTCGCTGCCTGCGGCGGCAACAAAACCACCAATGATCAGAAGACCACTGCATCGGGTGACGTTTTCCAGGGTGAAGACAATGTCACACTGCTGGTATGGGCTCCCGAAGCTGCTGTTGAGCTGACTCAGCAGTTGTGCGATCAGTTCAAGAGCGAACATTCCGACAAGAACATCACCATCGATGTCAAGCCTCAGGAAGAGGGCGACGTAGCTGCTCAGATCCTGAACGACCCGTCTGTTGCGGGCGACGTATTCAGCTTTGCATGCGACCAGATGAACCGTCTGGATAAGTCCAAGGTTCTCGATCCCGTTCCGAAGGCTGACGACAAGCTCGGCTTTGATTATGCCGGCGAGGTCAAGGAGCGCGACTCCGAGCCTTCCGTTGAGGCTGCTACCATGAAGGGCGAGCTTCTGGCTTACCCCGAGACCGGTGAGAACGGCTACTATCTCGTATATGATAAGAGCGTTGTCTCCGACGAAGACGCCAAGACTCTCGAGGGCGTTCTCGCAGCTTGCCGCAAGGCCGGCAGAAAGTTCAACATGGATGCCGGTAACGGTTTCTATTCCTGCATGTTCATGTTCACCGGCGGCCTTGAGCTCCAGGGTCTGAACGATGAAGGCGTACAGCAGTTCAACAAGTATGACGAAGAGAAGGTCATCGACTCTCTTGAGGCATTTGCTAACCTGTTCCATGAGTACAGCGACATCTTCCAGTCCGATAACGTTGATAAGACCGGTTCCGGTTTTGCTCAGGATCCCAGATCCGTAGCTGCAGGTATCGACGGTTCCTGGAACGCTGCTACCGTTAAGAGCAAGCTCGGCGACGATTACGGCGCTGCTAAGCTCCCCACCATCAACATCAAGGGCACCGACACTCAGATCATCTCCATGAGCGGTTACAAGCTCATCGGCGTTAACGCTCAGTCCAAGGCTCCCTACACCGCTCATGCGCTGGCTAACTACCTCGCAGGCGAGAAGTGCCAGCTGGCTCGTGCCGAGAAGCTGTCCTGGAGCCCCTCCAACAAGGTTGCTGTTGAGTCCGAAGTAGTTAAGGCTAACCTCGGTTCCATGGCTTGCCTCGAGCAGGCGAAGAACGCTCTGCCCCAGGTCAACATCGCTGATACCTTCTGGGCTCCGATGGGTACCCTCGGTAACTACCTTGTCAAGACCAAGGACATCACCAGAGACGGCATCAAGACCGAATTCAACAAGACCATCACCAACATCAAGGACGAATAATTCTTTGATCGATACACCGCAGCAGCGGTGCCGGATCTGATCCGTAACATAAACATTCTGACAGTCAGGCGGCGTTCTGCCGCCTGACGCAGGTTGCATCACGCGACCACATTACCGCTGCGCGGTATCATTACTTAACTGGGAAGTGAACTGATGAAATATATTGATTATGTACAGCTCAATCCCTTCCAGAAATTCGGTTATAATTTCGTAAAGTTCTTTAAGGCTTTACCCGGCAATTTAAAGAAGATCTTCCTTGCAATCGGTAATTTCTTTAAGAAGATTTTCGTGGGCATCGGAAAAGGCTTTGCCGGATATTTCTCGAGATTCGTCAAGGGTGATTGGGCGACCAAATGTTCCTACCTCGTTATGGGTGTAGGTAACGCTTCCAAGGGACAGCTTGTCAAGGGCTTCCTGTTCCTGCTCGTCGAGGTAGCGTACATCCTGTTTATGGTTTTCTTCGGTGCGTTTTACCTCGCAAAGTTCCCGACACTGGGCACTGTCAGCCCGGTAGATGAGAACGGTCGCCGTGTCAAAGGTATCATTCCGGATAACTCCATGCTGATCCTTCTGTACGGCGTAATGACTATCATCATTACTGTTCTTTTCTTCTGCGTTTATATTGCAAACACCAAGTCCGCTTACAAGGCACAGCAGACCGTTGCCGAAGGCAAAAAGCCGATCGGCTTTATCGATGAACTGAAGGAGTTCCTCGACAGCAAGTTCCATGTAACGCTGCTCGCGTTCCCGACACTGACGATCTCCGTCTTCACCATCCTGCCGCTGATCTTTATGATCCTGATCGCATTCACCAATTTCGACAGCGATCATAACGAGTTGGCGCATCTGTTCACGTGGGTCGGATTTGATACATTTAAACAGGTATTTGAAACATCCGGCAGAGCCTCGATGGGCGCGACCTTCGTCGAGCTGACGGAATGGACCCTGATCTGGGCTGTTTTCGCTACCGTACTCAACTACATCCTCGGTATGGTCGTAGCCCTGATGATCAACAAAAAGGGCATCAAGCTCAAGGCACTGTGGAGAACCCTGTTCGTTGTTACCGTTGCGGTTCCTCAGTTCGTATCTCTGCTGCTCATGAGCCAGATGCTGAATGTTAACGACGGCGCGATCAACACGCTCTTGTGCGACGTGCTGCATGTCATCCCGCAGCACATCGACTTCCTCGGCGGCGATCCGCTGGTAGCGCGTATCACGGTCATCGTTGTTAACTGCTGGGTAGGTATTCCCTACACGATCCTGATCACATCCGGTATTCTGATGAATATTCCGGCTGACTTATATGAGAGTGCGACGATCGACGGCGCGGGCCCTGTGAAGTCCTTCTTCAGCATCACCCTGCCCTACATGCTGTTCGTTACCACTCCCTACCTCATCACCAGCTTTGTCGGCAACATCAATAACTTCAACGTTATCTACCTGTTGACGTCAAATCTGCAGAATTCTAATGACTTGTACAAAGCGGGTCACACCGACTTGCTTGTCACATGGTTGTTTAAGCTGACAATGAATGAGCACGACTATAACCTGGCTGCCGCGATCGGTATTCTGGTATTCATCGTCTGCGCTACTATTTCCTTGCTCACCTTCAACCTGACGAAGTCAGCTAAGAACGAGGAGGAATTCTCATGATTAAGAGTTATAAAATTCGCAGAGTTATTACCAATATCTTTGTCTATATCCTTCTCGGCGGTCTGGGACTTATCTGGATCTCTCCGCTTGTCTACCTGGTTCTCCACTCCTTCAGAGCTGAGGGTCTGGCACAGGTTGACTACCTGATCCCCAAGTCCTACTCATTCCAGAACTACATCGATCTGTTCACGGTAACCGGCGGCGGTACCAACTTCCCCAGATGGTTCCTGAACACCTTTATCGTAGCGATCTTCAGCTGCATCATCTCCACGCTGGCTGTTATGATGGTTTCCTATGCGTTCAGCCGTCTGAGATTCAAGGCCAGAAAGCCGATGATCAACATCGGTATGATCCTGGGTATGTTCCCCGGCTTCATGACCATGATCGCTATCTATTACCTGTTAAAGGCGATGGGTCTGACCCAGACGCTGGTAGCGCTGGTTATCTGCTACTCGGCAGGCGCGGGCTTAGGCTATCAGATCAGTAAGGGCTTCTTCGATACGATTCCGAGAGCGCTGGACGAGGCTGCGACCATCGACGGCGCGACGAAGAACCAGATCTTCTGGAAGATCATTCTTCCGATGTCAAAGCCGATCATCGTCTACACCGTATTGACATCCTTCATCGGTCCTTGGACGGACTTCATCTTGGCTAAGATCATCATGGGTTCCAAGATCGATAACTATACGGTCGCGATCGGCCTGCAAAACATGCTGGCTGCCGGTAAGTCACTGACGCAGTTCAAGATGTTCCTCGCCGGTTCCGTCGTAGTTGCGGTACCTATCACAATTCTCTTCCTTGTCATGCAGAGATATTATGTAGAAGGCGTAACCGCCGGCGGCGTAAAGGGCTAATTAGGTTGATATTGCAAAGGGCGGGGTTGATCCTCCGCCCTTTTGTGATTGTGATAGGAATCGGCGTTTCGTCGACAAACGGCATGATAGGCAAGGCCTTTTCTCCTTTCTTCGAAAGGCAGGCCGTTTTACGACTGACGGACGCTCCCAAAATCAATAAAACAGAGGTGTTTTATGAAAAGAGTATTATCCCTGCTATTGGCTTTATGCCTGATCGTATCGCTGCTCGCGGCATGCGGCGGCAACAAATCCGGCGATCCTGTCCAAAACAATAAGGCTGAGGCGTCAAAGGACAAATACCGTGATTACTACCAGGTCTGGATCGGATCTTTCTGCGATTCCAACAATGACAAGATCGGCGATTTACCCGGCGTGCTTTCCAAGCTCGATTACATCAACGACGGCGATCCCAACGGCGGCAACGACCTCGGCGCGGACGGTATCTGGCTCTCCCCGATGATGCCGTCACAGTCTTACCACAAGTATAATGTGCGTGACTACTTCAATATCGACCCCGATTTCGGTACGCTCGAGGATTTTGACAAGCTGCTCACCAAGTGCCACAACCGCGGCGTCAAGGTCATCATCGACCTCGTCCTCAACCACAGCGGCAACGACCACGAGTTCTTCCAAAAGGCGTGTGACGAGCTGAGCGAAGGGAAAGAGGACGGCTACGCGCGTTATTATAATGTGTCAAAGAAACAGGACAGCACCTATAACCGTCCTATAGTAGACTCCGACTATTATTACGAAGGACAGTTCGATGCTACGATGCCCGACTGGAACCTAAGCTATCAGGGTACCCGCGATTATTTTGAGAAGGTCACGAAATTCTGGCTCGACAAGGGCGTCGACGGCTTCCGCCTGGACGCGATCAAGCATTTTGAAGACAAGGATACCGACGGCGTAGAGTTCATGAAGTGGTTCTATCAGATGGCGCAGGGCTACAATCCCGACGTCTATATGGTCGGTGAGAACTGGTCCGAGTCCGGCGACATCTATGAGATGTACGACAGCGGCATCGACAGCCAGTTCAACTTCAAATTCGCCGGCAACGGCGGTGAGTTCATTGTCGCGTCACATGGCAATGTGGCGGATATGGCGACCAAGCTCAAAAAATTTGACAATAATATCAAGAAGCACAACGAAAAGGCGATCAACGCGAACTTCCTGACCAACCATGATATGCTGCGTCTGTACAGCATGCTGGAGGAGGAAGACAACAAGATGGCGGCGGCACTGTACATGCTTGCGCCCGGCAACACCTTCACCTACTACGGTGAAGAGATCGGTATCGAGGCACCCTCCTCCAACGGTGACGCGAACTACCGTACCGCCATGATCTGGGACAATGACAATCTGCCCGATATCAAGTTCCCGGGTTCACCCGCCGTACAAAAGACCGAGCTCGGCGGCGTGGAGCAGCAGCTCAGTCAGGAGCACAGCCTGCTGAACACCTACCGCAAGCTCATCAAGATCCGCCTGCAAAATCCCGAGATCGCCCGCGGCAGTATCGAAGAGGTCGTGGATTTCAGCGATCCCATGTGTACCGGCTTGCTGATCAAGCATGACGACAGCCGTGTACTGGTCATCCACAACGGCGGCAAAGAGGCAAAGGAGCTGACCATCGACGCGATCGAAAAGCCCGAACTCAGAGGCTGGGTGATCGCGGATAAGGCGGAGAGCCCCTCCGAAGAGACTCCGAAGCTCTCTAAAACCACGCTCTCGATCCCCGCCAGAACCTCCGTTGTTCTCAAGGAGAAGAAGTGATCGGCGATCACTTTCGATAAAAACGCACAAAACAGCGCCCGACCAAGACGGTCGGGCGCATTTTCGTTTTTGGCAGGGGAGGGGCTGTTCCTCCCGATCATCCGACAAAGGCACAGATATCCTCGATGACGCTGTCCTTGCAAAAGTCCTGCAGGATCTCATGGCGATAGCCGTCATAGAGCTTGACTGTGACATCGGCGCCTTTTTCCTTGAGCATCTCACAGACCTTGTTGACGCCCTTACCGTGCTCACCGACGGGATCTTCACCGCCGGCAACCAGCAGGATCGGCTTTTTCTTATCGATCTTCTCAAACCAGCCCGTATCATTGCTGAATTTGTTCAGCTTTACCAGATCCTGCATCGCGGATACGGTGAACAGGAAGGTGCACAGCGGATCCTTGCGATATCGGTCGCGGTTCGCTTTGTCGACGGAGAGCCAGGCGTATGGGTCGTTCTCCTGCTCCCACCCCTTGTTGTAGGAGCCGAACGCCATGGTATAGATCAATTTGGAGTATCCGTGAGCGCCTTTGAGCTTTTTCAGCATGCCCGCCATCGCGATGCCGGCGCCCGCCGCGGGATTGGGACCGCCGGTGCCCATGACGATCAGCTTGTCATAGTGGTTGTACTTCGCGGCGGTCAGTCGTACGATGAACGAACCCATGCTGTGCCCCATCAGGACAAAGGGAAGGTCGTTACCCATCTCGTTTTTGACATCGTTGCCGAAGAGGAAAACGTCATCCACCAGCAGCTTCCAACCGTCGTTGTCCGCAAAGTAGCCCAATTCCTTTTCGGAAGCGGTCTGACCGTGACCGAGGTGGTCATATCCAAAGGTGATGTAGCCGTTTTCCGCCATTTTTCGCATAAAGCCGTCATAGCGCCCTATGTACTCGGTCATGCCGTGAACCACATGCAATAAGCCTTTTGGGTCGCCCTCGGGCAGATAGACCTTGCCCTTTAGCTGATGTATTTTGTCGGATGAGAGAACCTCTTTGTCAATGACGCGAATCATAAAAATGCCTCCGTTCTTGCGTTTTGCCTATGGCAAACAAATTTGTTCGTGTCTATGTACTCGGGAGAAACCTCCCGAAATATTAGTATTATTCAGAGCGAAGTGCCGTAACAGGATCGCTCTTAGCCGCTTTGCGCGAGGGGATGATGCCGCCGATGAGCGTGAGCACAATGCTCAGCAGGATGAGGATCCCCGCGGCGGCAGGCGGCAGGATCGCGTTCATGTTTTGCTGATTGGTCAGCGAATGCAGGATGGCGTTTGCGGGGATGATCAACAGCGCCGTGATCCCCACGCCGATCACACCCGCCAAAGCGCCGATGATGAAGGTCTCGGCGTTGAATACCTGAGAGATATTGCGCTTGGACGCGCCGATCGCTCTGAGGATACCGATCTCCTTTTTGCGTTCGAGCACGCTGATATAGGTGATGACGCCGATCATGATGGACGATACCACCAGCGAGACCGCCACAAACGCGATCAGGATATAGCTGATGGCGTTGATGATCATCGTGATCGAGCCCATCAGCGCGTCGACGATGTCGGTGTATTCGATCACCTTGTCGTCATCGCCCGCCGCCTTCATCCGGCCGTTATAATCGCTGATCAGATCCTTGATATGCTGTTTGCTCTCAAAGTCCTTGGGATAGATAGTGATGGTGGACGGGTTATCGAGGTCGGCATATCCCAGCTTTCTGAGATTGCCGTCATAGGAGCTCTGCGTCGTAGACATCAGCGATACCATCAGATCCTTGAGTTCCTCGGCGGTCATCTCTGTCTTGAATAGATTTGCCAGCGTATCGGTATTGAAATCAAAGGCGCTGAGCAGGTTTTCCGAGATACCGGAGGTCAATGAGCCCATGCTCGTCTGCAGGGCGGAGGTGATCTGTCCGGTCATCGCGGTCATGATCTTCGACATCACGGCGCTCAGCTGTTCCGTGATGATACCGGAATATTGGGAAACGCTCTTTTCGACAGCGGAGGTATCGATCGCGTCGGACACAGCGCTTTTGATCAGTGAGGTCGCCTCATCGGTGGACAGGTATTTAGTAAATGAGGTCAGCAGGTAAGAAGCCGAGGGCAGTTCGTGTTTGTCGGCGTAGCCCTCATATCCGCTGACGAGCTGTGACGCCATGCTGTTGAGCTCCTCATCGGTCGGCTGCAGGGCTTCGACCTTTTTGCGCAGCTTTGCAGCGCCGTCCTCCAATATCTTCTTCGCGTCGTCGGACTGCATATACTCCGCAATATGGGTGTAATCGTCAAGCTCATATTTGTGCTTTGTCAGCCACAGCGGATAGCCCGCGATCAGGCTTTCGGCGATAGCGGAGATATCCTCCTCCTTGATCGCCTCCTCACTGTGCTTGTTGAGATAGTCGTTGAGGATCTTTGTCAGCACCGCTTTACCGTCGTCGGAGGTCAGGTATTGGCGTAACGCCGACGGCAGCTTGGAGAGATCCGCCCGCGGATCGTTCGCCGCGTATTTTTGATAGCCGCTGAGCAGCTTTTCAAACAGCGATCTCATGGTGCCGGAGGTCATTGTAAAGTTGATATTCCCCAGCAGGTCTTCGATCTCCGAGGCGCTGAGCTCGGGCATCAGGGAGCCGAAGTCGCTCGGTGAGACGGCGGAACTCATATCGATATCAGAGAAGTCCATTCCGCTCAGATCCATGTCGGAAAAGTCAAATCCGCTGCCACCCATGTTGAACGCCTTGCTGATCGCGTCGCTGTCGACCGAGAACAGGGAGCTGAAATCCATATTTTTGTTGTTGGACTTGTCGTCAAAGGATTTACCGGTGAACACATCGGTGTCGGGTTGCGCCATCTGATCGTTGACGATCTGCGAATTCTCGGCGATGTCGATGATATGTTCCGTCAGTGACGCCGGATAACCGATGCCGATATTGATCCTGGGGGAGGAGTTGTTGCCGTTTGGCTGGATGACGCCGACGATCTTCAGCTTCTCGCCCTTCTCGTCGACCGTTTTCCTGACATAGCTCTTGTCGGAGCTGTGATCCGTCCAAACCTTGTAGCTTTTGTCGTAGGTGTAAAAATCCGTAACGGAAACCACATGGAATTCGATTCCGATAAAGTCGTCATAGGCGTAGTGTCCCGGATCGGAGATATCGTCGACGGCTTTTCCTTCCGAGAATTTGTTGATCATATTCTCGAGCTCTTCGGGATCCTTCAGCCCCATCGCGTACAGCGACATATCGGAGACCCTGCCGTTGGTGGAGAGCGCCAGCACACATTCATTATAGTTTTCCGGCCATTTACCCGCTTTCAGGTCAAAACCCGCTTGGAAAAGCTCCTCATCCGCGGACATCGGGAAGAAGCTGTCCGTACTGGTAAAGGTGGATAACAGCCCGTTTGAGCTTTCCTCCGTACCGGAAAAGCCCAGTGCGGAAAAGCTGGTGTCGGGATTCACCTGACGGTAGTCGCCCTTGTCGTTTTCTTTATAGATGCGCGGCACGATGTTGTAGTCATATTCGATCGACTGGACGTGATCGTTGATATCACAGTCGTCGCTCTCAAAGTATGCCTTGAGGGATCTCAGGTCATTTTTGTTCATGCCTGAGAACATATTGGTGATCGTGCGCCATTCCTCCACGGATTTTTCATCTTCGGTCGAGGCGGATTTGTTGGACGCCGCCATCGAGTCGGCATACATCGAGGTCAGGTTGAAGCTGGTATCGGTGATCTGCAGCGGATAATCCTGCAAGCTGTCCTCCTCGACGCTGCGGATATATTCATTCGCGCCGTTGGACATCGACAGGATCATCGCGATACCGATGATGCCGATCGAGCCCGCG
Organism: uncultured Clostridia bacterium; assembly: GCA_946407065.1. Classification (GTDB taxonomy): domain Bacteria; phylum Bacillota; class Clostridia; order Oscillospirales; family Acutalibacteraceae; genus Ruminococcoides. The sequence continues at coordinate 4,610 of CAMJMQ010000034.1, read as the reverse complement.
AACGCCACCAAAATGGTGCGAGCCTTCTTTGTCCACAGGTTGTTGAAGGACAATTGCAGAGAGGTCAGCAGCGACATCGAGGATTTGCCCAGATTTTTATGCACGGCGTCGCTTTGCGCGGGCGTATAGGGATCCGAGTCGGAGGTGATCTCACCGTCCTTGAGGGTGACGATACGTGTCGCGTATTGCTCCGCCAGCTCGGGGTTGTGGGTGACCATCACGACCAGTCTGTCCTCGGCGACCTTTTTCAGCAGATCCATGACCTGGATACTGGTGTCGCTGTCCAGTGCGCCGGTAGGCTCGTCGGCGAGCAGAATATCCGGATCGTTGACCAGCGCGCGCGCGATCGCGACGCGCTGCATCTGACCGCCCGAGAGCTGAGAGGGCCTTTTGTGGATATGCTCCTCCAGCCCGACCTCTTTGAGCGCTTCGGTCGCTCGGCGGGTGCGTTCAGCAGCGCTGATACCGCTGATGGTCAGCGCCAGCTCAACATTACTGAGCACCGTCTGGTGGGGGATGAGGTTGTAGCTCTGAAAGACGAAGCCGACGGTATGGTTGCGGTAAGAGTCCCAGTCACGGTCGGAATAGCGCTTTGTGCTGACGCCGTTGATGATCAGGTTGCCGTCGTCATAGCGGTCCAGCCCGCCGATGATATTCAGCAGGGTCGTTTTGCCGGAGCCGCTCTGACCGAGGATCGCGACAAACTCGTTATCGCGCAGGCTCAGTGAAACGCCCTTGAGCGCCTCTTGCACCAGATTTCCTGTTTTATATACTTTTCGTATACCTTCGATTTGCAGCATGGCTTTCTCCTTTGCCGGGCAGAGGTTTTTCTATATTATATGTATATACATTATATATAATCGTCTATTATCTTAGCGTATATTATAGCGACAAAAGGGCTTGAAGTAAATAGATTTAACGAAAAGTTAATCTAAAATTACAAAATCGGCATACTTATGCATGCTGACCTCCGAAAATAAAAACATCCCCCAAAAAGGGGGATGCTCTGAACCGTTTTCAATTGTGAGTGCAAGCGGGGACAAAAGCGAGCTAAATCGAGGTCGGCTTACTTCTTATTCTCCTTTGCGAGCTTCTTTGCCAGCTCGATGATGTTCTGACACGAGTTCTTGCGCACATGCTTGCGGCAGCTCTCGCGCATGGATGCGAGCTTCTCTTTGTCTTTGAGCAGGCTGCCTACCGTATCGGCGGCTTTGCTGCTGTCCTCCAGGATCACACCGATGTTGTTCTCTACCAACAGCGCCGCGTTCTGCTCCTCCTGTCCGGGATACGCCTTGAACACGACCATCGGCAGCGCGCAGGCGATGCTCTCGGAGGTGGTCAGACCGCCGGGCTTGGTGACGATCAAATCGCTCGCGTGCATATAATCGTCAACATTATTGATAAAGTAAAACAACTTGGTCGGCTTCCGTTTTTCCGGCGTATGGCGGAAGATATTGGTCAGATGCTCCATGACGTTTTCCGTCTGCTCATACATATAGCGCAGGATACTTTCTTCACCGAGGTGCTTGATCAGCTCGGGTTCCTCGTCGGTGACGATCTCCTTTTGGTCATGGAGCAACTCGTTGAACGCGTCATACAGCTTTTGGTTGCGGCCGGTGATGACGATGATCTGGTAGTCGACGTCGATATTCAGCAGATTTTCATAGATCTCGAGGATATCCGTCACGCCGAAGCTGCCCGCCATGATCAGCACGGTGAGCTTGTTTTGGTCAAAGCCCAGCTCCTTGAGCACCTCCTCGCGGCTTCTGCCGTTGCCCTCATAAAAGCGGTCGAATACCGGGTGCCCGTAATCATAGATCCTGCTGCGGTCGATCCCATAATCGTTCGCCAGAATATCCTTCGCCTGAGACGAGGCGGTGATATACGCGTCGATACCGCCTGAAATATAGGTACGGTGAGGCAAAAAGTCCGTGACGATGGAGATCAGCGGGATATTGATCTCGCCCTTCTGATTCATATAGCCGACGATCGCGCCCGCAAACGGGTGACAGCTGATGATGACGTCGGGGTTGAGCTCATTGAGCTTGTTTTTCAGGCGCTTGGCGCACTGCTGATAGATGATGTTGACCGTATCCGACAGCGCGGATTTTTTGTCGGAGCTTTTGTACATCGCGCCGAACAGCGCGGGGGTCAGGGTGACCAGCGCTTTATATCCTTTCACGACCGTAAAGTTCAGCGCGGGGGAACACTCCTCGAGCGTGTCGATGATCTCAACGTTCGTTTTGGGTTGGTTTTCTTCCACATACCCCTTCAGCGCGCTGGCGGCACGGTTGTGGCCGCCGCCGGTCGAAGCGGATAGGATCAGTATGTTCATGGTATCGCCTTTCTTTCCGAATATAAGTGGTGGTTCGATAAAACCGTCATCGGTATTATAACGCAATTTGCGAGAGAGTGCAATGCTCATTTGAGATATTAAAGATTTATTAGTAATTGTCATTGCGAGGGCTCGACACGCGTGTCAGCCCGTGGCAATCTCAACCGAATAAAAGGGTAGAATACCCCGCTGCTTGCACCGGGGTAGTTTATTCAAAAAACCGCCGTTACGAATTGCTATCACTCGTTGAGCATGATGACATAAACGGCTGAAATCAAGGAAATTTTGTGTCTATAATTCTTTTACAGATTATTAATCCTTTTTTTCTGTTGTATGATATAATTAACTATACTGGGTAGATATGGGTGTGCGCGGCATACCCGTTCGATCTATCCGGTTGACTATTCAACAATAAAGGAAGTGGTTGTTATGGCAGATAAAAAATCCAACACCATGGAATTAGACGCTATATTGGCAGAATCACGTACACGCAGGACAGGCTCACCCGCACCGTCGGGCGCGCGTTCCGGCGCGGCTCCGCGAAAGGCGGCTCGTCCGGCAGCGCCCGCGCCGCAGCGTAATCTGAATGACGATTTTATCGTAGTGGATGACGGATCGGCAGACGCGCCCCGTCAAAGCGGCCCCGCAAGAAGGGCGCCGCGTCCCGATTATGACTATGACGCGCCCGGGCCGAAAAAGAAAAAGAAGACGGGTTTGATCGTCGCCTTGTGCATCATCGGCATCATTCTTGTCGCGGCTCTCGGCGCCTTTGCCCTGTATATGTTCTCCGGATCGGGCACCGGTCCCGACAGCACCTTCTCCGATAATGTCTACGTCAACGGCAAATCTCTCAAGGATCTGACAATGGAAGAGGCAAAGACCCTGATGAAGACCGTCGAGAACGACCTCGCGTCAGGCATCAAGGTCGAGGTCAAGGCGGGGGACAAGTCCTATAATTATACCAAGGACGATTTCAAGTACACCTTCGATACCGAGGCGGTACTGAACGAAGCAAAGCAGTATTCCGAGGAAAAGGGCATCAAGACCGAGGACAAGAACTACGAGATCAAGATGACCGTCGATGACTCCACCTGTAAGGATCTGATCACCAAGATCGCGGCTGACATCAAGACCGACGCCAAGGACGCCAAGGTGACCGATTTCGACCCCGACGCGGAGTCGATGTTCACCATCACTGCCGAGTCCAAGGGTAAAACGCTCGATGAGACCACCAGCCTCAACGCACTTTCCACCTTCATCAAAAACGGCAATATCGCGGGCACGGTCGACGCTACCGTCAAGGAGGTCGATCCCGAGTATACGGCAGATTTCCTCAAGAAGAATATCACCAAGCTCTCCGAGTTCTCGACCACCTCGACCAACAACTCCAACGGTAACGAGAACATGCGCGTTTCCTTAGCGGCATGCAACGGCTCCATCATCGAGCCCGGCGAGACATGGTCCTTCAATGACCATACCGGCAACTCCAACCTCGAGTCCAACGGCTACAAGCCCGCCGGCGTTATCGTCGAGGGCCGCAGCGAGACCGGTGTCGGCGGCGGTATCTGCCAGTCCTCCACCACCATCTATAACGCCGCCATCCTCTGCGGCATGAGCGTCGTCGAGCGCGAGTGCCACTATTATAAATCGGTATACGTCGACGCGGGTCGCGACGCGACCGTCGACTACGGCAACATCGACCTCAGGGTCAACAACCCCTTCAAATATCAGCTCTTTATGAAGTGCTGGATGGACGGCACACAGCTCCACTGTGAGATCTACGGTCTGCAGAACCCCAAGTTCGACGATATCGAGATCAACACCTCCTCTCCGAGCTACTTCGGCAACGGCTATAAGGTCACGACCACCCGTACTTACTTAAAGGACGGCAACGAGGTCGATTCCGACGACCTGCCCTCCTCCACCTACTACACCTCCGCTCCTTCCTCGGGCTCATCCGGTAACTCCGGCGGCGGCTCCGGCAACAGCGGCGGCGATTCCGGCAGCGATGACAATTCCGGCGGCGGTGAAGAAGCGCCCGCACAGGAGGCTCCCGCACAGGAAGCCCCTGCTCAGGAAGCGCCCGCTCAGGAACAGCCCGCACCCAACTCCGGCGGCGAAGGCGGCCAATAATTTTACCATCGATCCCCCTGTTGATGCAGGGGGATTTTTTTATTATTGTGAGGGCTTTATGATCAATTCAGTAGGGAAGGGCTTGCTCCCGCCGAAATTGATCCGTCATATCCCACCCAAACGCGAAGCACATCCCACCCGT
>CAMJMQ010000033.1 GCA_946407065.1 uncultured Clostridia bacterium | reverse complement strand
TTTTGCTCTGTTTTACATCACGATTTAGTGTTTACACAGATTTTGGGATAGACCCGTGACCCAAATCGCAGATTTGGACAGAATCTCACCTTAGGAAAGGGAGCCTTTGCTCCTCGCAATGACAATTGATATTAGAAACCGGCGTCGGCGGGGGATTCTTCGGATGCGGCTTCTTTGACTTCCTCTACCTTTTCGGTAACAGCCTTTTTCGCATCCTTGGCGGCGTCGGTGACAGCGTCTTTTGCGTCCTTAGCGGCATCCTTTGCATCCTCAACGACTTCTGCAGCGGCGTCCTTGACGTCCTCCGCCTTATCGGCAACAGCCTCTTTGACCTCTTCTGCCTTCTCAGCGACAGCGTCGGCAGCCTCTTCAACAGCATCCTCAGCCTGAGCTTCCTCAGCAGAGATCAGCTCGTCGAGATCCTCGTTTTTGTTGGGATCGAAACGGCCGTAAAAATCGGTCGCGGCGGTTTTTGCCTTCTCGGCGAAGTCAGCGGCAGATTCCTTTGCCTTGTCAAACGCCTCGTTGCTCTTCGCCATGAACTCATTCGCGGCGGCGGAAGCCTTTTCGGAAACAGCCTTGGCGAGCTTTTCGGCGTTCTCAGAGCGGATCTTGGTGTCGTTCTGGATGTTGAGCAACTCGACATAGCGCAGAGAAGCCTTGCTGATGCGGTTGCTTGCTGCGTCGATAACAGCGCAGATCGCTTCATTCTCGGCGGTGGTGTTGTCGCGCATATTCTCATAGAAATAACGGCCGAGCTCGATATATGCCTGGTCACGGGTCGCGGTATCCGCCTTGATGACGCCCTTGATGTGGCTCAGCTGCATTCTCAGGCGGTTTTTCTCCGCGATAGAAGTCGCGATCTCGGAGACGGTATCGCCGATGAATTCCAGTCCTTCTTTAATGCTTTTTGTAAAATCCATAATCGTTACCTCCGTTGTGGAATAATATTCATCTATATTATCGCATTATTTGCACAGAAAATCAATAAGTTTTTGTAAATCGCAAGAAATAATTTACATTTCTATGCGGATATGGTAAACTATAATGAGAAATCAGTGAACATCGAAAAGGACGAATCCTCTTTGTGGGATTGCCACGGCTTTGACACGCGTGTCAGGGAGCCTCGCAATAACATAATGAGGGCATCGTCAGAGAGTGTGATCATATGTCAAATGTCATATCCAAAGAGGTGACCTGTCCCAAGTGTAATCATACGCAGGGCGCTCACCTGTATATCAGCATCAACGCGAGCAATGACCCGCAGTTCAAAAAGGCGCTGCTCACGGGCAAGATTTTGCGGTATCGTTGCGACAGCTGCGGCTATGAGGCGCGCTATACCTATCCGCTGTTGTATAACGATATGAAACGGCGGTTCATGGTTTACCTGATCCCGCAGATCGACCGCTTCCAGCTCGAGGATCGCGCGCTCGAGGATGATTACCGCAATCTCAAGGGCATCCGCAAGCGCATCACCTCGGACTTCAACTCCATGAAGGAGAAGATCTTCATCTTCGAGTCGGGGCTGGACGATATGGCGGTGGAGCTGACCAAGTACGCGATCAGTGAGATGGTCGCCAAAAAGCTCGACCTCGGCCGCGTCAGCGAAGGCTACCTGACGATGTACAACCGTGAGGCGAACACCATCGGCTTCACCTACTTTGTCGGCGAGGAAGCCGAGCCGTTTGTGCAGAGCGCAAGGCTCGAGATCTATCAAAAGAGCATGAAGATCGTGGAAGCAATCTGCGCGAATGATAAGAAGCTCAGCGGTTTCATCAAGATCGACCGCGAATGGGCGGAGAATACATTGTTCCGCTATAAACGCGTCAAGAGCGGAAGATAATGATTCAGGCAGTAGTACAAATGCCGCAGGCAACTCATGCAGTAGCCCCCGAAATGATTCATTCTTCCGTTTTCAATTTTCAGTTTTCAATAAAATCGCCTCTGCGGTCACGGGATCGCAGAGGCGTTGTTATTTGGTAGATGGATTACAGCCTTTTACCGCAGTTGGGGCAGAAGGGAGCGCCGGGCTCGGTCTTTGCGCCGCAGTTGGGGCAATACATCGCCTGAGGCCGGGGCTGTGCCGGGGTCGGCTGTTCGTTAGCAGGGGGTACAGGAGCGCCGTAAACCGGATTCTGCTGCTGAGGAGCCGCGTAATCGGGCATATTGTAGGGAGCGGCGGGAGTCGCGTTCATGGGAGCGCCGTTCATGGGAGCCGCACCGTAGGGAGCGGTGTTGATGCCCATCTTCTGGCGGTTGATGTACTTGTTGTAGCCCAGTGTCATGATCGCGGTGAAAATATAGACCAGGATCGTGACAACATAGGAAATGAAGATGATACCCGCGGAAGAAGGAGAAATCACCATGTAATAGATCATGGAGAACACGGATAAGACCGCTAAGATGATGCTGAACACACCGTAGGGAACAGCACCCTTGTTCTCGAGCTCAGCGGTAGTCATACTACGCTTGACGGAGCGATAGAAGTTTTTGCAGCTTGTCGCGTAGAAGAGGGTAATGAACGCATACAGGGCATACACAACACCGATAGCGATCAGGATGGCGACGGCTCCGCCGGTATAGGAGGAGGCATAGCGATTCACAGCGGCAACGCCCGCGATGAATACCACAACATAGATGATACCGATAGCAACAACGCCGATGATGGCGAATACCAGAGAGATGACCGACAGCACATGCAGGATCGTCGCGCCCGCGATCGGGCTGGAATTCTCAGAGGTGTTGCGGCTCTTTACAAACAGGATGATGAAGGCTACCGCGGTGATGATCGGGATGATCGAAGAACCGATCGCGGTAGCGATCGCAGTCGATGCGGAAGAAGAGAGAAGTGCGTTTTTGACTTGAGAAGGTACTTTGATTCCCTGTTTGGATAAAAAATCCACCAGACGATAGAGGATCGTCACGAAAGAAACCGATGCCGTCATGATGTAGGTGAGCACTACGGAAATGAGATACAGGATTCCGAGCGTCAAAATCTTGCCGCCCTTGAAATATCCCTTGACGATAGCCAGATTACCGCCGTACGGATTGAATTGTTGTTCGTACATAATAAGATAACTCCTTTGCCAATTTGATACTACTATTATAAAAGAGCGGTATGAAAAAAGCAAGTAAATCCATTCGATTTATCGGAATTCTCCGAATCAGAGAGAAATGTGTTATCAGAATACGACCTCGGCGTCCTTGAGCTGGAGGTATTTGCTCTTACCCTCCGTATAGACGTTGAAGGTGCCGGTCACGGTGATCTCCTCGTTTACCTTGGGATAATCCTCGGGATAGCTGTGCTCACCCGCCCAGACGAATTCGATGCCGGTGGAGCAGCAGGCAGCGGCGTCCTTGATCACGCAGGCATAGTAGCGATTGCCGTCAAGCTCGGTCACGTTGAACGGACCCTTCATCCTGACGATCTTGTCGGTGTATTCGTCGGGTTTCTGCTGCATGTTGAGCACCTCGGAGTAGACCATCGTGGAGCTCATCTTGGTCAGGTCGACGTCCACGCCCTCGGTCTTGGGGAGCTCGGTTTTCGACACGGCTTTGGTGCCGTCATTGCCGACGGTAGTGGGCTCGGCAGCGGTCTCGGACGAGCTGTCGACCGCGATGGAGGAGGCGGAATCCTGCTTTTTGTTGCCGGAGCACGCGGCAAGGGACAGGAGCAGTGCGGATATCATCAATAGACAAATGATTTTTTTCATAGGATACCTCCGTGGAATGAAGTTAAGAAAGGCTCGTATATATGAAGAAACAAAGGAATATGGTTGAGATTGCCACAGCAGATCACGCAGGTTAGCGCGTGATCTGCCTCGCAATGACAATTGAACTTTACGCGTTGCGCTTGGTGACAGCGCCGATGATATAGAAGAGGAAGAACACCACGATATCGGCGGCGACAATGGTCGAGCCGACAGGCGTGCCCGCTAAGATCGAGGTAAACAAGCCGATCAGCGCGCAGACGACCGATACGATCGCGGCGCAGATGGTCACGCTCTTGAAGCTCTTGAACACGCGCATCGCCGACAGCGCGGGGAAGATCACCAGTGCCGAGATCAACAGCGATCCGACCAGCTGCATGGAGATGACGATGATCACCGCGATGACGATCGCGATCAAAAGGTTATACAGTCCCGCTCTCTGACCCGTCGCGCGGGCGAAGGCTTCATCAAAGGTGACCGAGAAGATGCGGTTATAGAACAGCACGAAGAACACCACGACGATGACGGACAGGATAACGCACATCCATACGTCAAAGGTGCTCAGCGTGAGGATCGACGTAGAGCCGAAGAGGGTGGAACAGACGTCGCCCGAAAGGTTCGACGAGCCCGTGTTGAAGATATTCATCAGCAGATAGCCGATCGCCAGAGCGCCGACCGAGATCATGGCGATCGCGGCGTCGCCCTTGATCTTGGCGTTTCTGCCCATGCGCAGCAGCAGCACGGCGCAGACCACGGTAACGGTCAGCACCAGCGGCATATTATTGGTCAGTCCCAGCACGGCGGCGATCGCCATCGCGCCGAACGCGACATGCGACAGTCCGTCGCCGATGAAGGAATAGCGCTTTAATACCAGCGTCACGCCGAGCAGTGAGGAGCACAGCGCGATCAGCACACCGACGATCAGCGCGTTGATGACAAAGGGCTTGCTCAGATAGAAGCTGAGGGTGGTAAACAGATCCATCACGCGTCCCCCTTTCCGCTTTCACGCTGATTCAGATATTCCTCGCGCGTGCCGAAGAAGAGTTCGTTGCCGATATGCAGGATGTGCGTGGCGTATTGCAGCGCCTTATCGATATCGTGAGAGATCATGATGATCGTGACACGGTCGTTTTTGTTCAGGCTCTCGATCAGCTCGTACATCTCGAGGGTCACCTTGGGGTCGAGTCCGGCGACCGGCTCGTCGAGCAGGAGGATCTTTTCGGTAGCGCACAGGGCGCGTGCCAGCAGGACACGCTGCTGCTGACCGCCCGATAACTCGCGGTAACAGCGGCGAGAGAGATCGACGATATTCATGCGCTCCATCGCGTTTTGCGCCAACGCCTTGTCGTCCTTGTTGTAGAACGGACGAAAGCCGTCACGCCCGAGGCATCCGGACAGGACGATCTCTTTGACAGAGGCGGGGAAATCGCGCTGTACGTCGGTCTGCTGCGGCAGATAGCCGATCTTGCGCGAGGTGACGCCGTCGCCGAATTCGATGGAGCCGCCGAGGGGCTTAGTCAGCCCGAGCAGGGTCTTCATCAGGGTGGTTTTACCCGATCCGTTCTCGCCGACAATGCACAGGTATTCACCCGCGTTGACTTCAAAGCTGAGGTTGGAGAGGATCTGTTGTGAGCCGTAACCGAGACTGAGGTCGGTACATTTGATCTGTGGCATAGTGAATTCCTTTCGGATGATTTTGGCTCCCTTTTCTAAGGGAGCTGTCGCGGACACGAGTGTCGCGCGACTGAGGGTTGTTACTGAAAACTGAAGACTGAAGACTGAAAAATGAATAATAAAGGGAAACACTTCGTGTTTTGGATTATAATAGCTTTCCCCTTGTTGTGTTCCATGAAAAAGTCTTGATAGAACCCGGAAAGAGCCTTCCCCTCGGGGGGAGTGCAGGACTGAAGACTGAAAACTGAAGACTGAAGACTGAATAATAGCGGGGGCACGCGTGCCCATTTTATTTGACTATCAGATAAGCTCTGCGTTTATCAAAGCCTTCCCCTCGGGGGGAAGGTGTCACCAGAGGTGACGGATGAGGGGACAGCCTTTCCTAAAGATGTCGGACTCGGTGAGCCTTTTTGTTTACCGTGGATAAAGGAAAAGCCGTACACTCTTTGCTAAAATGATCTTTTGGCTAAGTCAGCCCCTCATCCGACCAATTTGCTTGGGGCAAATTGCCCACCTTCCCCCCGAGGGGAAGGCTTATTTATGAGGGGAAGGCTTTAGATCCTTATTACGCCAGCGCCTGTTTGAGCACCTCGAGGTTGGCGGTCATGATGGAAAGGTAGGTCTCGCCGTTCTTCGCGCGCTCGGTGGTGACGCTCTGGAGGGAATCGAGGGTCAGGATCGTCTGATCCTTGGTCTTGGTGTTATCGCGCACGGTCTTGGCGATGGCGCCGTCCGAGGTCTCGATCTGCATGATCGCCTTGAGCTGCAGCTCGTCCACCTTGCCCGACAGGAAGGTGATGGTCTCAAAGCTCGCCTCCGTCTCGGCGGAGCATCCGACGAACGCGGCGTAGTAATCGAGCTTGTAATCATCGGTCAGGTAGCGGAACGGGAACCGGTCGCCGAACAGCAGCGTCTTGACAGAAGCCTTGTCGACTGCCTCCTGAACCTGCTTATCCAGCTCATTGAGCTTGCCCTTGTACGCATCGGCGTTGGCGGTAAAGTCGCTCGCGTGCTGCGTATCGATCTTGCCGAGCGCTTCTGCGATCTTGTCGACAAAGAGGGAGGAATTCTTGAGCGAGAGCCAGACGTGCTCGTCATACTCTGTTTCTTCCTCGTGCTCTTTTCCGCCTTCCTCCGCTTCACCCTGCATGCCCTCTTTGAGCTCCTCTTCCTTTGCCTTGTCGCCGAGGATGTCCATCAGGTCGAGGACGATCATATCCTTATTGTTGGCTTGCTTGAGGGTGTCGTCTACCCATTTATCGGACTCGCCGCCGACATAGATGAAGACGTCGCAGTCGGAGATGGTGACGATATCCTTGGCGGAGGGCTGGTAGCTGTGCAGGTCGACCCCGTTGTCGAGCAACAGGTCGAGGTTGATGTCCGCGTCATCCTTGGCGACCTCGCGCACCCAGTCATAGAGCGGGAAGATGGTGGTGACCACCTTGACGTCGGCTTTCTTTGACTCGGTCGAGCCGCAGCCGACCAGCAGGGAAGTCAATACAAGTGCGCTGAGCACCAGCGCGATCAGTTTTTTCATATGGTACCTCTTATCGTAAACAGTCATTGCGAAGCCCTTAAAACGCGTATCTTACGTGCTTTGAGGGCTGTGGCAATCTCATCCTTATTTATTCTGACAGCCGGCGCAGATGCCGTAGATCACGGTCTCGCCCTTGTCGATGGCAAAGTCGCTGCTCTCGGCGACCTTGTCCACTAAGCTGTCGGCGAGCTGCTTTTGCATATGCATGGTCTTGCCGCATTTCTTACAGCTCAGGTGCAGGCTCTGTGAGCAGGTGGTGCCGCCCGAATAGCGGTAGATCACCTCGCGGCTGCCGCCCGCGGCAACGCGGTGGAGCTTGCCCTCCGCTTCCATATCGGAGAGGTTGCGGTAGACCGCGCTCTTGCTGATGGTATCGGACAGCGCCCCGGCGATCTGCCCCGCCGAGAGGTTCTCGTCGATATGTTGCGTGAGGTAATCGGTGAGCAGCTTGCGCTGTTTTGTCATATATTTCGGCATAGCTATTCCTTCTTTATCAGTTGAGATTGCCACGGCTTCTATAAAGCCTCGCAATGACAAATCAGATGTAATTTGCGAATCATTCGCAAATCAGTATACCACGGGAATAGACAAAAGTCAACCAAAATTGCGACAAATTCGCAAATTGAACCGTTCGGAAATAATCTTCCCCGGCGCAGGCACGAAAGCTCCCTCGCCGTGTCCGGACGGGGCATTAGACCCATCTACTGTTCACCGATCACTAACCACTAACCACTGATCACTAAATAATAAATCGCCTATTGCTACGGGGCACGTTTTGTGCTATACTTTATAAAGCGAAATTTGGGCAAGGATAGCAGAAGCGTAATGGAGGATACATGCGTGTTCGATGTAACACAGCAAAGCGTAGCACAGAATTGTAGGGTACGGCGCTTGAGGAGTTGTCCAAATCTATGATTTGGCTAACAACTCCCATGCAACAGCGCTCCAAGAACAGACTCAGTCTGTGATTGGCTAAGCGCCACTGCTTGTCGACGTACCGCATGGCAGAAATGTTGTATTCCTATCTAACGTTCCCGATATGATAAACGCCCGTCATTCTCGGTACGTCATAAATGCCGTACCCTACGGAGAAATCGATTTGCTTCGCGTTTGGGTGGCATATTTCGGGAAGGTTGCGGGATGTCGCAAGCGTCATCCCCTACGGTAAAACGCTTCATTTACACTCTGTAGGGTACGGCGCTTGAGGAGTTGTCCAAATCTATGATTTGGCTAACAACTCCCATGCAACAGCGCTCCAAGAACAGACTCAGTCTGTGATTGGCTAAGCGCCACTGCTTGTCGACGTACCGCATGGCAGAAATGTTGTATTCCTATCTAACGTTCCCGATATGATAAACGCCCGTCATTCTCGGTACGTCATAAATGCCGTACCCTACGGAGAAATCGATTTGCTTCGCATTATAAGTCAAATCCAATCCCCTATTTTTCCCATCTATTGACATTTACCATGAAAGGTTTGATACAATGGCATTGATCACAAAGAAGCCGCGCGGCACGGAGGATGTGCTGCCGCGCGAGAGCTACCGCTGGCAGTTTCTGGAGAATCTGTTTCGGGAAGAGGCGCGCGCGTTCGGCTACAAGGAGCTCAGAACGCCCGTATTTGAGCACACCAACCTTTTTGAGCGCGGCGTGGGCGACACCACCGATGTGGTGCAGAAGGAGATGTACACCTTCCTGACCAAGGGCGGCGACAGCATCACCCTGCGTCCCGAGGGCACCGCCGGCGCGGCGAGAGCTTTCCTCGAGCACGGACTCCACAACGATCCCCTGCCCATCAAGGCATATTACCTGACCTCCTGCTATCGCTACGAAAAGCCGCAGGCGGGCAGACTCAGAGAGTTCCACCAGTTCGGCATGGAGTGCTACGGCACATCCAATCCTGCCGCTGACGCGGAGCTGATCACCGCGGCGGCGAACATCTTTGACCGCATGGGGCTGAAAAACATCCGTCTGGAGATCAACTCCATCGGCTGTCCCAAATGCCGCGCGGAGTACCACAAGGCGCTGACCGCATACTTCTCGCAGTACAAGGATGAGTTGTGCGAAGATTGCCAAGAGCGATTAGGCAGAAACCCGATGCGCCTGCTCGACTGCAAGGTGGCGCATGATCACGAGATCGCCAAGGGCGCTCCCACCGTGCTCGATTACCTGTGCGACGAGTGCCGCGAGCACTTTGACAGCGTGAAAGCGTACCTTGACGCAAACGGCGTCGCTTATACCGTCAACCCGACCATCGTGCGCGGTCTGGACTACTACACCAAGACCGTTTTTGAGTTCATCTGCGATGATATCGGCGCGCAATCGACCATTTGCGGCGGCGGCAGATATGACGGTCTGATCGAGGAGCTGGGCGGCAACCCGATGCCGGCGCTCGGCTTTGCGGCGGGTATCGAACGCCTGCTGTTGACCCTCGACGCACAGGGCATCGAGATCCCCGCGCCCTCACCGTGTGATATCTACATCGCGAACATGGGCGATACCGCGCACAAGAAGGCGGGCGAGCTGTGCAACCTCTTGCGTAAAGCGGGCTTGTACGCCGAGTATGATGTGGTCGGCAGAGGGCTCAAGGCGCAGATGAAGTACGCCAATAAGATCGGCGCGCAGTTCAGCTTGGTGCTGGGCGATGACGAGATCGCGGGCGGTACCGCACGCCTGAAAAATATGGCAAACGGCGAGCAGAGCGAGATCCCGCTTGACGGCGAGCAATTCGTAAAGGAGTTCACCGCGGCAAAATTACAGGCGGATTTCGCGGAATAAACAGCCTTCCTTTGGGAAAGGAAGGTGCCTCCGAATGGAGGCGGATGAATTGTATGAATTGACCGACCGAAGGGAGATACTCTGTTATAATACTTTGTTGTAACATCAGCGTTATATAATTGAGATACTCGCTTCGCTCAAACAATTTAGTACAATTCCTCAGTCCCCGTTCGGGGACAGCTCCCTTTCCCAAAGGGAGCCTTTAATGTGATATTAAGGAAGTGTAACATATGGCAGAATTTATGACAGGGCTCAAGCGCACCCATTACTGCGGTACGCTCAGAGCCGGGAATATCGGAGAAGAGGTCACCGTATGCGGCTGGGTACAGCGTCAGCGCGACCTCGGACAGCTGATCTTTATCGACCTGCGTGACCGCAGCGGTATCGTTCAGCTCGCGTTTGACGATAACACCGACCGCGCGATCTTTGACAAGGCGTTTACGGCGCGTTCGGAGTATGTGCTCTGCGCTAAAGGCGTGGTGCGTGAGCGTTCGGCGAAAAGCAATAAGATCCCGACGGGCGATATTGAAGTAGAGGTCAACGACCTCCGCGTCCTCTCCAAGGCGCAGACGCCGCCCTTTGAGATTGTGGACAACAGCAAGACCGCCGAGGAGCTCAGGCTCAAATACCGTTACCTCGACCTGCGCCGTACTCCCTTACAGCAGAATTTGATCACGCGCTCCGAGATCGCGAAGGTAGCGCGCGACTATTTCTATGAGAACGGCTTCATCGAGATCGAGACCCCGATGATGATCAAATCCACCCCCGAGGGCGCGCGCGATTATCTGGTGCCCTCTCGTATCCATAACGGCAAGTTCTATGCCCTGCCGCAGTCGCCGCAGATCTACAAGCAGCTGTTGATGCTTTCGGGCTTTGACCGCTATATCCAGCTCGCGCGGTGCTTCCGCGACGAGGACCTGCGCGCCGACCGTCAGCCCGAGTTCACCCAGATCGATATGGAGCTGAGCTTTGTGGATGTGGACGAGATCATGCAGATCAACGAGGGCTTGATGCAGCGCATCTTCAAACAGGTCAAGGGCATTGACCTCGATGTGCCCTTTGAGCGCATGACTTATGCGGACGCGATGAACACCTATGGCTCCGACAAGCCCGATGTGCGCTTCGGCATGCCTATCCAAGACCTGACCGATCAGGTGAAGGATATCGACTTCGTCGTATTCAAGAGCGCAATCGAGAACGGCGGCTCCGTGCGTGCGATCGTGGCGAAGAACGCCGCGTCCCGGCTGACCCGCAAGAAGATCGACAAGCTCACCGAGTATGTCAAGGGCATCGGCGCAAAGGGTCTGGCGTATGTGCGCTGGGCTGACGCGGAGCCCAACTGCTCCTTCAAAAAATTCCTCGGCGAGGGCGACCTCGACCGTATTCTCCATACCCTCGGCGCGGAACAGGGCGACGTGGTGCTGATCGTCGCGGATAAGAATTCCGTGACCCTGCCCGTCTTAGGCGCACTGCGTCTGGAGGTCGGCAGACAGCTTGATCTAATCCCCAAGGATGTGTTCAAATTCGTGTGGATCGTCGACTTCCCGTTCTTTGAGAAGGACGAGGAGAGCGGCGAGTGGGTCGCGATGCACCACCCCTTCACCATGCCCAAGGAAGAGTGCCTGCAATACCTCGAGAGCGATCCCTCTAAGGTGGTCGCCAAGGCGTATGACCTGACCCTCAACGGCACCGAGCTGAGCTCCGGCTCCATCCGTATCACGGATTATGAGCTGCAGCAGCAGATGTTCCGCGCGCTCAAGATGACCGATGAGGAGATCGAGGCAAAATTCGGCTTCCTCGTAGAAGCGTACAAGTACGGAGCGCCGCCCCACGGCGGTATGGGCATCGGACTGGATCGCATCGCGATGATCCTCTGCGGCGCCGACAGCCTGCGCGACGTCACCGCGTTCCCGAAGGTGCAGAACGCCTCTGAGCTGATGAGCAACTGCCCCTCCACGGTGGATGACGAATCCCTCGAGGTGCTGGGGATCCGGATCGCACATAAGGAATAAGGAGCAAACGCGGGAAATATGGCAATTTTGCCGACTGTGTTTGTTCATGATACGCTGAACAAAGACAAAAAACAGCCATAAAGATAATTATTGACCATATTAACTATCTAAAATGACCATAACCTCAGGACTGCCGATGGCGTTCTGAGGTTATTTTGTCAGTTTTTTTGCGGACATATTGCGATAATAAAACCGAGATGATATAATACAATCGAAAAGAAACGGAAAGTTTATCAACCGTTTCTATTTCATATTTATTTCTCATTTAGGAATCAGAAAATAATAAAGTGAGGTTTTTATGATGAAAAAAGCAATCGCACTCGTATGTGCGATCTTGATGGCGGCGACCGCTCTGACCGCTTGCGGCAAAAACGGTGACGCTCCCGCTCCTGTTTCCAGCGCGGCGGATAACAACCAGACAAGCTCTGTTGCACAGCCCGTTACAAGCACTCCCGCGAGCAGCGCGGCAGACACCAGCAGCGCTCCCGTGGGAAGCAACGTCAAGGTTGAGGCTTCCAAGAACAGCAAGGCCAGCGAAGGTATCAAGGTAGAGGGCATCCCCTTCTTCGACGACTACAGCAAGAACGTTTATCTGCTGATCACCAACGACAGCGGCAAGGACTGCAACCTCGATATCAACGTCGACTTCTTCAAGGACGGCAAGAACGTCGGCACCACCAGCAACTACATTGACGCTGTTGCGAAGGGCACCACCGTCTGCGGGGATTTCTCCTGCGATGAGGACTTTAACTCCTATGAATATAAGGTCGTCGCCTCCGACCTGAGCAGCTATGAAGTCCCGGTCGACCAGGATCTGGCGCTTGAGGTCAGCCAGCTGACCAACAAGGTCATCGTCAGCCTGACCAATAACGGCAAGACTCCCGCGAATTACGTTTGGTATGACGTATTCTTCTACAAGAACGGCAAGCTGGTTGATCACAACTACGACTACTGCTATGACGACGACTCCGAGATCAAGCCCGGCGCGACCGAGAGAAGCGAATGCAGCACCTCCGTTGAGGGCGGCTTCGACGACGCGAAGGTCTACTTCCACGGCGAGGGCGATAACATCAGCTGATCGCTGAATAAGCAAATAAATGACGGCACGTTCGATTGAGCGTGCCGTTTTTGTTTGCAAAAGTATTTTGAGCAGTGTGTGGGCGATGTTGAAAACAGGGGATAGACTCAGTCGGGAATGAACTCGTGCTTTGCGTTGTTGAAGGTGAAGGAGAGTAATAGCAGTATAAAGCAAGCCGCATCCATAAAGGGTGCGGCTTTAGTCTGCAGAAAAACCTTAAAAAGCCTTCCTTTGGTAAAGGAAGGTGCCTCCGCAAGGAGGCGGATGAATTGTATTAATTGTTTGAGCAAAGCGAGTTACCATAAGAATAGTGTTGATCAAGCCTTGATAATTAATAGGTTTCTCCCTTTGGTCGATCAATTTATGCAATTCCTCAGTCGCCCGACACGCGTGTCCGGCGACAGCTCCTTTTACCAAAAGGAGCCTTAGAAAATGTCTGCTCATATTATATCGATACTTTTTCGACAAGCTGTGCCCCCTCGTCAGAGGGGGCGGGAAAAGACGCGCGAGTTCTTCGTCATTGGCGGATAAACTGCTTTTATAGTGTAACTGAAAAATATAACCGTGAAAGGCTGTTTTAACTGCCCTTCGTGAACACGTTGGTGATGTTGTTGAAGTCAAAGGTCAGGGTGTCGGCGTTGTGATCCCACTTGACAGTTCCATGCTCGTCACATTCCTCGGTCTTGGCGCTGAACTTGGTGGTGATGTGCAGGGCAATATCGCCGTATTCCACAGCATAAGTGCCCTTGCACCCCGTGACGCCGAGGACACATTCAAAGGTGTCGTCCTCATTGAATTTGAGATAAGCGCCGGTCTCGCGAATGACGGAGCCGTACAGCACGCCGATGTTTTGTTGCTCTCCGTCCCGGTAGACGGCGGACAGGTTCCACTGATGGTCGGTCAGCTCAGCAGCCGCGGGTGCACCGGTGGGTGCTGTTTCCAATGACGCGTCATTTGAGGAAGTTGACGCGTCAGTCACATCCGCAAAAGTTTCCGGTTCAGTCGGCGCGTCAGTGACGTCGATATACACTTCCGCAGCACCCGTTGGCGCAGGCGCGCCTGCACCCGTGGGTGTTTGATTTTCGTTTCCCTTAGAAGAGGTGCAAGCGGTCAGCAGCACCATCACGGCGATCACGGCGATCACGGCAAATAGGTGAATGAGATGTTTCATGATAACTCCTTTTTCAAAAATCACAAAAGCCTCCGCACCCTAACGGAGGCTTTTGAATCATATGAGTTGTTAATGGATGAAAACGGATGCGCGAATCCGGCACGCGTGCCTATTTCAGATTCTCGATCGCCGCTTTGATCAGGGCGAGCTTCTCGCGCTCACGCTCCGCCTGATTCCTGATCTTCTCGATAACAGCGGCGGGCGCCTTGCCCATGAAGCCGGGGTTCGAGAGCTTCTTCTCATCCTGAGCGAGCATCTTCTCGGTCTGCGCCAGCTCCTTGTTCAGACGCTTGAGCTCCGCGTCCTTATCGACCAGCTCATTCAACGGGATATAGAGCTTCGCCGCTTCGGTGACGACGGTCACAGCGCCGTCGATGTCAAAGTCCGCGTCGATCTCGACCTCGTTCGCGGAGGCGAGCTTCTTGAAGAACTCCACGCCGTGGCGGAAGGTATCCTTCTCCTTGGTCGCGATGTAGAGCTTTGCCTTCTTAGAGGGCGGCACATTCATCTCGTTGCGCTGCGTGCGGATCGCGGTGATCGCCTTCATGATCTTCTGCATATCCTCCGCCTCGCGCTCAAAGCACAGCGCCTCGGTGTACTCGGGGTACTGCTCGCGCATGATGGTCTCACCCTCGTGGGGGATGTTCTGCCAGATCTCTTCGGTGATGAACGGCATGAACGGATGCAGCAGCTTTAAGATCTTATCGAGCACATAGACCAACACCTGTCTTGCGTTCTGCGCGGCGGTCTCGTCATCGGAGTAGAGATCGGTCTTTTTGAGCTCAATGTACCAGTCGCAGAAGCAATCCCAGATGAAGTCATAGAGCTTTTGTACCGCGATGCCGAGCTCGAACTTCTCGAGGTTCTCGGTCATATCCTTGCACAGGGTATTCAGCGTAGATAAAATCCACTTATCCTCGAGCTTGAGCTCCTTCGGCAGCTCGAGCGGTACCTCGTGCCCTTCGATATTCATGAGCACAAAGCGGCTCGCGTTATACAGCTTGTTCGCGAAGTTGCGGCAGCTCTCGACGCGGGTCTCGCTGTAGCGCATATCGTTGCCGGGGGAGTTGCCCGTCGCGAGGAAGAAGCGCAGCGCGTCGGCGCCGTACTTGTCGATGACCTCGATCGGGTCAACGCCGTTACCGAGCGACTTACTCATCTTGCGACCCTGCTCATCACGGATCAGACCGTGGATGAATACCGTGTGGAACGGTACGTCGCCCCTGTTCTCCAGACCGGAGAACATCATGCGAACGACCCAGAAGAAGATGATATCGTAGCCGGTGACCAGCGTATCGGTCGGGTAGAAGTATTTCAGCTCCTCGGTCTCTTTCGGCCAGCCGAGAGTCGAGAACGGCCACAGCGCCGAGCTGAACCAGGTGTCGAGGGTGTCCTCATCCTGCTTCATATGGGTGGAGCCGCACTTGGGGCAGGTGGTGACAGCGTCCTTACTGACGACCATCTCGCCGCAATCGTCGCAGTAGTACGCGGGGATGCGGTGACCCCACCACAGCTGACGCGAGATGCACCAGTCGCGGATATTCTCCAGCCAGTGGAAGTAGATCTTCTCACTTCTCTTGGGGATAAACTGTGTATCGCCGTTTTTGACGGCGTCGATGGCAGGCTTGGCGAGCGGCGCCATCTTGACGAACCACTGCTTACTGACCATCGGCTCGATGGTGGTATGACAGCGGTAGCAGGTGCCGACGTCATGGCTGAGCGGTTCGATTTCCTTTAAGAGCCCCAGCTCCTTGAGATCGTCGACGATCGCCTTTCTCGCTTCCATGGTGGTCTTGCCGGCATACTTGCCGCAGTCGAGCACCTCGGGCTCATTCTCGCTGAGCTTGCCCGACGCCTTGAGCTCCTCATACGCCTTGACATCCTCAGCGCCGGTCATGTGACCGTCATAGGTGAAGCAGCGCACGATCGGCAGATTATGGCGTAAGCCGACCTCAAAGTCGTTGGGGTCGTGGGCGGGGGTGATCTTGACCACGCCGGTACCCTTCTCCATATCCGCGTGCTCGTCGCACACGATCGGGATCTCCTTATTGATCAGGGGCAGGATCGCGTGACAGCCATGCAGGTGCTTGTAGCGCTCGTCGTCGACGTTGATCGCCACGGCGGTATCGCCCAGCATCGTCTCGGGACGGGTGGTCGCGATCTCCAGCATCTCGCCCGTCTCCTTGACGGGGTAGAGGATGTGCCAGAAGTTGCCGTTCTGGGATTCGTATTCGACCTCCGCATCCGAGATAGAAGTCCCACACCGTGGGCACCAGTTGACCATGCGGTTGCCGCGATAGATGAGCCCCTTGTTATAGTAATTGACAAATACCTCTTTGACCGCGTCGGAGCAGCCCTCGTCCATGGTGAAGCGCTCGCGCTGCCAGTCGCAGCTAACGCCTAATTTCCAGAACTGCTTGGTGATTCTGCCGCCGTATTCGCGCTTCCAATCCCAGGCGCGCTCGAGGAACTTCTCTCTGCCGAGATCCTCCTTGCTGATCCCTTCCTTGCGCATCGCCTCCACGATCTTCGCCTCGGTAGCGATGGACGCGTGATCGGTGCCGGGCAGCCACAGCGCTTCATAGCCCTGCATCCTGCGCCAGCGGATCAGGATGTCCTGCAAGGTGTTGTCCAGCGCGTGACCGATATGCAGCTGACCCGTGATGTTGGGCGGCGGCATCACGATGCAATAGGGCTTTTTGTCGGGATTGACTTCGGCGTGGAAGTAGTTGTGACTAAGCCAGTTTTGATATATCCTGTCCTCGACCTGTTTGGGGTCATAGGACTTGTTGAGTTCTGCCATAACAGCCATCCTCTCGTAAAATAGTCTTTTCACCTGTGAGTAATTATACTCTAACCTATATATTATCGCATTACAGCCGCATTTTGTCAAGACGCGTGCGTCATTTTCCGCCTTTTGCAAAGCGGCATTTTTCTGAGAGAAAGCAAAACGGCGGGGGGACACGCGTGTCCGGCAATTCACGCACGCAGTGCAAATCATTGATGAATTGACAGCAGAGCTGTCATGAATTGTGCCGTTGGCGCATGATTTGATTTCATCATGATTTGAGTCGCATGGCGATTCATGAAAAATACCCCCGAGGAAACTCGGGGGTATCGATTTCTTTATAAGGTTGAGATTGCTACGTCGCAGCCGTTGGCTACTCCTCGCAATGACAATCTATATTATTTCGCTCTCTCGGTGAGGGGCGGCGTGCCGCTTTTTCGGATTCACTCAACGTGAGTTCGTGACAGAAAATCCACTGCGGTGGTTAATTCGCTCTCTCGGTGAGAGTCTCGGACGCGTGCGCCCTTTTCCTCGCAATGACACTGAGCGGAAAGAAGCGGGATGCCGCTTATTCAGACTTTGCTCTCTCGGTGAGGGTCTCGTAGCGAGCCTCAGCGGTTTTCTCCGCCTTCTCGAAGAGCTCCTCGGCTCTCTGCGGGAAGGAGCGGGTCAGCGCGGAGTAACGAGCCTCGTTCATGATGAAGTCGCGATAAGACTCGGTCGGAGCCTTAGAGTCGAGGATGAACGGGTTCTTGCCCTCAGCCTTGAGTCTGGGATCATAGCGGAAGTTGTTCCAGTAGCCGCAGGCGACAGCTCTCTGCATTTCCTTCTGGCAGTTCTGCATACCGCCCTTGATGGAGTGCATCTCGCAGGGAGCGTAGCCGATGATCAGCGACGGACCCGGATAAGCCTCAGCCTCCTGGATCGCCTTGAGGGTCTGGTTCATGTCAGCGCCCATAGCGATCTGAGCGACATAGATGTAGCCGTAGGAGATCGCGATGTCAGCCAGACTCTTCTTCTGGATCGCCTTACCGGCTGCCGCGAACTGCGCGACCTGACCGATGTTGGAAGCCTTGGAAGCCTGACCGCCGGTGTTAGAGTAAACCTCGGTATCGAATACCATGATGTTGACGTCCTCACCGGTAGCGAGTACGTGGTCTACGCCGCCGAAGCCGATATCATAAGCCCAGCCGTCGCCGCCGAAGATCCATACGGATTTCTTAGAGAGATATGCCTTGTTCGCGAGGATGTCCTTTCTGTACGGGCAAGCCTCGTCGACCTTCTCGACCTCAGCGAGCAGCGCCTTGGTAGCGGCGCCGTTCTTCTCACCGTCGTTGAGGGTAGCGAGATACTCGTCGGCAGCAGCCTTGAACTCAGCGGTCGCTCTCTCGTCAGCCATCATTTCCTTAACGTCAGCTACCAGACGATCACGGATCGCGCGCTGACCGAGGAACATACCCAGACCGTGCTCAGCGTTGTCCTCGAACAGGGAGTTCGCCCAAGCAGGACCGTGGCCGTCCTTGTTGACGGTGTAGGGGGAGGTAGCGGCAGGACCGCCCCAGATGGAGGAGCAACCGGTCGCGTTAGAGATGTACATTCTGTCGCCGAAGAGCTGGGTGACCAGACGAGCGTAAGAGGTCTCGGCACAGCCCGCGCAGGAGCCGGAGAACTCAAGCAGCGGCTGCTTGTACTGCGAGGAGATGACGTTGATCTTCGCGGTGGTCTCGGGCTTCTCGGTGACCTTCGCAACACAATAATCGAATACTGCCTGCTGATCGTCCTGAGACTCACGGGCAACCATCTTCAACGAGTTGGTCGGGCAAACGCCTACGCAGACGCCGCAGCCCATGCAGTCAAACGGAGAGACAGCCAGGGTGTACTTATAGGTCTTGTTAACGGCTCTGGGACCGTACTTGATGTTTGCGGGAGCGTCGGCAACCTCAGCCTCGTCCATTGCGTAAGGACGGATGGTAGCGTGCGGGCAGACGAACGCGCAGCGGTTACACTGAGCGCAGGTCTCGTTGTTCCACTCGGGAACCATGACCGCAACGCCGCGCTTCTCAAACGCGGAAGCGCCCTGCTCGAAGGTACCGTCGGCATGATCTACGAACGCGGATACGGGCAGGTTGTCGCCGTCCATACGACCGACAGGCTCCATGATGCTCTCGACCTGCTTCTCGAGCTTGGTCATCTCGACATCGGCAGCCTTCGCGTCAGCGTCAACAGCATTTGCCCAATCAGCGGGAACGTCGATCTTGACATAAGCGGTAGCGCCGGCGTCGATCGCCTTCTCGTTCATCTCGACGATCTCTTTGCCCTTCTTCATGAACTTCTGCGCCTTTTCCTTCATGTAGCCGATCGCTTCTTCCTCGGGCAGAACCTTGGACAGGGAGAAGAACGCGCTCTGCAGAACGGTGTTGGTACGCTTGCCCAGACCGATCTCAGCCGCGATATCGATCGCGTTAACGGTGTAGAGCTGGATGTCGTTCTGCGCGATATAGCGCTTGGTCTCAGCGTTGAGGTGAGAGTTCAGCTCCTCGGGAGTCCACTGGCAGTTGATCAGGAATACGCCGCCGGGCTTAACATCCTGAACCATCTTGTAGCCCTTGAGGATGTAGGAGGGGTTGTGGCAGGCAACGAAGTCAGCCTTGTTGATGTAGTACGGGGACTTGATGGGCTTGTCACCGAAGCGCAGATGGCTGATGGTGATACCGCCGGTCTTTTTACTGTCATACTGGAAGTATGCCTGTACATATTTATCGGTATGGTCGCCGATGATCTTGATAGAGTCTTTGTTTGCGCCTACGGTACCGTCGCCGCCCAGACCCCAGAACTTGCACTCGATGGTGCCTTCCGCGGCAGTGTTGGGAGCGGGCTTCTCCTCGAGGGAGAGGTCGGTAACGTCATCGACGATACCGATGGTGAAGTTGTGGCGCGGATTCTCCTTCGCGAGTTCGTTGTAGACAGCGAATACGCTGGAGGGCGGAGTATCCTTGGAACCGAGGCCGTATCTGCCGCCGACAACCTTAGCGGTGCAGCCGTTGGCAGCCAGCGCCGCGACAACGTCGAGGTACAGCGGCTCACCCAGAGCGCCGGGTTCCTTGGTGCGGTCGAGGACTGCGATCTTCTTCGCGGTAGCGGGGATCGCCTCAACGAGCTTGTCAGCGCGGAACGGACGATACAGTCTGACCTTGACCAGACCGACCTTCTCGCCGTTTGCGTTCATGTAGTCGATGACTTCCTCCGCGACGTCGCAGATGGAGCCCATCGCTACGATGACGCGCTCAGCGTCCTCAGCGCCGTAGTAGTTGAACAGCTTGTAGCCGGTGCCGAGCTTTGCGTTGACCTTGTCCATGTACTCCTCAACGATAGCCGGAAGAGCGTCATAGTACTTGTTGCACGCCTCACGATGCTGGAAGAAGATATCGCCGTTCTCGTGAGAGCCGCGCATGGTGGGATGCTCGGGGTTCAGCGCACGCTCGCGGAACGCCTGTACAGCGTCCATGTCGGTCATTTCCTTGAGGTCGTCAAAGTCCCAGATCTCGATCTTCTGGATCTCGTGGGAGGTGCGGAAGCCGTCGAAGAAGTTGATGAACGGCACTCTGCCCTTGATGGAAGCGAGATGAGCGACAGCGCCCAGATCCATGACTTCCTGCGGGTTGGTCTCAGCCAGCATCGCAAAACCGGTCTGACGGCACGCGTAGACGTCACTGTGGTCGCCGAAGATGTTCAGCGCGTGAGAAGCGACGCAGCGAGCGGAAACGTGGAATACGGACGGGAGCAGCTCGCCCGCGATCTTGTACATGTTCGGGATCATGAGCAGCAGACCCTGAGAAGCGGTATAGGTGGTGGTCAGCGCACCCGCGTTCAGCGAGCCGTGTACGGTACCCGCGGCACCTGCTTCACTCTGCATCTCTTCTACCTTGACGGTAGTGCCGAAGATGTTCTTCATGCCCTGTGCGGACCACTGGTCTACGTAGTCAGCCATCGGGCTGGACGGTGTGATGGGATAGATACCTGCTACCTCGGTGAACGCATAGCTCACCCAAGCGGCGGCATTGTTACCGTCCATGGATTTCATTTGTCTTGCCATGGTTTTTCCTCCTGTTTTTGCATCACTGTAAGATGAGCTCGTTCTTACACTGACGCAGATTTCCGGTCCGTCTGCGGGGCAAAAAAACCGCAGACTTATCCACCTCATATATTAGCACTTTTTGTCGCTTATGTAAAGGGGAAAATGCAGTAAATTTGGTGAGAGTGAGGAGTTATCGAACACGGCAACGTTTCTTGTAGGGGAGGAGCTTGCTCCTCCCGCGGCAGGGCGTTGGATTACGCACTGCGTCGCATAGAGATGTAGGGTACGGCGCTTGCGACGTACCGCTCTTTTCCGATCAATGCCACCTGAATGCGAAGCAAAGGAAACGTTTACCGTAGGGCGGGGGTGCTCCCCGTTGGGGAGACGTCACGAAGTGACAGAGGGAGATTCCCCTGTTAGGGGAAATGTCCGCAAAGCGGACAAAAGGGTTGCCGTTCTCGCTGAGAGAAAGGCGTCTCCGCCGAGGAATACTCCCGCCGCAACCTTTCCGATACATGTCACCCAAACGCGGAGCAAATCAATCTTTGCGTAGGGTACGGCATTTATGACGTACCGAGAATGACGGGCGTATCTATTATCGAAATCGTGAGATAGGATAGAAACGCTCCTGCCATGCGGTACGTCGACAAGCAGTAGCTCTCAGCCAATCAGCGTTCGCAAGCATGCTCCGCTTCTTGGGAGAGCCTTGCATGGGAGTTGTTAGCCAAATCATAGATTTGGACAACTCCTCAAGCGCCGTACCCTACAGAGTGTAAATGAAGCGTTTTACCGTAGGGGATGACGCTTGCGACATCCCGCAACCTTCCCGAAATATGCCACCCAAACGCGGAGCAAAAGAAACGTTTACCGTAGGGCGGGGGCTTGCTCCCGCCGCAACCTTTCCGATAAATGCCACCTAAACGCGGAGCAGATGAAATGTCTATCGTAGGGTACGTCGGACACGCGTGTCGGCGCCGTACCCTACAACACATTCATATTCTCAACGGATGATGCATTTTGACCAACGCCCTGCCGCGGGAGCACCGAGGCGCTCCCCTACAAATCCCATGCAACGCCCTGCCGCGGGTCGTCAAACACGCGTGTTCAAGCGCCGTACCCTACAGCCCTATCTATCGTTTCTCGATGGCACACACATGGAGCCGATATTGCACAAAAAATTCTTAAATTCGGGTGGATTCTTATTCTAATTATGTATGGAATTTTTGACGGTTTACTGATAAAATATCATTATCAAAAGTGTATGCTTTTGATTCGGTCAACATAAGGGCAGTATCAAGGGAGTCAGCATATGTATCGCAATATCATTTTTGATCTATACGGCACACTGGTCGATATCCGCACCGACGAGTTCTCGCTCGATTTCTGGCGCAAGGCGGTGCAGGTTTACGCGATGGGCGGCGCGTCGTTCACCCCGGGTGAGCTGCGTTCCTCCTACGCGAAGTACGTCAAGCGCGCTTTACGGCGCGAGCGGCTCAAGCACCCGACCTATAAGCATGTCGACATCGACCTCTTACAGGTGTTCCGCCGACTCTACTCCGACAAGGGGATCAACGCCGATATGACCCTGCTGCGCAAGACCGCGCGGCGCTTTCGACAGGATTCGACTATGTTCCTCCGTCTGTATGACGGCGTCATCGAGCTGCTCGAGGGGCTCAAAAACGCAGGAAAGAAAATCTATCTGCTCTCGAACGCGCAGGAGAGCTTCACCATCCCCGAGATGGACGAGCTGGGCATCCTGCCCTACTTTGACGGCATCATGATCAGCTCCGAGGAGCGCGTCAGTAAGCCCCAGCGCCAGTTCTTTGAAAAGCTGATTGACCGCTATTCGCTCAAAACAGAGGACTGCATCATGGTCGGCAACGACAAAAATTCCGATATGCTCGGCGCCAAGGGCGTGGGTATCGACGGGCTGTATATCCATCAGGAGATCAGCCCCGAGGTAAAGGACGAGCGTGAGGTCACCGCCAAATGGAAGATCATGGACGGCGACGTGCACCGGATCCTTCCTTTGATCCTGAGCGAGGACAATGCATAAAACTTTCAGCCCGATTCCGGAGGCATTATGAAAAACACCAGTCTGATCATCAAAATAGCGGTCATCGTATCCGCGATCGCGTCGCTCTTCTCCATCGTGACGCTGATACGCGCCATTATTATCAAATCGAATATCGTTTTGCCGATCATCCAGGTCGTTGGATCATTGGCGATCTTCACGGTATGCTTCATCATGTTCCGCGCGTTCTCTCAGACAGAGGAAGAGGATGCGGAAACGAACGAAGAGAGCGCGCAGGTGGACAGCGAAGCCGAACAGGCGGAGCAATCGGAGGATGAAACCGAAGAAAAGTATCATTTGTCCGCGTTTGAAGAAAAGAAGGATAAAGAATAAAAGTAAGGCGCAGTCGTTTGACTGCGCCTCAGCTTGTCGAAAAAGCTCAGCGAAAGCTGGGCTTTTTGCTTTAAATGTGGTA
>CAMJMQ010000032.1 GCA_946407065.1 uncultured Clostridia bacterium | reverse complement strand
CTATCCGAAATATATCACTAATATCTGATTAAATCTTTTTATCAAGGATTAGTATGAGTAAGGATAAGGATAATCCGCACAGCCGCCATAGGGTACGGCTTGCGGAAGGTATTTGAAATGATACAAACAATCGACGGGGTACTTTACCTCAATATGCTGCGGGGCGGGGCACAGAATCTGAACCGCTTCCGCACGGCGGTCAACGACCTGAATGTGTTTCCGATCCCCGACGGCGACACGGGCGACAATATGTTCATGACCGTGAACGCCGGCGCCGTCAAGGCGGAGGAGAACGCGAGCGTCGCGGTCACCGCCGACAGCGCGGCACAGGAAATGCTCATGGGCGCGCGCGGCAACTCCGGCGTGATCCTCTCGCGCATCTTCGCGGGTATCGCAAAGGGCATGAACAGCGCCGATCATCTGGATACGGACGGCTTCATCACCGCGATGCGCACGGGCGTCAGGGAATCCTACGGCGCGGTCTCCACACCGGTCGAGGGCACGATCCTGACCGTCTACCGCGAGGGCGTGGAGAAGGTCGAAGAAAAGCGCCCGCAAAGCTTTGAAGAGCTGTTCAGTCTGCTCCTCGCCGAGCTGAAAGAGAGCCTCGAGCGCACCCCCGAGCTGCTCGATGTGCTCAAGGAAGCGGGCGTGGTCGATTCCGGCGGCGCGGGACTGCTCTACATCGTGCAGGGCATGAAGGAGGCGCTCTCCGGCGAGCGGATCGAGTCCCTCGCCATGGACGGCGCCGCTCAGCATACGCCGATCGATCTGAACGCGTTCACCGAGGACAGCGAGCTGGAATTCGGCTACTGTACTGAGTTCCTTTTACGATTGCAAAACAGCAAGGTCGACATCGACAATTTTGATATCGACGGCTTCACCGCATGGCTGAATGAGGTCGGCGATTCGGTAGTGTGCTTCAAGGAGGGCTCCATCGTCAAGGTGCATGTCCACACCAAGCACCCCGGCGACATCCTCAATCACTGCCAGCTGTACGGCGAGTTTTTGACCACTAAGATCGAGAACATGACCCTCCAGCACAACGGCAGTCACGGCATGCAGGAATTAAAGCTCAAAAAGCGCAAGCCGCAAAAGCCCTACGGCATCGTGACCGTCGCCTCGGGTGACGGACTCAAGGAGCTGTTTGTTTCCTTAGGCTGTGATGTGGTAGTCGACGGCGGCCAGAGCATGAACCCCTCCGCCGAGGATTTGATCAAGGCGTTCGATCAGTGCAGCGCCGAAACGATCTATGTGTTCCCGAACAACAGCAATATCGTGCTGACCGCACAGCAGGCGGCGCAGCTCTATGATAACGCCGATGTGCGGATCGTCCGCACCAAGACCATCGGTGAGGGCTACTCTGCGATCTCGATGTTCGATCCCGCTGTCGGTGACGCCGACGCGGTGACGGATACGCTCAACGAGCTGATCAGCGGTGTGGTGACCGGCATGGTGTCGCGCGCGTCGCGTGATGTGTCCGGCGGCGCTGTCGAGATCGTCAAGGATGATTACATCGGCTTTGTCGGCGACGACATCTATGTGGACGAACCCTCTGCCGAGGACGCGATGATCGCCCTGTGCGACAAGCTGAACGCGGGGAATTATGATATCCTGCTGATCTTGGCGGGGGAAGAACCCTCCGCGGAGAATGCCCGCAAGATGGTCGATACCCTGACCGCGAAATATACACGCAGTGAAGTCATCATGGTCAACGGCGACCAGCCGATCTATGATTACATTTTGATACTCGAATAAAAAAGTCATTGCGAAGCCCTCGACGCGCGCGTCCACGCGTGTCGGGGCTGTGGCAATCTCAACCGATATGAACAGAAAGGAAAAGCCATGTTAGTTTTATTCACCGATACCGATACCGATCTGACCCCTGCCGAAGCGAAGAAATTCGGCTACCATATGATCAGCATGCCGTACTCCATCGACGGCGTGACGACCTACCCTTACGAGGATTTTGAGACCTTCGACGCGCACGCGTTCTATGACAAACTGCGCGGCGGCGTACTGCCGAACACCTCGGCGATCTCCACCCAGAAGTACAAGGAGTATTTTGAGCCGCACTTCAAAGAGGGCAACGATATTTTGTACGTCCATTTCTCCCGCAATATGACCGCGACATTTGACAACATGGATATCGCCGTCAAGGAGCTGTTGGAGCAGTACCCCGACTGCAAGTTCTATGAGATCGACACGATGGGCATCACCCTGTGCTCCCTGATGACCGTCAAGGAGATCGGCGATTTGTATAAGGCGGGCAAATCTGCCGAAGAGATGCTCGAATGGGCTAAGACCGAGGTGAACAAGGTTGGCTGTTATTTCTTTGCCGATGACCTTAAATTCTTCAAGCACAGCGGCCGTGTGTCCGGTATCGCGGGCACGATGGGCACCCTCTTGGGCATCCGTCCCATCATCTATATGAACGAAGAGGGCAAGATGGTCTCCGTCGGTAAGGAAAAGGGCAGAGTCAAGGCGATGGAACGCCTGATCAGCTATGTCGATCAGCTTGGCGAGAACGTCAAGGATCACCGCGTGCTGGTCGGTCATGCCGACTGCCGTGATATCGCCGAGGGGATTGAAAAGATGCTCAAGGAAAAATACGGCGACGACCTGCGTACCGAGATCGTGGACGTCAACCCGACCGCGGGCAGCCATTGCGGCCCCAACACTGTCGGCGTCTGCTTCCACGCTAAGAGAAGATCACTGTAAGAGTGGTCAGTAGTCAGTGATCAGGGATCAGTAGGGACGACCATTGGTCGTCCGTGCCCCACAGGGACATTCTCCAAGCGAAAGAACGACCTGTTATTGACAGCATCACGAAATCGAGGAAATATATGATTACCATCAAAGAAGTATCGACCAAAAAAGAACAAAAGCAGTTCATCGATTTTCCGCTCGATCTGTACCGCGATAATCCGTATTTCGTTCCGCCGCTGTATGGTGACGAAAAGGCGATGTTCAAAGAGGATTTCACCTACAACGACTGCTGTGATATCGTCAACTTCCTCGCCTTTGACGGCGACAAGCCCGTCGGCAGGATCCAAGGCATCATCCAGCGCGCGGCGAATCAAAAGAACAACGAAAAGCGCGTCCGTTTCACCCGCTTTGACGCGATCGACAGTCAGGAGGTTGCCGCAAAGCTCTTCTCCGCAGTAGAGGATTGGGCAAAGGCAAAGGGCATGGATACGATACACGGGCCTCTCGGCTTCTCCGACCTCGAGCGCGAGGGATTGCTGATCGAGGGCTTTGACCAGCTCTCGACCTTTGAGGAGCAGTACAACGCACCTTATTATGCGAAGTTGATCGAGAACCTCGGCTTTGAGAAGGAAGTCGACTGGACAGAGAGCAAGATCTATCCGCCCGACGAGGACGACGGCACCATGCGCAAGATGGCGGATTTCGTCATGAAGCGCTACAACCTGCATTTCGGACAGGCGAAGAACATCTCCGACTTCATCGACAAGTACGGCGATGATTTCTTCGGGCTGATCGATAAGGGGTACGAGAATCTGTACGGTACCGTTCCCTTCACCGAGGCGATGAAGCGTGAGATCATCAAGTCGTTCAAGCTGATCGTTGACTTAAAGCACGTCGCGATCATCCTCGATGAAAACGACCGCGCGGTGTGCATCGGTATCTGTTTCCCTTCGATCGCGAGGGCGGTGCAGAAGTCCCGCGGCAAGCTCACGCCGCTCGCGCTGATCCGCTTGCTGTGGGCGATCAAGCGCCCGTCGGTGATCGACTTCGGACTGATCGCGGTCGACCCGACCTATCTCAACCGCGGCGTTTCGACGGCGATCTCTGCCGAGATCCTGAAGATCTTGCAGGATGACCGCATTGAGTACGCGGAAACGAATTTGAATTTGGAAGACAATGCCGCGATCCAGAACCAGTGGAAGCGGTTCAAGGAAGTCAAGCATAAGCGCAGAAGAGCGTATGTGAAGAAGATAGGATAATAACGTAACAGTACCAATGTCATTCCGAGGAGGGCAACGCCCGACGTGGGAATCTCAACCGATTTCAACACATATTTTCTTTGTAGGGGAGGGTCTTGACCCTCCCGGTCGGAAACCAAAACTAATTTCCGATCATATCATAAATACCTTTTGATATATTACTCTCTCAAAACTCTCTTTGTCCGTCAAATATCGGACAATCGGGAGGGTCAAGACCCTCCCCTACAATAAGTTGAGGTGCTTATGAAACTGATTGTTGACTGCTTCGGCGGCGATAAAAGCCCTGCGGCTAATGTCGAGGGCGCTGTACTCGCCCTAAAGGAGCATGATGATCTGAGCCTGATCCTGACAGGCGACGAAAATACGATAAAAAGCGAGCTTGACCGCCTCGGCTATACGGGCGAGCAGATCGAGATCGTCCACGCGCCCGAGGTGATCACCGGCGAGGATAAGCCCACCGACGCGATCCGTCTCAAGCGCGACAGCTCAATGATCAAGGCGATCGCGATGCTCCGTAAGGATCCCGAGATAGCGGGCGTGATCTCGACCGGCGCGACCGGCGCGCTGATCGCCGCGGCAACGCTGCGGATCGGTCGTATCCGCGGCATCCGCCGACCCGCCTTCTGTCCGATCTTGCCGACCATGGACGGCGGCATCGTGGGCATTTGCGATTCGGGCGCGAACGTGGATATCACCCCCGAGATGCTGGTGCACCAAGCCATCCTCGGCTCGGCGTATCTCAAAAACGTCTACGGCGTGAAGAATCCGCGCGTCGCGCTGCTGAACGTCGGCGTTGAGAGCGAGAAGGGCGACGACCTGCGCAAAAAGGCGTACCCGATGCTTACCGCCTGCGACAATATCCACTTCGTCGGCAATATGGAGAGCCGCGATCTGTTGTCGGGAAAATACGATCTGGTGGTGTGCGACGGCTTCTCGGGCAATGTGCTGGTCAAGACGACCGAGGGCACGGCGCTGGAGCTGCTCAAAAAGCTGAAAAAGGATATCTATTCCAAGCCCATCTACAAGCTCGGCGCACTGTTGATGAAGAAGATGTTCATGGAAGAAAAGGAATTCATGAACTACCACAACTACGGCGGCTCGGTGCTGCTCGGCTGTGAAAAGACCATCGTCAAAGGCCACGGCAGCTCCGACGCCAACGCGGTGCGTATCTGCATCGATCAGGCGTATAAAATGTCCGCCGGCGCGATGAACGCCGAGATCGAGTCGGCGCTCGAAAGATTGAAAGGATAAATATGTAGGGACGAGCATTGCTCGTCCGCTTGGCAGAATCGTTGTTTTTCTATCTAAGGCTTTCGATTGTTGAAACATTCACCATTCTGCGGATGACCGATGGTCATCCCTACGATAGAATTGATCTGCTTCGCTTATTAATAGTATAAAATATAAAAGGAGATTATATCATGTTTGAAGATTTAAAGAAGATTCTGGACGAACAGCTCCACTTAAACGGCATGGAGATCACCAAGGAAAGCCGTATCAAGGAGGATCTCGGCGCGGACAGCCTCGATGTGCTGCAAATGCTGATGACCATCGAGGAGGAGCACGGCATCGTCATCCCCGACGAGGAGCTCGCGAGCTTTGAGACCGTCGGCGATATCCTCAACTTTTTGGAGAAGAATCAGAAGAAATAAGCGCATACGACAACAGCTCCCTGTAAACCCACAGGGAGCTGAACTTTTATCAATCGTCATTTTTTGGCAGATAGCTTCCAAGGCTCCTTTTGGGAAAAGGTACCCCCGTTGGGGGAATGTCCAAAGGACAAGGGGGGAGCCGCTTCCGGCGAGGAGCTGTCAGCGTTAGCTGACTGAGGAATTGTATCAAATTGTTTGAGCGGAGCGAGTATCTCTATACGATTACGTTGCATTAAAAGCAAGCGTAATAAAGGAGTATCTCCCTTCGTTCGATCAATTTATACTAAGTTTCATTAAAACACTTTAACATTTATTGCGTTGCGTCGTCGCTCGCCGTTCTCGGTAAGCGTATCCGGTAGGTACGCTTTGACCTCGTGTGGCGGCTCCTCCTTTCCCCACCGCGCAGGGGCGCGTCGGGGATCCCTATAACGTATAACTTCGTTGTCCTCCTTGACGGGCGCCAGCAGTGGCACTAAGCCAATCGCCGACACGCGTGTCCGCTCTTGGAGTGTTGTTGCATGGGTGTTGTTAGCCAAATCAAAGATTTGGACAACTCCTTAATTGACCATCCGCAGAATGACGGACGATTCTGTTCTCGAAAACATTGGATAGGAATATGATGCCTCTGCCATGCGGACGACCAATGGTCGTCCCTACGGAAGGATTGATTTGCTTCGCATATTAATGTCATCTTTACAGATGTTTCGGGAGGAGCAAGCCCCTCCCCTACAAGAGGATTCTGCTCCGCTTTGTGGGATTGTCACGCCCTAAAGGGCTCGCAATGACAAAAAGAGCGTTTTTTGCAAACAAAAAAGCAGGCGCAAAGCCTGCTTTTATCGTATACTGATTGACAATCATCGATTGCGTGACATTACGCGGAAGCGTTCAGACGCTTTGCCAGAGAAGACTTCGCTCTCGCGGCAGTATTCTTGTGCAGAATACCCTTGGTAACAGCCATGTCGATTTTCTTAGTAGCAAGACGTACCGCCTCAACCTTATCATCAGCGTTGGTATCTACCGCGATATACGCCTTCTTGATGTAGGTCTTGAGGGCGGATTTGATCGCCTTGTTCTGAGCGGTCTTGGTAGCGATGACCTTAACGCGCTTCTTAGCTGATTTAATATTCGGCATTGTCCCACCTCCTTAAAAAGCAATAAATAGTAATCCGAATTCGGTTTAACACGGCACCGAAATCGGGTATCAACGTTTTCACGTACAATCAATGATACCATTAATGCGCGCAAAATGCAAGCATTTTATGGATTTTTGCGGGATTTTTTTGACGATAGTATTTTTGATCGTACCCTGACACAAGATGTTGTGGCATAAGGCTTACTTCTCATCATCGTCATCTCTGTTCCGCATCACAAAGTACCAGATCAGGCACAGCACCAGTACCACCAGCGCGATACCGCGGTAGATCCATCCGTAGACGCCGCTTTTGAGGTCAATCGGGGTCAGCGTGTTGACGAGCTCCCATATGCCTAGGAATACCATGAAGCCCGACAGCACGAACATCATCGGCTTACGGTAACGGGTCACGGTCACATAGATCAGGTATGCCGCCAGCAAAAACCAGATGACGGTATATAGATATCCGCTCATTGTGCTTTCTCTCTCTTCTTGCGTTTGGACTTCTTGCGCGTCATCAGCAGCATGAAGATGTAGTACAGCACGATCAGGATCGTGCCGATGCGGTTGACGTAATCCGGCACTACCGAGGTGGGATACAGCTCATAGATCAAAAATGAGAAGATGTGCCACGCGCCCTGAAAGATCAGGTAGAACGCCATCGGGCGCAGCAAGGTCAGCTTGCGAAAATACGGCGTGAGCATGATGATTGCCGCCGCAAAGCACAGGATCGCTGTCACAAAGGTAAGGATCATAGTGTTAGCTCCTTTATATCATATAATATATAGTATAAGGATATTGTCGGAAAATGTCAATGATGGGTGGATGGTTAACGGTTAACAGTGAACGGTGAACGGTGTCGGGAAAGCCTATCGGCTTTTGGATTGGTATATTTACTGCTGTTCAGCAGGTATGTAATCAACTGAAATGAACCGATTTGTAATTTATAATAGTTGTAAAGTATTTATCAATCGGGTGCGGGTGTCCCGCCCTTCACCGTTAACCGTTCTCCAAACAAAAATTTCCTGTTTAACAAAAAATTCACAAATAAAATATTGACTTTTTCTGATTTTGGGATATACTAAGTATTGTAGTTAGCACTCGAACGTCGAGAGTGCTAAAACGCCTCGATCGTCAATCGGTTGAGATTGCCACGGGCTGAACATGGTTCGCCCTCGCAATGACTTTTGAAATAGGCGCTCCAATGACCGCAGGCAAAGGAGGCGACAGTATGGGGCTCGCTTTACGAAAAGAGAAGATACTGTCCGCGGTGATCGACACCTACATCCGCACGGGTGAGCCGATCGGCTCCAAGGCGCTGCTGGAAGAAACGGATCTCGGCGTATCGTCCGCGACCGTCCGCAACGAGCTCAAGTCGCTGGATGAAGAGGGCTATCTCCATCAGCCGCACACCTCGGCGGGTCGCGTGCCGACCAAGCAGGGATATCGCTACTACATCGATCATCTGATGAAGCCGGCGATCCTGCCCGAGCGACTGCGCGAGAATATCGAGCGCGGCATCCGAGCGGGCGCAGGCGCTCCGGAGAGCATCCTCAGCCGCACCGCGATGGTGCTGTCGCAGCTGACCAAATCCGCGTCCGCCGTGACCACCCCGTCCTCCGATGAGGCGAGGATCCACAGGATCCGCTTTGTGTCCACGGGTCGCCACACCTCGATGGTGGTGCTCGTTACCTCCAACGGTATGGTCAAGTCGAGATTGTTCCGATGCGAGTTCGTCCTTACGCCGCAGCTGCTGTCGATGTTCGACAAGGCGGTGAACGAGGCGTTTGCGGGCGTCAAGCTCACGGATGTGACGCAGGGTTATCTGCAAACCGCCGCTTCGGGCATGGGCGAGCTGACGCTCTTCATCCCCGATGTGCTGGTCGCGATCTATGAGGCGGTGCAAAACGCCCTTGAGGTCAATGTGACCGTGGCGGGACAGACCAATCTGCTGTTTTCGGACAATTACGATTTTGACAGTGCCCGCAACACGATCCGCTTTTTGAGCGATACAAAAACCATTTCGGGACTGCTCAACAGCAGTCGTACCCATATGATCTATCTCGGCGAGGAGAGCAAGATCCCCGAGCTCAGAGACAGCGCGGTGGTATCCGCCCGCTATGAGATCGGCGGAGAGAACGCCGGCGCCGTGGCGGTGATCGCACCGCTGAGGATCGATTACAAAACTATTATGAGCGAGGTCATCTTCGCGGCGGGATGTGTCTCCCGCGCGATCGGTGAATTGCTTTGAGGAGGCTGATAGCATGAGTAAAGAAAAGAAAAAGCCTGAAAAGGAAAAAACCGAAAAGGTGACTGAGGAAGAAACCGCGACCGAGACGGTCGAGGAGGAACAAAAGGAGCCTTCGGCAGAAGAAAAGCTCACTGAAGAGCTGAAAGCGGAAAAGGAAAAATACGTCAGGCTCTATGCCGAGTATGACAACTACCGCAAGCGCACCTCGGCGGAGAAGCTCCAGATCTATGACGACGCGACCGCCAAGGCGGTCAAGGAGCTGTTACCGCTCGCGGACAGCATGACCCAGGCGCTGGCGCAGTTTGACGGCAAGGACGTCCCCGAGGAATTTTCGAAGGGCATCGAGATGATCGCCGCTCAGCTGAAAACCTGCTTCGAGAAGCTCAAAGTCGAGCCGTTCTGTGAGGTCGGCGATCCGTTTGATCCCGAGCTGCACAACGCGGTGTCGATGGTTGAGGATGAAAGCCTCGGCGAGAATACGATCTCGGCAGTCTATCAAAAGGGCTACAAGATCGGCGACAAGATCATCCGTCACGCGATGGTCGTTGTGGCAAACGCATAAAGCGTTCTAACTGAAAAATGAATGATGAATACTGAAGAATGAATTATATCGGAAAACGCTGACACGCGTGTTCGCATTTTGATTGATATGATCAAATTCGGTTCATCATTTTACTATAAATCGCCGCGGACGCGTGCGTCATGCGGCAACCATTATTATTAATTCTTCAATTTTAAATTTTCAGTATTCATTACTATGGAGGTATTTATTATGGCTAAAACAATCGGTATTGACTTAGGTACAACTAACTCTTGTGTAGCAGTTATCGAAGGCGGCGAGCCTGTCGTTATCGCAAACGCAGAAGGCGCGCGCACCACTCCTTCCGTCGTCGCGTTCTCCAAGAACGGCGAGCGTCTGGTCGGTCAGGTCGCAAAGCGTCAGGCGATCACCAACCCCGACCGCACCGTTTCTTCCATCAAAAGAGAGATGGGCTCTAACTACAAGGTAAACATCGACGGCAAGGCTTATACACCGCAGGAGATCTCCGCGATGGTGCTCCAGAAGCTCAAGGCTGACGCTGAGGCTTATCTGGGCGAGAAGGTCACTTCCGCTGTTATCACCGTTCCCGCTTACTTCACCGACGCACAGCGTCAGGCGACCAAGGACGCGGGCAAGATCGCGGGTCTGGATGTTAAGCGTATCATCAACGAGCCTACTGCGGCGGCGCTGTCCTACGGTATGGATAAAGAAAACGACCAGAAGGTCATGGTATACGACCTCGGCGGCGGTACCTTCGACGTATCCATCATCGAGATCGGCGACGGCGTACAGGAGGTTTTGGCTACCGCGGGTAACAACCGTCTGGGCGGCGACGACTTTGACCAGCGCATCATCGACTGGATGGTACAGTCCTTCAAGACCGAGACCGGCGTTGACCTGTCCGGCGACAAGATGGCGATGCAGAGATTGAAGGAGGCTGCCGAGAAGTCCAAGATCGAGCTCTCCGGCGTGACCACCTCCAACATCAACCTGCCCTTCATCACCGCTGACGCGACCGGCCCCAAGCATCTGGATCTCACCCTGACCCGCGCGAAGTTCAACGAGCTGACCGCTGATCTGGTCGAGAAGACCATGGGTCCTGTCCGCACCGCGCTGTCCGATTCCGGTCTGTCTATCGGCGAGATCAACAAGGTTCTGATGGTCGGCGGTTCTTCCAGAATCCCGGCGGTTCAGGACGCTGTCAAGGCGCTGATCGGCAAGGAACCCTTCAAGGGCATCAACCCCGACGAGTGCGTCGCGATCGGTGCCGCCATCCAGGCAGGCGTTCTGGGCGGCGAGGTAGACGGCCTGTTACTGCTCGACGTTACTCCGCTTTCTCTGGGCGTTGAGACCATGGGCGGCATCATGACCAAGATCATCGACCGTAACACCACCATCCCCACCAAGAAGAGCCAGATCTTCTCCACCGCGGCGGATAACCAGACGCAGGTTGAGATCAACATCCTCCAGGGTGAGCGTGAGTTCGCCCGCGACAACAAGCAGCTCGGTCTGTTCGCGCTGACCGGCATCGCTCCCGCTCCCAGAGGTATCCCGCAGATCGAGGTCACCTTCGATATTGACGCGAACGGTATCGTCAACGTATCCGCAAAGGATCTCGGCACCGGCGCTCAGCAGCAGATCACCATCTCTAACACCTCCAACATGTCCAAGGACGACATCGACAAGGCTGTCAAGGAGGCGGAGCAGTATGCCGCTGAGGATAAGAAGCGCCGCGAAGAGGTCGACACCAAGAACGAAGCCGAGCAGGTCGCTTATCAGGCTGAAAAGCTCATCACCGATAACGGCGATAAGCTCGCTGAGGATGACAAGAACACCCTGAACACCAAGATCGCCGCTGTCAAGGACGCGATCGGTAAAAACGATACCGATCTCATCAAGGCGGCAAAGGATGATCTGATGAAGAGCCTGCAGGATATCGGCGCGAAGATGTATCAGCAGGCGGCTCCCCAGCAGGGCGCTCCTCAGACCGATCCTAACATGGGTCAGGCTCCCAACCAGGGCGGCAACGACGGCAACGTCTACGACGCTGATTATAAAGACGTAGACTGATTTCGTTAAAAATACACTTTACGTTGCGTTAACAATATGATATGATAAACGGGCGGGTAAGGCTCTCTTTACTCGCCCGCATCATGCGTTAATAAGAAATCGGTTGAGATTGCCACGGCACAATCATGTGCCTCGCAATGACAATTGGTAAGTGGGTGAAACCATGGCAGATAAACGAGATTATTATGAAGTCTTAGGCGTGAACAAGGGCGCTTCGGACGATGAAATAAAAAAGGCATACCGTCAGGCGGCAAAGAAGTACCATCCCGACCTGCATCCCGGCGACAAAGAGGCTGAGGAAAAGTTCAAAGAGGTCAACGAGGCGTACGAGGTGCTGTCTGACAGCGAGAAAAAGGCGCGTTATGACCAGTTCGGTCACGCGGGCGTCGATCCCAACTACGGCGCCGGCGGCGCGGGCTCGCCCTTCGGTCAGGATATCGATATCGGCGATATCTTCTCAAGTTTCTTCGGCGGCTTTGGCGGCAGACGTTCGGCGAACCCCAACGCCCCCCGACGCGGCTCCGATGTGGAAACGACCATGTATATCAGCTTTGAAGAAGCGGCAAAGGGCTGTAAGAAAACCGTACAGTATCAGGCGATCTCCACCTGTAAGGATTGTAACGGTACCGGTGCGCAGAAGGGTACCACCCCCAAGACCTGCTCCGCCTGCGGCGGCAGAGGTCAGGTAACCATCAACCAACGTACCCCCTTCGGCACCGTTCAGACCTCCCGTCCCTGTGACGCGTGTAAAGGCCGCGGAAAGATCATCGAGACTCCCTGCCGTACCTGTAACGGTCACGGTCAGGTGCGCCGCAAAAAGACCGTAGAGGTCAACGTCCCCGCCGGTATCAACGATGAGCAGGTGCTCAACGTCGGCGGACACGGTAACTCCGGCGTCAACGGCGGTCCCTCGGGCGATCTGCATGTCTATATCGGCATCCGTCCGCATCCGATCTTTGAGCGCAGAGGCGATGATATCTGGTGTGATCTGCCGATCACCTTCGCGCAGGCGGCACTGGGCGCGACCGTGACCGTGCCAACGCTCGACGGTAAGGCGAGCTATGAGATCCACGAGGGCACCCAGCCCGGCGATGTGTTCAAGCTCAAGGGCAAGGGCGTCCAGCATTTGGGCGGCAGAGGCCGCGGCGACCAGTATGTGCGCGTCGTCATCGAGGTGCCGAAGAACCTGAACAATAAGCAAAAGGATCTGATCAGGGAATTCGACGCGGCGATGGGCGACAGAAATTATCAGAAAAGAAAAGGCTTCAAGGAAAAACTCAAGGATATCTTCGGATAAAACGATCAGCGGCTGTACCGGTTACAGCCGCCTTTTTATTCCCTGTATTCCTATGACCGATCTCACAGGAACACGGATGTTTATTCCGAGTGATAACGGTTGACTTTTTTCTGTGCAGGGTGTACAATGATACATGAAAAAATATGTAAAACCCATCTAAAAATCCGACATGAATAAGGAGGTGCCTGAATGCAAACTGCAAAGTATATTATGCGAGTATTAGGCATGCTGTTGATTGTGTTCGGCGTTGTGCTGATCGTGATCGGTTATTTTATGAACGGTAATTTTTATGCACAGATAGAATACTACTATGCCAACGGCAGATTGGATCATACGGGACTCAATCTCATATATATCGGATTCGGGATAACGGCGGCCGGTGTGATTTTGCTCATCATCAGTATCATTTTGACCGTAAAAATCAATCGTCAGTTTAAAGAGAAAACCGCTGAGCAGGAGTATAACGAGTTTGACGACATGGTAGCGCAGCTCGCAGGTAACCGCTCGATCTTCGATGTATTTCACAGCGAGGACAGGAGCAGGATATTCAGCTTCTATCGCAACAAGACCTTTATTCTCAAAGAAGGAGATCAGGTCCACCGCGGCACGATGGAGCCGCTCGAGTGGGCAAACGAACGCCCGATCCTCTGGCGCATCACGATGGATCGTGACGGCAAGCAGGAGAGCTATGAGGTCAGTAAGGTAGAGGGAAACATCCTCGTCAAAAACGATGACGGGGAGCAGATCTTCTATCGCGGCTGAGTATCGATAAGAGAAATGATAAGAAGCCTTCAAAAAGAGGGCTTCTTTTTACATGCCGTTATCCCGTGAAAAAGCCTTGCAGAAAACACGGTTTTGTGCTACTCTATTATGGAACGCTGATTTTGATAAAGGAAGTGTAATATGGACTGGACGGAAATCGCGGTCGAGGTCGGCGCCGACCGTATCGATGACGCGGCAGCGATCGCCAATATGACCGTGCCCTACGGTATCTATATCGAGGATTACAGCGCCCTTGAAGAAGAGGTGCAGCAGATCGCGCATATCGACCTGATCGACGAAGAGCTGTTGCAAAAGGATCGCAGCAAGGCAAAAATACATATTTACATCGATCCCGAGGATAATATCGGTGAGGCGGTGCAGTTCTTGAAAGAACGCCTGACCGCCGCCGATATCGCCTACACCATCGATCAAAGCAAGGTCAAGGAGGACGATTGGCGCAACAACTGGCGCAAGTTCTTTCAGCCGATGCCGGTGGGCGAAAAGCTCCTGATCAATCCGTCGTGGTTCACCGATACCGATCCCAAGGGACGTTTGATGATGAACATCGACCCGGGGCTCGCGTTCGGTACCGGTAAGCATGAGACCACTCAGCTGTGTATGGAAGCGCTGGAACGCTGTGTCAACGGTGGCGAGCGCGTGCTCGACGTCGGCTGCGGCAGCGGTATCCTCGGCATCGCTTCGGTGATGCTGGGTGCTGACAGTGCGTTCGGAGTGGATATCGACGAGGTGGCGGTGCGTACCGCCAACGAAAACGCCGCGGTCAATCATGTGGAGGGCAAGTTCACCGCGATCGCGGGCGATCTGGTCGATAAAGTCGACGGAAAATACGATATTGTGGTTGCAAATATCGTTGCGGATGCTATAATAGCATTGTCGGCTTCCGTCAAGGAGTTCATGACGGATGACGCGGTGTATATCACCAGCGGCATCATCGACACCCGTGCCGACGACGTCAAAAACGCGATCGGCGATTCCTTTGATATCGTGGAGGAAAACACCCTGCACGGTTGGTACTGCTTTGTGCTCAGGAAAAAGGAGTCATAAAATCAGATATATCGGAAATCATTCCGCTGTTATCATAAACCACGGTCAATCATTGACCGCAAAATATACGGAGGTATTACTATGAAAAACCCTAATTCCAAATCGAACAAGATCAACATCATTTTCTCATCCTTTCTTGTTATCGGCTACATAATCTGTACCTATTTCTTCTCTTCGATCGCAAGCCAGGTCACCGGTACATGGGGCACTGTGATCCAGATCCTGATCATGGCGGTCTTTGGTCTGCTGCTGTTCTACGCGACCCGCGTGGGCGAGGGCAAGCAGGTCAAGCGCTTCAGCCTTGCCGTACTGCTGCTGATCGATATCCCCGCTCTGTACATCATCCTCGCCGCGCTGATCCCCTGGCTGCCGCTGCATAACCTGATCGTGCCGCAGAACGCGACGATGGCGATGATGGGTATAGGCTCATCCGGTCCTTCTATCATCCTGATGCTCGCTTGCGTCGCGCTGGGCTACGGTATCCCGTACACCTTCTTCTCAGGCTACGAGATGAAGGAAGAGGGCGAAGAAGCCGAGGAAAAGGCTGAGGAGACCCCCGTCCTCGAGGGCGGCCTTGCAGAAGAGCTCGCAAAGACCGAAAAGGACGCGGAAGTAAAGGCGGACGAAGCTGTAGAGGAAGCATCCGAGAATGCGGAGGAAGCGGCAAAGGAAGCTGTGGAAGAAACCGCTGAAAACGCGGAAGAAACCGCTGAAGAAGCGGCAGAAGCAAAAGAAGAATCCGAGAAAGAGGCAGAATAAAAATGAGCGAATGTACCCATGATTGTTCCTCCTGCGCCCAGAATTGCGCGTCGCGTACCGAGCCGCAGGATCTGCATGAAAAGTTAAATGATCTAAGCTCCGTCAAAAAGGTGATCGCGGTCGTATCCGGTAAGGGCGGCGTAGGCAAGAGCCTAGTCACCTCCGCGATGGCGGTGGAGCTCAACCGCCGCGGTCATAAGACGGCGATTCTGGACGCGGATATCACCGGTCCGTCCATTCCGAAGGCGTTTGGTATCACCGAGCGCGCCAAGGGCAATGAGTTCGGCATCATCCCCGAGACCACCAAGACCGGCATCGATATCATGTCCGTCAACCTGCTGCTTGAGAACACCACCGACCCTGTCGTATGGCGCGGCCCCGTGATCGCCGGCACCGTCAAGCAGTTCTGGTCGGAGGTCATCTGGAAGGATGTCGACTACATGTTCGTCGATATGCCTCCCGGCACCGGCGACGTACCGTTGACCGTGTTCCAGTCCATCCCGCTGGACGGCATCATCGTAGTGGCTTCTCCGCAGGAGTTGGTCTCCATGATCGTCAGCAAAGCGGTCAAGATGGCGGAGCTGATGCATATTCCGATCCTCGGCCTCGTTGAGAACATGAGCTACTTCAAGTGTCCCGACTGCGGCAAGGAGCACAAGATCTACGGCGACAGCCATATCGACGAGATCGCTGAGGAGTACGGCACCCGCGTGCTCGCGAAGGTGCCGATCGATCCCGATCTGGCAAAGTCGGTCGATACCGGTACCGTCGAGCTGTTTGTGGGTAATTACTTTGAGAACGCCGCGAACACCATCGAGGATGAACTGAAAGTATAACAGCATAGCAAAACGCACCCTCTCGGGTGCGTTTCAGACTGTAGAAAAACCTATCCTGCCCCCTCTGACGAGGGGGCGGCAAGAAGTATGATTCACAGAGAGATAAACGTAAAATGCAGGGGAGAGATAACGCGACGATAAAGAGGAAATAGAAGGATTGACTCAATAC
Source organism: uncultured Clostridia bacterium (assembly GCA_946407065.1). GTDB lineage: Bacteria > Bacillota > Clostridia > Oscillospirales > Acutalibacteraceae > Ruminococcoides. Next base: position 7,158 of record CAMJMQ010000032.1, on the reverse strand, counting down.
CGTGAAAAAAGGCACTTAAAATGCGGCTTGCGTCAAAAGTCGGAGAATCATTAAGGCTTATCGTTATCTCTCCCTCCGAGCTCGCAAGCGAGCCCACCTCCTTCGTCAGAGGGAGGCTTGAGGACGTACTGCTCCTGACTAATAACTTTTTCGACAAACTGAAACGCACCCTCTCGGGTGCGTTTTTTACAGCAGTTTTTGGAAGGCGGTAGGCAGAGGATAACTGTCTTTCAGCTTGTCTGTCGTCACCCAAATAAAGTGTTCGGGTTGTCCTTTGGCAGTGACATGATACGCCTTCATATACCAGTCGATGTGAGTGAATACGTGTTTCGCTTCTTTGGTGAATATGATGTCGGTCGGTTCAATGCGCCATTCTCGCAGGATTTCCCGCAGCTCTTTCTCCGTGTGGAAGCCCTCAACATTCGGTAACTGATACATCCCCGACAGTAAGCCTGTATCGGGGCGCCTTTCGATGGCGATCCGTCCGTCCGCGGCGGTGATGTAAAAGACGGATTTATCGGCACGCCGACGCTTCATCTTCTTGACGCGCACGGGGAGCTGCTCCGTCAGTCCTTTTTTGTATGCGGTACAGTGCTCTTTCAGCGGGCAGCTGTCGCACAGCGGCGCGCCGTTCGGCAGGCAGACCAGCTCGCCCAGCTCCATCAATCCCTCGTTGAACGCGCCCGCGCGCTGCGGCATGATCGTTTTGAGCTGCCCGGTCACGGACTTTTTTGTCTGCGGCAACAGAACGTTTTCTTTACTGCCCTGTATGCGTGCGATCACGCGCAGGACGTTGCCGTCCACGGCGGGCACCTTTTCGTCAAAGCAGATGGACGCGATCGCCCCCGCGGTGTACTCGCCGATCCCGGGGAGCTTGACCAACTCGGCATAGGTCTGAGGAAATGTGCCACCGTATTCCTCCATGATGGTGATCGCCGCCTTTTTCAGGTTGCGGGCGCGGCTGTAGTAGCCCAGCCCCTCCCACAGCTTCATCAAAGCGTCATCATCGACCCTGCTTAGGCTTTCCACATCGGGCAGGGCGTCTAAAAACCGCGCGTAGTAGCCCATCACGGCTTCGATCCGCGTCTGCTGCAGCATGATCTCGGAGATCCAGACATGATACGGCTCCTTGTCCCGCCGCCACGGTAATTCTCTTTTATTGTCGTCGAACCAGGTAAGGAGCGGTTCGACGATATGAGGAAGGTTCTTGTTCATACGATCTCCTAAACACTAAAGCAAGTGCAGTTTTGTAGGGTACGGCGCTTGTCGACTTACCGCGTGGCAGGAACGATTGTTTCTATCTATGGTTTTCGATAAAACTACGTTATCTGTCCTTTGGTACCTCTATTATAATATGAACCGGGTACAAAATACAAGATTGACTTTTATCCCCCTAAACCGTATAATGGACTCAGTGATTTTAATGGGATAACGGCGTGCGCGCCCGATCTCAACTGATAGAAAAAGGATGGATGAATATGAGCTATGCTGATGAGCGTTTTATCGCGAATTGTAAGGATATTATCGAAAACGGCTTTTCCGACGAGGGGATGAATGTGCGCCCGTACTGGGGTGACGACCACTCTCCCGCCCATACCATCAAGCAGTTCGGCGTGGTGAATCGCTATGACCTCAGTAAAGAGTTCCCGATCATGACGCTCCGCAAGGTCTTTTTCAAGAGCTGTATCGACGAGCTGTTGTGGATCTGGCAGAAGAAGAGCAATAATATCCATGATCTCAAAAGCCATATCTGGGACAGCTGGGCGGATGAGAACGGCTCCATCGGCAAGGCGTACGGCTATCAGCTGGGCGTCAAGCACATCTATCCGGAGGGCGAGTTCGATCAGGTGGACAGGGTGCTGTTCGACCTCAAGAACCATCCCGAATCCCGCCGCATCATGACCAATATCTATAACCATCACGACCTGCACGAGATGGGGCTCTATCCCTGCGCCTACAGCGTGACGCTGAACGTGACGGAGAACAAGCTGAACATGATCCTCAATCAGCGTTCGCAGGATATGCTGGTTGCCAATAACTGGAACGTCTGCCAGTACGCGATCCTGCTGCACATGTTCGCGCAGGTATCGGGCTTTGAGGTTGGCACCCTCCTGCACGTGATTGCCGACGCGCATATTTATGACAGACACGTGGACGCGGTCAAGCGCATCATCGAGCTCGAGCCCTATGACGCGCCCAAGCTGTGGATCAATCCCGACGTCAAGAATTTCTATGACTTCACCGTGGATGACTTCAAGCTGATCGATTACAAATACCACGAGTTCAACGAGAAGATCCCGGTAGCGATCTAAAGAACAACCATTGTAGGGGAGGGGCTTGCTCCTCCCGCTTATCATTGTTCTGCAAAAGTTTTTAACAAACGTATCAAGGAGTAATCTATGAAACTGATCGTAGCGGTCGATGAAAAATGGGGGATCGGTAAAAACGGCGATTTGCTGCTGTCGATCCCCGATGATATGCGCTTTTTCCGCGAGAAAACCCGTCGCGCCGTACTGGTGATGGGCTACAACACCCTCCTGTCCTTTCCGAACAGCAAGCCGCTGCCCGGCAGGATGAATCTGGTGCTGATCGATATCGACGGTATGAGCGCCCCCGGCACGGTGATGTGCAACAGCATGGAGCACCTTTTCGGTATCATCAAGGACATGAACACCGACGACATCTTCATCATCGGCGGCGGCTATACCTACCGCCAGTTCCTGCCCTACTGCGACACCGCCTACATCACCAAGATGCAGTTCAGCGGTGACGCGGATACCTTCATCCCGAACCTCGACGAGCTGCCTGAGTGGACTGTCGCCGAAGCATCAAAGGAAAAGGAGCACGAGGGGGTCAAATACCGCTTTGTGACCTATCATAACAGCGCCCCTATCCCAATTGGCTTTTCTTCCGCAAAGGCAGATATGCCGCGCTATTTTATGAAGAAAGAACCCCTCACCCTGCGCCTGCCCGATACAGAGGATCATTCCTATCGCAAGGAGCTGCAGTCGCTCCTGCACGCCTACTTCCGTCCGCTCGAAAAGGGTGTGAGCACCGATGAGGTCGCAGATTTCCTCGAGCAGGATGACCTGAGCTTTGAGGATTACCTGCGCGCGCACCACCACATCGCTGATCTCACCGATATCGAGGCGCTGATCGAGAACTACAACAGCCTCGCCGACCAAACCGACGCCGTGACCGTCGATAAAAAGGATCTCTCTGCGATCGATGCCTACGCGGACGGCGAGTGATCCTCAATAATTCACAAACAAAAAAGGATAACTGTAACCGATAAATAGCGATATAAAACATCCCCTCTCGAATGAACTAAGCGTTCAAACGAGAGGGGTTTCCTCTTGTTTGTTTTATTGTAAAGAATAGTAAACAGTATCAAAACGGTATCAACAAGACTTTTGAAGTGTCAAAAAGTCAGTGTTTAAGCCATTTCTTTGACTTTTGTTCTTATTCCCACTCGATCGTAGCGCAGGGCTTGGGTGTGAGGTCGAAGAGGACGCGGTTGACGTTCTCGACCTCGTTGGTGATGCGCTGAGTGATGTGCTGCAGCAGGGCAAAGGGCACATCCTCGACGGTAGCGGTCATGGCGTCCTTGGTGTTGACGGCACGCAGGATGACGGGCCAGCCCTCGGTGCGCTTACCCTCGGTCACGCCGACAGATTTGAAATCGGGGATAGCGGTGAAATATTGCCAAACCTTGCCCTCAAGGCCGTTCTTCGCGAATTCCTCACGCAGGATCGCGTCGGATTCTCTGACAGCCTCCAGACGATCACGGGTGATCGCGCCAAGGCAGCGAACGCCCAGTCCGGGGCCGGGGAAGGGCTGACGGAACACCATGTTGTCGGGCAGACCCAGCGCCTTGCCGACGACTCGGACTTCATCCTTGAACAGCAGCTTGACGGGTTCGACCAGCTCAAACTGCAGATCCTCGGGCAGACCGCCGACGTTGTGATGCGCCTTGACGCCGTCAGACTCGAGGATATCGGGGTAGATGGTACCCTGAGCGAGGAACTCGATGCCGTCGAGCTTCTCAGCCTCCTCGGCAAACACATCGATGAACTCCTTGCCGATGATCTTACGCTTTTTCTCGGGCTCGGGAACATTCGCGAGCTTATCGAGGAAGCGGTCAACAGCGTCAACATAGATCAGGTTCGCGTCCATCTGGTTGCGGAACACCTCGATGACCTGCTCGGGCTCGCCCTTGCGGAGCAGTCCGTGGTTGACGTGTACACATACGAGCTGCTTGCCGATCGCCTTGATCAGCAGCGCTGCGACAACGGAGCTGTCTACGCCTCCGGAGAGCGCGAGCAGCACCTTTTTGTCGCCGATCTGTGAACGGAGTTCCTTGATCTGCTCGTCAATGAATGCCTGAGCAAGCTCAGGTGTGGTGATTCTTTCCATCGTTTCGGGTCTTACATTTCCTGTCATAGTTACCTCCCAAATAGTCACCGTACTGTATGTATGGCATTGATGTCTAGATTATAACAAAATGCAGTGCTATCGTCAATATTGTCTGATTAACTTAAGAGTAATTTGTTATTAGTATAAAAAACAAGTCAGTTTTTGCTCTTTCGTTTTAGGTAATTCAGAGTGTTTGTGAGATCGCAAATTGACCCGGTGGCAAAAAATGTTTGTCCATCCCTATTAACACAATCTATTAGGGGGCATGAAAGAAAGTCTAACACAGCTTTTAGATTATCAATATCCGGAGAAGTCGATATTTTTCGATTATCGCGCAAAGATCGATAAATATCTCGAACAGTTAAACGACCTTGTGTAAAGGGATCATGGCTTTCTGCCACTAGAATAGCCATTACTGCATTGAGTAAATCACTGGTATCCTCTTTCTTTTTTATGATGTGATCAAAGGTTGATATATCAACTAACCCATTTTGTTCAAACAATAACCTATAGTTACATGTTTTTACGGGTGTATTCACATTCAAATTATATATTCTCTCTAAAGAATCAAGATTAAAAAGAGCAACATCATGCTCTTTAGCTCTTTTGATCAATCTTTCATTAAAATCACGACCGACCACTGCGATATAATCTGACCGGTGTTTGATTTGATGTTCTTTGAGTGTATCAAAATTGACTAAATTATCGGTTACTTTACTTGAGTTAGTTGTTTTTGCATCAATCGTAACTACAAAAGTGTCTTGAGGAGTATTGGAGGTTTTAAGTAAGACATCAGTTTTACCTGAGCCACCCAACCACTCGGTTTCAAAGCCTAATAACGCAAAGAATTCCGCCGTCAACTTTTCGAACTTATCAGGATTATATGAATCTTTCGCAGCAAGTCTTAAATCAGTAATGATATCATTTCCAAAAGACGGAGAAGCATCATGTTGGTGTAGACTAGGTTTATTGACAGAGAATTCAACGTCATATTTATTAAGTAAGAGTTTACCGCGCTGTGTGAGGGTATACTTTTGAGCAGATACATTTATTATAAGTTTAGCGCTTTTCAGCAACTCAATTCTTTTGTTGATTTCGAAGATGTTTTCTTTATCAAAGCCATATGATATTTTTGCGATTGTAGCTAATTCTTTTACCGATAAGCAACGATCGTTAAGTTCATAAAGCAACTCGAAGATAAAGAGGTATCTCATCTGAAATAGGGGTAAAAGAGAAAGGTTATCGCTATACTTTATCCATGTATTTCCTATATCGGTAATATCATAGGTAGTATTTGACTTTCTTTCAATTATGCCTAAAGAGGATATGGTGTTCAGTGCGCTTTTTGTTGAGGATTCTTTGATATGATATTGATGCATTGTGTAGTCACAAATACTATCAATATGATTATCCTTTGACAATTGAGATAGCAACTCCGAAAGAGTCGTGGCGAAAGTAGAAATATGACAGGGAAAATATCCGATAGCCATTTTTCGGATTTGATTATTAACGCTATGATAGTATTCTAAGATTTGCGTATCAAATTGGATATCGGATTCATTTTTTGTTTCATCTTCATTTTTGATAACATCCATTGGTAACATAGGATGAATTGTTTTGAGGAAAGCTTTTCCGTTATCGGTTATATGATACAAAAGAGAAAACTCTTGAAACTCGATAAGGTTGAAATGACGTAACCAAATCATACGTCCGTTGATGGTGGTAGGTGTTTTCCAAGATAAATCATATTCGTTAATTGCTATATCATACAAATCGCGTGCTGTTTTCGGTGAATCGAGGTAATACAAAATTTCAGCAAAGTATTTTACGTGAGCACAAAAATACGCCGCTAAATAAAGAGGATCTTCACAGTCAAGCCACCGTTTTGAAAAATCAGATAAAATCCACTTTCCGTCCCAATCTCTTTTCACTAAATCAATAGGACTTAATTGATGAACGCATAAATCATGTAAAGTGATTTTACTGTTGCTACCTTGTAGTTGCGGAACTTGATCAAAGGAGTCACCTTTATCAACTAAAAGTAATAATTGACGTAAGTTTTGCATCAACGTATTTTTTCCGCCGGGAATCGAAGGAACAGAATTGATTTTGCTATTCCAATTATTATTCTGTGGATAATCCTTGATATCAATTGTATACATAAAGTTCACCTTAATATTTCGTTGATTAGAGCATCGATTAATGTCAATATAATTATAACAATTATTTGGAGGTTTATCAATTGGTTGCTTTAACCAGTTTAAAGGTTACTGATTTGTATACTATCAACAATATAATAAATCAAAGTTTGTAATTAAGCTTAATCATTTCCCATCCCAAAGGAACTTGGATAGATCCACTCTTCCGTCGATGAATGCTACGCCCTCGTTTTGCAGCAGGGTGATCTGTTCATTCACGCCGCCGAAGGCGAAGGCGCGGGACGGCTCGCCGTGGCGGTTGACTACGCGGTAGCAGGGGATATGCTCTGGGTCGGGGTTCACGTGCAGGGCGTAACCCACCACACGGCTCCATCTGGGATTGCCCGCGAGCATGGCGATCTGTCCGTAGGTCGCGACCTTGCCGTAGGGGATGCGTTTGACGACATCGTAGATCAATTCAAATGAGTTTTTCATCGCATTGCTTCTTTCTCGGGTGACATCATAACTGCGTCGATAACGCCGTATAGAATCATACTAAGTAGCAATAAAACACTTTAATATCTATTGCGGAGAATTCCGCATA
>CAMJMQ010000031.1 GCA_946407065.1 uncultured Clostridia bacterium | reverse complement strand
TTTGGTCAGTCCGCTTACTCTCCTTTATCTCTCACTTTGTTCAGTTTTCAGGGTGTATAAGCCCTATGCTTTAGCATATGCACCATTAGCTCAGTTGGTAGAGCACCTGACTCTTAATCAGGGTGTCCCGGGTTCGAGCCCCTGATGGTGCACCACTGATACAAGGGCTAATGTTTAGCCCTTGTATCAACCACATGGCTCGTTGGTCAAGCGGTTAAGACTCCGGCCTCTCACGCCGGCAACGGGGGTTCGATTCCCCCACGAGTCACCACTTTTGCTAAAGCAAAGACATAATCCTCCATAGCTCAGTCGGTAGAGCACTCGGCTGTTAACCGAGTTGTCGTTGGTTCGAGTCCAACTGGGGGAGCCAAAAAAGAATCTCATTATCAACAGTTGGTGTTGATGACGCAGGGGGTCCACCCGTTCCCATCCCGAACACGGAAGTTAAGCCCTGTAGTGCCGAAAATAGTGCTCTGGCGACGGAGTGTGAAGATAGGAAGATGCCAACACCTGATAATGAGGTTCTTTTTCTGTTGATCTCGGCTTTGGTATGGCTTAACCGGGTAGCCATAAAAAAACGTATGTTGATATCGTAATAGTCCGCGAATTAGCGGGCTTTTTTTCAAATTATGAAGATACAAAATACGGGATCATTAAGAAATACTGATGATTACTTGCATTTTTTGATGTTAGTATCTACAATGATTCTTGAATTATCTCTTTGATTATCAGCGATCATTGCAGGAGGTTTGTATCTTGAAAATCAGAGAATGGCTGAGTATTCAGGTCGCCAAGCATCCGAAGCGTGTGGTGTTGGTCTTGATCATCCTGTTCAACGTGCTGTTTATTGCCGCTTCCGCCGCGATAATCAGTTCTCTTTCCTTGCAGGGTACCGAGAAGATGAATTTCTTCCACGCCGCCTATTATACGGTGACGATGATCCTAGACGCGGGCTGTATCGAGGCTGTCATCAAGGATATCGACACCACGGGCGTCGCGCTGACCCTGACCTGTCTGGCGGTCATCATTATCGGCATGATCACCTTCACCGGAGCGGTGATCGGTTATCTGACCAATATCGTCAATGATTTTATCGAAAAAGCAAGCGCAGGCAATACGCGTCTTTACTTGTCCGATCACACTGTCATCCTGAATTGGAACGCGCGGGCGTCCGAGATCGTCACCGATCTGCTCTACAGCGATAACAAGGAAACCGTTGTGGCACTGGTTGAATCGGGCAGTGTCGAGATCAAAAAGGATATCGAGGACAGACTCCGTCTGACGATCGAAAAAGAGAATGAGGCAGTCTATAAAAAAGCTGACGCCATGAGCTTTTTTGCCCGTTGGCGGTATCTCAGAAACAACAAGCTCGGCAGCAACGTCTCGGCTATGTAAAAGCCGGTGGTGAAACCGTCATTTTCAGCGGCGATCTGTCTGAGATCGATGTTTCCTTGCAAGCGGAAGATAAGGTAATCATCTATACGGATTGTTGTCCCGACTAAGGTGACGGGAAAGTGTTGGCTTAATGAGATATAACCGAATATAAAACGAACAGCGGATCGGACGCATACAGGCGTCTGACCCGCTGTTTATCATTTATCAGAAAAAGTGGATGGATAGAAGGAACGGAGGAAACGAATCGTTACTCCCACTCGCTCCCTGCAAAACAATCTTAACAGTATTTGTTTAAGGATTTTAGCACGGAGTATTTCTATTATTTGTATTGTAAATAAAATACAGGCTACCATATTAGCGAAATAATAGCAACAAAAAACGCCGCCAAGCAGGAGATTATCCCACTTGGCGGCTTGATTATAATTCTGTTTTAGAAATTTACTCCCACTCCACGGTGCCGGGAGGTTTACTGGTGATATCATAGACGACGCGGTTGACGCGGTCGACCTCGTTGATGATGCGGTTGGATACCTTGCCGAGGATATCATAGAGGAAGTTGTGCAAAATCTGCTTGCCGTATTCGGTGTGGGTGACCTCGGGATGGAACTGTACGCCGTAGAGGCGGCGACTTTCGTCGCACATCGCGGCGGTGGGACATTTGTCGGTGATCGCAATGGTGGTGAAGCCCTTCGGCGGGTGAGGAATGTAGTCGTGGTGGCTCATCCAGCAGACGCTTTTGGACGGAATATCGGTGAAAAGGATGTTGTTGCGCGCGTAGACCTCGATCTTGCCGTATTCACTGCTGTCCTCGGCGTCCTCGACCATGCCGCCCGCCACATGCGCCATCAGCTGATTATACTGACCGCCGAAATCGAGTACCGGTATTTTTGCATTTTATCACTGCTTTCCGTGCTTTTATTGATTATCATAAAAGCGTTTGTCAAGTACAAAGTACACCCCGGAGTGTCTTCTTTTGCCCTGTCAAAGAGCTCCTTTCGAGCAGGTTGAGGTCACAAAAATGATACGGAATTATGATGCATGATCAAAAGTTAACAAACCGAATAGGTAAATGTTGAAAAAAATCAGTCGAAATCCCCATAAATTTATTGATTTTACGGTATTTTAGTGCTATACTATACTAAATAACTATCGGGATGTGATGTTATGCAAACATTCAAAAAACCCATAAGTATTCTTTTATCACTTGTGATGATACTGAGCGTGTTCACCATCACTCCGGTAAGGACCCATGCCCAAACAGAAGGCGACTGGGTCTTTACGACATTTGGTCAGGGGTCGGTTATCAATCAATATACCGGCTCCGGGGGAGATGTTACCGTACCGGATTCGTTGGGAAACGATCCGGTGATCTCGATTGACTCAAGTGCATTTGAGGGGAAAACTATCACCTCTATTGTATTCCCTAAGCACATCAAATGGATCAACCAGGAACTGATGAAGAATCAATCCTCTTTGACTCAGGCGACCATTCCCGATGGAGTTGAGGCTATCAATAGGTGGGCGTTCCAGGGTTGCTCCTCGCTCTCTGAGATCACGATCCCCGATAGTGTTTTGAGTATCGCCGATAAGGCTTTTGATGGCTGTACCTCGCTTTCTGAGGTTACCATCCCTGACAGTGTGACGCAATTCGGCGAAGGTTGCTTCCCTTTGACGACAACCATCTGCTGCAGCGAGAATTCGGCAGCTTATACATGGTTTTCCCAGCGCGGATATAACGTGCGTGTTCTCGAGCATCAGCATGAATTATCCTATGTTCCCGCATCTGCGCCGACACAGAACAGCAACGGATGTAAAGCTCATTGGTATTGCTCCAAATGCGGAAAATATTTCTCCGACGCAAACGGGCAGAACGAGATCACAGATTTGACTCAGGTTCTCATTCCGTATTTTGAGTTCGAGTACAGCAACGACCCTATCGATAACGGAGCCCGATATTATAAGCTGATCGGGTACAACGGCAGTGATGAGGATATCACCATTCCGACTGTCATACCCGATTATTATCCCGATCCGGATCTTCGCGGCAAGACCGTTACCGTCATCAGGGAAGATGCGTTCAAGGGAAATACCACCATCAAGAATGTCACGATTCCCGATAGTATTACCCATGTGGGAAGCTACTCCTTTATGGGATGCTCAAACTTGACAGAGGTTACGATCGGCAAGGGCCTCGATCATTTTGGCTTGAGTAGTTTTGATAACTGTCCGGAATTGGAAAAGGTCACGATCTATTCAAAAAGAAGTGACTTCTCAATGAGGAACAGTGCTTTTGCAAACAGCGATAAAGCAACTGTCTATGGCTACCACGGTACAAAAGTAGAACAGCTAATAACCTCATATAATATCCCCTTTGTATCTCTCGGTCATGCCTACGGCGAGCCCGAATGGAGCTGGAGTGATGACCTTTCCTCCGCGACCGCCAAGTTCACCTGCTTTAAGAACGATGATACACAGACCGTCACGGCGACCGTTACTTCCGAAGTCACCAAGGAGCCGACTGCTGACGAGCCGGGTGTGAGGACTTACACCGCGACCGTCACCTTTGAGGGCGAGACCTATACCGACGAAGAGACGGAGGAGATACCCGAAACAAATCGGTTGGAGCACAGGGTACGGACTGACCCGACCGCGGACAGCAACGGCTGGATCGAGCATTGGTACCGCCCCTCGACCGGAAAATACTACTTCGACGCAAGCGGAGAGACAGAGCTCACTGAGGCTGAGGTATTCATTCCGTATTTTACCTTCGAGTACAGCAACGACGGATTTTATAAGCTGACGGGCTACAACGGCAAGGATGAAGATGTAGTCATACCGGTAAAGATACCCGATTATTATCCCGATGAAAATTTGCAAGGCAAGGATTTTAAGATCATCAGGGAAGGCGCGTTCCAAAACAACACGACGATCAAAACCGTTACGATGCCCGATACGATCGATAATGTCGCTGATGATGCCTTTCACGGATGTTCCGAACTCCAAAAGGTAACCATCGGCACCGGTGTCACTTTTTTGGGTAACAATAGTTTTGAGGATTGTCCGAAACTGACCGAAGTTACTATCTATGCGAAAGACAATCGATTTACAATGTCATCAACCGCTTTTGATGGCACGCACAACGTCACCGTCTACGGCTACCACGATACAAAAGTAGAAGAATTTATGAATCGGTATAGTGTCCCCTTCGTAGGTCTCGAGCATACCTACGGCGCCCCCGAATTGAGTTGGAGTGATGATAATTCCTCCGCGACCTTCAAGTTCACCTGCGTTAAGGGGGATGTGTCAGAGACGGTTGACGCGGAAATCACCTCCGAGATCACCAAGGCGGCGACTTGTACCGAAGAAGGAGAGATCAAGTATACCGCGACCGCCGACTTTGAGGGGACTACCTATATCTATGAAAAAATAGAGAATCTTCCTAGGAAGCACGCGTTACAGCATAAGGAAAAGGTCTATCCGACCGTGGAGGAGCACGGCAATAAGGAGTACTGGTATTGTCCCGAGTGCAAAAAGTATTTCAAAGACGCAAACGGAGAACAAGAGATCCCGGAGGATGAACTCAATGATTACCTCGTTCTGCCGTACTTTACCTTCGGCGAAGACGACGGACACATAAAGCTGATCAGCTATAACGGTAATGACGAAAGTGTGCTCGTACCGGATAAGATACCCAATGATTACCCCGATGAAAGCTTGCGAGGCAAGGGTTTTAAAATCATCAGGGAAGATGCGTTCAAGGGTAATTCAACGATCCGAAACGTCATCATGCTGGATAATATCGGTCATATCGGCGGATCCGCCTTTGAAAACTGTGAAAATCTGACCGAGATCACCGTCGGCACAAATCTTGACTATATCGGTGAATACTGCTTTAAGAATTCTCCTAATTTGAATAAGATCACGATCTATTCAAGAGACAGTGAGTTTAATGTAAACAATTGGGCTTTTGATGACGCCGGAGAAAACATCACGGTTTACGGTTACCGTAATACGGAAGTCGAAAACAAGATAAGATTGGAAGGCATCCCCTTTGTACCGCTCGATCCCGATGATGAGACCGAAATCCAAGATGTGACCTATTCCGTTGACAAAACGTGGGATATCGACCATTTTAATAAGGACAAGCCCGGCTCCATCCAGGTCGTCCTGCAGCGAAAGACCGGCGTCTTCAGCTGGAAGACACTGCAGCTCGTTACGCTGGATGAGTCCAACCATTGGAGAACCGAATTTGACGCAGTCCCCTCGGGATATGAAGTCGATGCGGATAACATTCAAGCATATGAATATCGTATCCGCGAGCTGGGGCCGAAAAAGAGCGATGACCCCGAGCTCGATCCGAGTGATGATGATTTCCAGGAGAAGGTCAAGGAACGTCTGATCTATGATACATGGGATTACGACAGACCTGTTATCAAGCAGTTGATCAGATCGGCGACCAACCCCGAGGTGTTGTGGCAGTTTGAGCCGAGCATCGACTGGGTCAAGGGTCTGGCTAAGACCACCCTGATCTCTCCGCCCTTTGTCACCTTTGAGATCGACGGCTATAACGACACCGTCAAGGATGTGCCGAAGCACACCACGAAATACATGGTGACCTACGAAGAGGATAAGGAAGTCGCTGACAAGATTAACATCACCAACCTCGCGGTTATGGATACCGCGATCTACAAGCGCTGGCTCAATTATAAAGAAGGCGAAAAACCCGATTCCGTCTATCTGATGCTCGAGAGCAAGGCGCAGTCTGAGTATGCCGAGCACTTCGGCTTGACACAGACCAACTTCTACACCCCCTCGTTCGACGCGGTCGTCGGCAGCCTCAATTACGCCGATATCCCGATCAGCGGTGAGACGCTCAGAGGAATGGCGAACGACGTTATCGGCAAGACGATGGGCGGCGACTTTAACGGCTATATCACCGAAACAGCTGTCAACGCGGCGATCGACAAATACTTTAAATCCGGTCTGACGGTCGGCAAAGCAACGCCTGATTCACTGAATCCGCTGACCCGCTGGCGCGTGAAGTTCACGGTCAAGAAATACGGTACAGCTGAAAAGCTCCCGATGGATTTCGCGGGCGCCGAGCTGGTGACCGGCATCATGGAAATGGTCATCGACGCGCTGATCCACCAAGCCGGAGCGAAGATCAGCATTCCCGTAATGTATGAGCCCTTTGAACAGTACTGGAGCATCAAGGGCTTCGCATTGAGCCTGCTCCATGACTACGAGCTGACCTGCAACGTCATCAATATCAAGTTCCATCCCGGTGAAGGCGATCCCTACGACGGTGATCCCGACGATCCCGATCGGCGTTCTCAGCAGATCGGCGGTACCAAGTACTGGAGGGGCGATAATGAATCTGACCGTCCCGAGAGCATACAGCTCCATGTCTACTATAAGGACGGCGAAACGGAGAAAGAAGTACAGGGCTCGCCCGTCACGGTGACAAAGGATGACTACAGTAACGAGGAAAACGGTTGGGTATGGTCGCTCAAGATTCCGGTGGGTAGTCCCGACCGAGATAAAGATTACTATATCCGCGAGGATGTGCCCGCGGGCTATGCGGTCACCTACCGCGGCTTGGATCTGATCAACAGCAAGAGCCAGACGGAAGAACCGACAGAAGAGGAGACAGAAGAACCGACTCAGTCCCAGACGGAACCTCCCACAGAGGTCGCGACACAGCCGCCGACAGAAGCGGTCACAGAACCGGCGACGGAAGTGATGACGGAGCCGCCGACAACGGCGCCGACACAGCCGCATCATGACGACGATGATGACGACGATGACGATCCGGATGGTCCGGGCGGTCCCATTATCCCGATTCCTCCCTTCGTTCCCGTTGTTCCCGTTGTTCCCACTCCCGAACCCGGACCCGATACTCCGGATCAACCCGATAAGCCCACTCAGGCGCCCGATCCCGATAAGCCCACTGAGACGCCCGAGCCGACTCAGCCTGAACAGCCTACTCAGGCAACCGAAGCGCCTACCGAAGCGCCTACCGTAGCGCCTACCGAGCCCGCGGACACCTTGGTTGTTACCAAGAACTGGGTAGGTGATACAGCAGAGGACCGTCCCGATAATATCAAGATCCACGTATACTATTTGGGTGTCCCGATCAAGGACTCTCCGATCACGCTGAAGAAAAGTGATTTCGCCGACAGCAGCATTTGGATCTCCAAACCGATACAGCTCCAACAGGGCGTGAAGAGAAACGCGCTGATCTATTATGAGGAGTTCCCGGACGGCTATCAATATAAGGACAACTACGCTCCTACCGTCTTCGGCTCTATCATCACCAACACATGGCAGCAAACCAATATCATCGGCACCAAGACATGGGTGGATGGCAACAACATTCTGGGCAAACGTCCCGATAAGATCACGGTCAACCTGTTGGCGGACGGAGAAAAGGTCGCTTTCACCACGATATCTGCCTCCGATCACTGGCAATATCGATTCACCAACAAACCGATCTATAAAACCGAGAACGGCAGCAGTGAGAAGATCAACTATACCGTCGAGGAAGATCCGGTCAGCGGCTACACCGCGACATATGACGGCTATGACATCACCAATACGCTTACCGAATTACCCTCGATCAAGGGCAGCTACAAATTCACGCATACCGACCGTTACGGTGTTCCGAGAACCAAGACCGTTGAGGTGACGTTGAATGATGCGGAGATCTTAGGTTACTCCGGCAATAACAATCAGCCCGGCGTTCCGACCTATCTCTGGACCGAGGAAGCGAAAGCACTCTTTGACAATAAGAATCCGCTTGTTAAAGCGGCGCTGGCTGTCACCGGCAATGATGACGATCAACATCAACAGGATGTTTCCGTCTACAAGAACGACGTCGTATGGGATTTGGTGAAAACCTCCGCGGATGACGCGACGAATATGACGGCGAAGTCCTCGGACAGAACGCTGGAAGTTTTCGCAACGACAAAACCGTATACCTTCACATTCAATTACTATTTGGTCAAGGACGGCAACAAAGAATACAAGGGCACCAAAAAAGAGATCGCCTACGGCAAGCCCGTCACTTTCGACCCGGTATTCTCCGACCCCGATCAATATGTGTATATCGATGACACGATACCAAAGGACGGCTTCTGTTACTGGTCAGCTGATGAAGCGGGTTTGATGCCCATCACGACCAACCGCACCTTCGGTATGCTGATGCGAGGGGATTACGCCAAGGAGTCGGACAAAAACGACAGGATCGTCACCGTCTACGCGCAGTATCAGAATAATCTGACGGACGACTGGAAACCGCTGATCGAAGAGTCGACCTTCACGCATATGATCTCCGATGAATACGATTGGGTCTACCTTGACTACATGGTCAATTACCTGAGCAAGGACGGCAAGATCGTGCAGGATATGGTCGCCGATGGTGATCAGAATATCCGCTACGGTCTGATCGCGGTCAAGCATCCCGATGATTCCGATGTGGATCGCAATGATATGATCGAGATCACACAGGCAATGATCGGGAGCAATGTGAATTCAGCATATACCGACAGCAGTAAACAGTCGGTCGCCTATCGCTTTGAATACGGCAAGCCGACTGATTCGACCAAGCCGATTTCCAACTTCAACCGCGTATTGTATACGTTGCGTTCCGACACCGAAAAGGCGCAGAATAAGAGCTATTCCGTGATCGCCTATATCACCGTTGACGGAAAGAATTACTTCTATTCCGAGGTCAACAACGATATCAATGTAAACGACTTACTGAAAGACTGAGGTGGCAAAAATGAATAAAGAATCATATATTCGTACCAAGCTGGACGTCACCGAGTTTCAGTCGGACGATATCCTGACCGGCAGTGATCATTTGATCGAAGTAGCCCCCGGACAAAACGGCGGGGGAGACATGAGTGATCCGCCGGAGAATGTCATCCTGAACCGATAAGGGATCGGGATCAGACCGAATCATACCAACATCACGATACCGCCGTCATCCAAGGTGGCGGTATCGTGGCAGAAAAACCATTGCTATTCCGAGAAGGGCATAACAGATTGTCATTGCGAGGAAGGCAACGCCCGACGTGGCAATCTCAACATTATCAATCGACCGCCGTCATCCAAGGTGGCGGTATCACTAAGGCTGTTTTATGAAAAAATTTCTATCCATTTTACTTTCAATAGCTGTTTTGCTGTGCTGTGCCGTTCCGTTTTGCGCAGACACGGTCTATCGCTGCGGCGACTGGACGCTCGGCGTTGTGAGCGGCGCGGAGGATTACTCGTTCTCGATCCGCTCCTATGATGGGGAAGACGCGGTCGTGACCGCTCCTGCCGACTATGGCGGTTATCCGATCATCCGGATCGACGGTTACGCCTTCGCGACAAACACGAAGGTGCAGGAGGTGATCCTCAGTGATACGATCACCTCGATCGGCGCGGGCGCTTTTTCACAGTGCGGTAACCTGACGCGGATCGTGATCCCCGACACCGTGACGCAGATCGCCGATGACGCGTTCCAAAACTGCGATCAGGTCGTGATCTATGCTCCCACTGACAGCGATGCGATCACCTACGCGATCGAGCACAATATCGCGTATGTCGTGATAGGTGCTCTGACCTATGTGCTGGGTGATGCGGACGGCAACGGTGACATAGAATGTGTAGACGCAACAATCATTCAGCGTTATATCGCGCAAATCGAAATAACGTACACAAAAACGGAGCTTATGCGCGGTGATGTTGACGGTAGCGGCGATCTGGAGATTTTTGATGTGACCTGTATCCAATGCTATCTGGCAAACATGAAAACACAGTTCCCGATCGGAACGAGAATAGAATAATCAAACATCATGAACAGCGGGGTTAAACCTCGCTGTTCTGTTATATGCAAGCGCTTTTTTATGTATCGTTTAGATTCAGTGTTTGAAAGGATTATTAATCGATTCGTCCATAGCTCGTCCGGCAGGGCACTCGGCTGTTAACCGAGTTGTCGCAGGAAAGGTCCAACCGGGGGAGCCAAAAGATGTCACTATCAACAGCCTGTTGATGACGCAGGGGGTCCACCCCGCGTCCTCGCGGACTTCGCTCATTGAGAGCAGATCTTGCTATCCGCTCTCGTATCGCTCCGTCACTCGTCCTTTCTCCAAAAAGCGGGGCTTTTCGGAGATCGTTTTTCCCGAACTTTTTGTTATGCCCTGCATATCAACCAGTGCTCCGGCGACGGAGTGTGAAAATAGGAGATACGCGTATCACGATGCCAACATCAGATAGTGAGTATTTCTTATGTAAAACTGCTTTGCGGTTTTACGAACCATAAGCATGCGTGCTTCTATGTGTTTACGGTATGAAGGATTATTAAGGAAGAACTTGTTGCACGGCAAGTTCTTTTTTGTTGTTGAAAAAGCAAAAAGAGTTTTCATATCATACTCTATTGGATTACAGCAATACTGATGTCCTTCGTTAAGACCGTTCTATGAATGGTAAAACGTTGATAAAGACACCGTCTCTGATATACAAACCGATATGAGGTGTGAAATAATTAAAGAATCATTATTTTTTGCTTGATTATTGATGTATTGTATGATATACTGCAAGAAAAAAGTTGTATACCGCCGTTTTGATACAACTGTTGATTTTTCAAAAGGAGGAATAGGAATGAAAAGAAAATTTTGGAAAAAAACTCTGTCAGTCTGTCTGGCGCTTTTGATGGTCGCGGCGCTCGTTCCGGCGCAGCTCATCATCAGCGCGGGCGCGGCGAGCGGCGTCTCTTATCTCAGCAGGAGCTGGAATGGCTCAGAGGTCGTAACGGAGACGAAAACCGCCGACTGTCAGGATTATAATTCCGGCATTACCAATCTCGACGGTTGGTACTATGTGAACGGAATCCACGAAGTGAGCCAAAGATTGAATGTCACAGGCACAGCCAACATCATCATCCAGGATGGCTCCACTTTATCGGCGAAGGATGGCATTCACGTTCCGGAGGGAAAGACGCTCAACGTCTATAACGCGCCCGGTGGTGAAAACGGCACGCTGAAGTGTGTGGCAGACACCGATGATGCGGCAGCCATCGGCGGCAACGAAGGTGAAAACTGCGGTACTGTCAATATTTACAGCGGAACCGTTATCGCAAATACCCACGACAACGGAGAAGACGCCGCGGGTATCGGCGGCGGCTTTAAGGGTTACGGCGGACATATCAATATCTACGGCGGTAAGATCAACGCGACCGGCGGTTCTGTGAATTCCGACGGCGGCGCGGGTATCGGCGGCGGCGGCGAAGACGGCTTTGGCGGCTATATCAAAATCTACGGCGGCGACGTTACCGCTCAAGGCGGCGCGAATGCGGCTGGCATCGGCGGCGGCGACAACGGCACAAGCGGCGATATCGAGATCTTCGGCGGTACCGTTCATGCGTACGGCGGTTCTATAAGTTCCAACGGCGGCGCGGGCATCGGCAGCGGTAATGATAAAGGCGTCAATAACATCGTAATTTACAACGGTGATGTCACAGCACATGGCGGCGCTGACGCCGCAGGCATCGGCGGCGGTGACGACGGCGACGGCGGCAATATCACGATCGCAGGCGGTACGGTCGAGGCGACCGGCGGTTCCGAGTATTCCGACGGCGGCGCGGGTATCGGCGGCGGTAACGAAGGCAACGGCGGTACTATCACGATCACCAACGGCAAAGTCAGAGCACAGGGCGGCTGTGACGGCGCGGGCATCGGCGGCGGCGACAACGGCGTAGGCGGCGATATCACCATCACCGGCGGCGACGTCACCGGTCGCGGCGGCGACGAAGGCGCAGGTATCGGCGGCGGTCAAGGCAAGGACGGCGGCAATATCAAAATTAACGGCGCCAGAGTCGGTGGGATTGGCGGCGATTATGCGGCGGGTATCGGTGGCGGCGGCCTTGGCGCGTTGTCCGCCGGTAACGGCGGCGTGATCACCATCACCGGCGGCGAGGTCGAGGCGCAAGGCGGCGAATACGGCGCGGGCATCGGCGGCGGCTATCAGGGCAAGTCCGGAAAGATCACGATCACCGGCGGCACGATCGAAGCCCACGGCGGAAAAGGCGGCGCAGGCGTCGGTACCGGTCCTGCTTGTACCGCATATGAAGATACTACTGTGGATATCACGATCGAGGACGGCAATATCCAAGCCAGAGGTGGTAGTAGACAAACAGATGATGATTATGATTTGGTATATTTTGAAGGAGCGAGTATCGGCGCAGGCGGTTGTACACATGAGCCTTCAGATTTTGATGATGATTTACCCGGAGACATTAAATTTGGGTCTTATTTTGCAGGTACCATCAATTTGAACGGCGGTACCATCACTGCCAACAGTACCATCGGAGCAACCGAAGAGGATGATTGGCTTGACCTGGTAAAGGGTGAGGTCTATTTCAACGGCGCGACCGTGCAGATCGAGACGGATGAAAATAATCCTTCCGTAAGAGCTAAAACCATCATTTTCAAAGACGAGGATGGTATCGGCCAGAAAGTTTCCTATGCGGACAGCGTTTCCGGTCCGTACACTGTTGTACCAAAGGATGTCCGTAAGGATACCCTGAAAGCTGAGAAAAAGAAGTACGTCAAGGTATCACTCTGTGAGCATGAGAATATGATCTGTATCGATAACCCTTCCCACGGTGATCATAGAATGTTATGTCCTAACTGCGAGTACTTTGCTGATAGTACGCATACCTACGGCGATCCGGTATGGAGCTGGGCGGAAAATCACAGCTCGGCAACTGCGACCTTCACCTGTGAAAAGTGCGGACACAAGGAGACCGTCAATGCAACCGTCACCTCAGAGGCGTCGCACGATAAGATCACCTATACCGCTACCGTTCAACTTGGTTCAACCGTCTATACGGATGTGCAGACCGTTTATACAGACGGCGTAGGCGCGGAGCTTTACGGCTATACGCTTTCGCTCGACGGCGATATCGGTATCAACTTCTACATGGAGCTTTCCGACGCTGTCGCGAAGAGCAGCACCGCGAAGATGCACTTCACCATCCCGAAGAACGGCGATCCCGATACCAAGGATATCAAGGTATCCGAGGCGACACAGGTAGAAATGGGCGGCAAGACCTATTATGTCTTTAAGTGTCAGGTAGCCGCGAAGGAAATGACCTCAGACATCACGGCACAGATCATCGACGGCGATAAGCACGGTGAGCTATACACCTATTCCGTCAAGGAATACGCCGATTATCTGATCGCGCACGCCGGGGAGAACGAGAAATGGGCGAAGGCTGTCCCGCTTGTCAAGGCTCTGCTCAACTACGGCGCGTACACGCAGATCTACTTTGACAAGAATCCCGGAAAGCTCGCGAACGTCGGTCTGACCGAACAGGAAAAGGCGCTCGGCGAGGTCACCGTCAATGTGTCTGATTATGACGCCAGCGGTCTGCCCGCGGGTGTGACCTTAGGGGGCGCGACGCTCTCGCTCAAATCCGAGACCACCCTCTCGCTCTTCTTCAAGAGCGATTCTACGCTCACCTTCTCCTGCGATGGTTACAAGGTAGAGACAGTGAAGAACGGCGAATATCAGGTTGCGCGTATCAGAGGAATCAAGTCGGCGCACATCGGCGATATGCTGACGCTGAAGGTGAACGGTATAGAAGCCGTAACCTACAGCCC
Source organism: uncultured Clostridia bacterium (assembly GCA_946407065.1). Classification (GTDB taxonomy): domain Bacteria; phylum Bacillota; class Clostridia; order Oscillospirales; family Acutalibacteraceae; genus Ruminococcoides. The sequence continues at coordinate 11,760 of CAMJMQ010000031.1, read as the reverse complement.
GCTGAATTACATCAAGGAAGCGCTGAACGGCGGCACGGATGACGTGAATCTGCAGAACGCGGTCAAGGCGTTGTATCTGTATTGGGATGCGGCGCAAGCCTATTTTTCCGAATAACGGAGGTGTGTTAAGTGAAAAAAGAAAAGTATGAGCGCACCGAGCTGGAAATCACCAAGTTTTATACCGAAGATGTCATTACGACAAGCGGTGAAATTGAGCGCGAAGAGGATGAAATTCCGTTTATGCCGATTCCGTTTATTCCGAATCTGTAAGCCGATTTCATCATGGTACAAGTACATTATCGAGACGGTGAGGTTTTCAGCTCTCAATCTACATTGACCGAGTGAGAGATGATCCCGAATCGGATCGGTTATCATTTTACAAATTAACAGATCAGGCAGAAGGAAAAACATTTTTCTTCTGCCTTTTTTGTGTTCGGTTTTTTAATTTGAATTAATTTGTGAGATGGTTTTGTTTTCGACACAATCGTAAGGGATGGTTTGTATTTCGACAATGCTGTAAAGGTAGGGAAGGGGGTAGGAAGTAAGTATGATATGGAGATTCACCTCTCGGGTACCTACAAAGAATTCTTCAACATTTGAATAGAATGTTAGATTTTTAATGTATAATTGTTATCTGATTATATTGCGTTTTTAGTTAACAGGAAGCGCCAGAGCACTCGGCTGATAACCGAGTTGTCGCAGGAAAGGTCTAACCGGGGGAGCCAAAAGATGTCACTATCAACAGCCTGTTGATGACGCAGGGGGTCCACCCCGCGTCCTCGTGGACTCCGCTCATTGAGCGCTGATTTTGCGATCTACTCTCGTATCGCTCTGTCGCTCGTCCTTCCTCCAAAAAGCGGAGCTTTTCGGAGACCGTTTTTCCCGAACTTTTTGTTATGCCCTGCATATCAACCAGTGCCCTGGCGACGGGGTGTGAAAATAGGAGATACGCGTATCACGATGCCAACAGCAGATAGTGAGTATTTCTTTATTTTGAAATGCTTTTTATTTTTATAAACCATGTTCTCGCGTGTGTTTATGTGATTATGATATGGATGATTATTAAGGAAGAGCTTGTTGCACGTCAAGTTCTTTTTTTATTAAAAATTTTTATTGCAAGCAAGCGGTACTGCTCCGGGTTGACGATACAGTAGCCTTATTTGAGTTGATTATTTTCCTTGTTTATAGAATAGATAATTCTTTGTAGTTGTCTGTTCTGTTTGATTTATACTAAGTATCCATTAAACGCTTTAACAAATTTGTTAGCGAGAAATTTCGCAGAGCAAGGCGGAGGACGCAGGCATACTGGCGTATGTCAAGGACGACAACACCGCTATGCGGAATTTAACGCAATAAATGTTAATGTGTTTTAATGATACTTAGTATTAATACCTACTGTTTCTTGTTGTATCTATGGCTTAGCTCGTCCTTGTCTTTTCTATCATGAAAAACTATTGATTACTTGCATTTTTTGACGTAAGGATGTACAATTGAACGTAAAGCATCATTCTTTATTACGGATGATAAATGCAGGAGGTTTGTATGAGGAAGTTCAGAGAATGGATAAGCATTCAGGTTGCAAAACATCCGAAACGTGTGGTATTGGTCTTGATCATTTTGTTCAACGTGCTTTTTATCTCTCTTTCCGCTGCGTTGATCAGTTCTCTCTCTCTTCATGGAACCGAGAAAATGAATTTCTTCCACGCCGCGTATTATACGATCACAATGATTCTTGACGCGGGATGTATTGAGTCTGTCATCAAGGATATCGGCACTACAGGCGTTGCGTTGACCATCACCTGTCTGGCGGTTATCATCATTGGTATGATCACCTTCTCGGGTGCGGTGATCGGTTATTTGACCAACATTCTCAACGATTTTATTGAAAAAGCGAACGCGGGTAATACGCGGCTTTATCTGTCCGATCATACTGTTATCCTGAATTGGAACGCAAGAGCGTCCGAGATCGTCAACGATCTCCTTTACAGCGATCATAAGGAAACGGTTGTGGCTCTGGTTAAATCTGACAGTGATGAAATCAAAAAGGAGATCGAAGAAAGACTCCGGTTCACGATTGAGAAAGAGAATGCGGCTGTCTATAAAAAAGCAGAAAAAATGAGCTTTTTTGCCCGTTGGCGCTATCTCAACAACAACAAACTCGGCAACAATGTTACTTTTATCGTCATTGAAGGAAATATCTTTTCTCAAAGACAGCTCAAGGATATCAGAATCGATTTGGCGAAAGCGGTCATAATACTAAGTAACGATCCTTCGGATTCCGTCGACGAAGACGGCAGACAGCCGGATGAAGGCAATCCTCAAGCGGTAAAAGCTTTGATGCAGACAGCGGATATCGTTTCGGCAGGCAATGCCGCTCATCATCAGAACATCATCATTGAGATTACTGATTTTTGGACGTATGATATTGTGCAGAGAATCATCAACGGAAAAGAGCTCGGCGAAAAATGCAATATCGTCATGTTCCACGTTGAAAAATTCCTCGGTCAATTGTTAGCTCAATTATCAATAGCGCCGGAAATGACGCCTGTATACGACGATCTGTTCTCCAACAAGGGTGCGGCGTTTTATACCGAGCCTGTTCGCGCAGATGATGAGATCGGCTATATTCGGGATTACCTTTCAACGCATAAAAACGCCATTCCGCTCACTAAGCTCGCCCATAACGGCGAAAGCTACTTTTGCTTTGCGGCAGATAGTCAGAATGATATCAACAAAAAGCATGCGCTCAAAAGCACGGGCTACAGCGTGAAACTGAACAACAGGCAAAGCGAATGTAAAAGAGTGATCATGGTGGGGCATAACAGCAAGGTGGAAGAGATCATGAGCTCTTACGAAGCCTACCTCTCTTGCCGGATCGGCGATCAGCAGCTGAAGGTGACCGTGATCGATGATGCCGACAGCCTTAAGAGAATGGATGATTATCGGCGCTATCCGTTTGTAGAAGAAGTTGTAGAGCTGGATATTTTTCATATTGATAAAACCGTTGAGACGATCCATCGCCTGCTATTTGATGCTAAAGAGGAAACAAGCATCCTGATCCTCTCCGATGATACGGAGCTTGGAGAAAACACCGACTCCTCCGCCCTGATGTATTTGGTTTATATTCAGGACTTTATCAAAGAAAGGCTGCGGGAAAACCCCGCTTATGATCAGAATAAGATAAAGACGATCGTTGAGATCACCGACCCGGGACATTTTGATATCATCAAGGGCTACGATAGGGTCGACGCGGTTATCAGTAACCGTTTTACGGGAAATATCATCACGCAAATAGGGGAGAAAGAGTCGATCTATGATTTTTATAAGGACTTGCTGAGTTATGCTTCAAAGGGCGGTCAAAGCAAGAAGCCGCAGGTCAAAAAGGTCTCATCCTTCTTCAGCGAAACGCCCGCTCCGTGTACCGCTTACGATTTGGTGCGTGCTGTCTTTGAAGCCTCTGTTTCATCGGCAGAAGCCTCTCAAAAGCAATATCCCGCATTGGTCCTCGGGTACATAAAAGCTACCGGTGAGACCATCGTCTTCAGCGGTGATCTGTCCGAAATAAAAGTTTCGCTCGAAGCGGAGGACAAGATCATCGTATATTCAGATTTTGTTGGTCAATCCGACTAAACTAAGGAGAGCACGATTGGCAGACAATCAATAACGGATTAAAGAGCTTGTCACATGACAGGCTCTTTTTTATCAGAATAAAGACAATATGATGTTTAAGTAAAGGTACCGGCATTTTCCTTGACGACACCGAATCATTACGGTATAATCAGAAGAAACACTAAGGAGTTCCCGAAGATGAAAGAATTCTATGAGCCGATGCTTTATCTGTCAACCCCCGAACATCCCAACACCATGAGCGTGGTCGCCGAACTCAAGGAACCGATCGATGGCGCGATCCTGAAAGCTGTGGTAGACGAGCTTTGTGTGCGATTTCCGTATTTCTATGTGAAGGCAGTCGCCAAGGACAACGACGTCTACACCGAGCCGAATCCTCTCCCTATGACGGTGCGCAACACATGGGAGCCAATCAACTTCAATTCACAGCAGTCCAATTATCATCTGGCGGCTTGGAAGTATGAGGGAACGCGATTGGCGCTGGAGATGTCGCACTCCATTTCGGATGGCGCGGGTGTGCTGCCGTATGTGAAGAGCACGCTGTATCTGTATCTGTGTCGCAAGACGGGTCTGGCACTCGATCCCGCGGGGATCCGGCTGCCGGGGGAGGTGATCCCTCAGTCCGAGACAGGCAATCCCTTTGCCGGTCTGGATATCGACGGCGCGAAGGAACCGATGTATACCAAACAGCCCACACAGGATTTTTATCGGGTCAAGGTCGAGGGAGCTTCCGAGCCGCAGGTGCATTGTATCAGGATTGCAGAGTCGGAGTTGATCCAATATTGCAGGGATTTTGATGGTAGCCCGAACGCGATGATCGCGGTGCTGTTGGCGCGTGCCGCAAGAGCCTATGATCCCGATAACGAAAAAACGGTCACCGTATCTGTTGCGATCGATCACAAGGCGATGTTGGGATCCCGCGATAATTATCGTATGTTCGCCAACATCATTGAGCTGGATTTCCCCAAGAGCAGGTCATTGGATGATTTGCTGAAATCGTGTACTGTAGCGCGCGGACAGATGATGCTGCAGGCACAGCCGGAGAATTCCCTCTGGGCGATGAAGAATCGCAAGCTGACATACGCAAAGCTGGGTCAGCTGCCGTTGGACGTCAAGCTGAATGTGCTCGCAAAGTCCGCGGGAAGCGCACGATGGACCTTTTCCGTTTCCTACGTCAACAGTCGCTCATTTGGATCTGTTGATCCGTATCTTGAGGCAGTATATGTCATCGCGGAGCCGGGTGTCTTTGACATCGGCTGTGAGATCTTCTGCAACGATCACAACTTCGTTGTGACGATCTTGCAGTCCTTTACAGCAGACCGATTCGTCGAGATATTCCTCAACGAGCTCTCCTCCGTTGGGATCGATTATGAGTTGCTGCACCAAGAGCCGCTGCGTTTGTGCGGGATCGAGCCGTTTTCGGAAAACTGATGCTATCAAAAAGGAATGAAAAAGGACTTGTCATACGGCAAGTACTTTTGATAGAATGAATCCACCGGTCGATCCGGTGGATTTTTACGTTTTATACTAAGTATCATTAAAACACTTTAACATTTATTGCGTTTAATGGATACTTAGTATTAATTGTTTTCGGCGACAGCTCCCTTAGGAAAAGAAGCCGAATATTTAAATGACACCTGTTTTATTCTCGGCTGCCGAGCATGTCGATGAATAACTGAGAGATGATCGACAGCTTTTGATCCCGCTTCCAGATCAGCGTCGGCGTGACGGAGATCTCGGGGGAGAGGGGACGGAAGCACAGTGGCGAGGTGTCCGAGGTGTCGACCAGATGGTCAAAGGAGATCGCGTAGCCGATGCCGTCTTTCACCATGAGGGAGGCGTTATACAGCAGGTTGTAGGTAGCGGCGATCTGCATATGCCTGACCTGAGCGCTGTTGAACAGACGTAAACCGTTCGCGCGTGATACGATCAGCGGCTTGTCATATAGATCCTTGATCGTAATAGATTCTTTTTCGGCTAGGGCGCAATCCCTGCGCATGATCACGCCAAAGCACTCTTTGTCATCCAAGGAATGATAATGGTAGATCTCTTTATCAAATTCGGTGAAGATCATCGCAAAGTCGAGCAGTCCGCGGTCGAGGCGATCTTGCAGATCCTCGGTGTCGCCACTGACGATGTTCAGCCTGATATTGGGATATTGATCCTTGAGCTGTTTGAACACCGCCGTGATCCTTTGCATCGAACGCGATTCACCCGCGCCGATGCTCAGACTGCCCGCAATATCGTTTTTGACCTCACTGATCTCACTTTCCGTCAACTCCATCAGCTGCATCATTTCGCTCGCGCGCTTGCGCAGGATCAATCCCTCCTCGGTCAATTCGATCCGCCTCCTGCCGCGGATGAATAGGATGACGCCGAGTTCTTCCTCCAGCTCCTTGAGCTGTCGTGATAATGACGGCTGAGAGAGATGCAACGATTGTGCGGCGGCGGAGATGTTTCCCTCTCTCGTTACCGCCAAAAAGTATTGTAATACGCGAAATTCCATATGATCACCTCAAATATGATTTGTCATTGCGAGGTTCTGCTGAACCATGGCAATCTCAACCGATTACTGAAAAAGCTTAAGTTTTATTATACTATACTTTACTATGCCTGTAAAGTATAGTTAACTATTTAATATAAGTATTTGCTATTTGTATTACGATGAATTATAATAAGGTCAACAAAGATAAAAGGAGCGATCAATATGATGAAAACCGCAGATTTGAAACTGACAACGGAATGGGATAAGACTTTCCCGCAGAGTGACAAGGTCGATCACAGCAAGGTGACCTTTATCAATCGTTACGGCATCACCCTAGCGGCTGACCTCTACATTCCGAAGAACGCCGAGGGCAAGCTGCCCGCGATCGCGGTATGCGGTCCGTTCGGTGCTGTCAAGGAGCAGTGCTCAGGCCTTTATGCCCAGACGATGGCGGAGCGCGGTTTTCTGACGATCGCGTTCGATCCGTCCTTCACCGGTGAGAGCGGCGGCACACCGCGCTATATGGCGTCTCCCGATATCAACACCGAGGATTTTCAGGCGGCGGTCGATTTCCTGTCCTGCCACGATCAGGTCGATCCCGACCGTATCGGTATCATCGGTATCTGCGGATGGGGCGGCATGGCGATGAACGTCGCGGCGCTTGATACCCGCATTAAGGCGACGGTAGTGTCCACTATGTACGACATGACCCGCGTCAATGCCAATGGTTATTTTGATGCCGAGGACAGTGAAGCGCAGCGCTTTGAGAAAAAGACTGCACTGAATAACCTGAGAACGGCTGAATATAAGAAAGGTGAATATTCCCGCGGCGGCGGTTGTGTCGAGCTGCCCGTGCCCGAGGATCTGCCGTTCTTCGTCAAGGATTACAGTGAATATTACAAGGGCAGAGCCTATCATGAGCGCTCGCTCAACTCCAATGAGGGCTGGAACACCATCGGCTGCCTGTCGTTTATGAACCAGCCGATCCTCAAATACAGCAACGAGATCCGCTCCGCTGTTTTGGTGATCCACGGGGAAAAGGCACATTCCTGCTATTTTGGCAAGGACGCGTTTGAGAATATGACCAAGGACAGTAACTATACCGACAACAAAGAGTTGATGATTATCCCCGACGCGGTGCACACCGATCTGTACGACAATGTAGATGTCATCCCCTTTGACAAGATGGAAGAATTCTTCGGGAAGATGTAAGATGACGACAGAGGAATTTATCAGGATCATGGACAGCGGCGCCGAGGTGCAGGCGGGCAGTGAAGTCCATTTGCACATGACGATGCTCAGTAACGAGGCGATGAAGATCACCGCTCAGCTGAATAATGCCTATCATACACCCGAGGAGATTGGCGTGCTGATGGAGGAACTGACAGGCAAACCCTTCCCCGAGGGCGCGTATATGTTCCCGCCGTTCTACACGGATTGCGGAAAAAATACAATACTAGGTAAAAACGTCTTTATTAATGCGGGTTGTCAGTTCCAGGACCAGGGCGGTATCACGATTGGCGACGGTACCTTGGTCGGTCCCAAGACCGTGATCGCCACACTGAACCATCATATGGATCCCGACAAGCGCGCAAATCTGATCCCCAAGCCCGTCCGGATCGGCAGCAAGGTCTGGATCGGCGCGAATGTCACCATCCTGCCGGGGGTCACCATCGGCGACGGTGCCGTCATCGCGGCGGGTGCGGTCGTCAACAAGGACGTTGCACCGAATACAGTCGTCGGAGGCGTACCGGCAAAGTTCATCAAAACTATTGAAATTGAGAGGTGAACGATATGAAACAACCGCTTTGTATACTATTGTTCGTTATTATGATCGCAGTATTAGCGGGATGCGGAAAAGCAAATGACACTGCTCCCTCAGAGGCAACAAGGGATACCGTAAGCGTGACAGAAAAGCCGACAGTTGCAACCGAGGCGCCCACTCAGGCGGCAACCGTTGCCGCACCGCAGCCCGACGATCCGCAACCACAGGTTGAGGAGGCACAGCAGGAAAAGGTGCTCGAGATGAAGATCGCCGGCACTCCGGTCACAGTCGCATGGGAAGATAACGAGGCCGTAGCGGCGCTCAAAGAGTATTGCCGCGATCAGATTTTGACCATCCCCCTATCGATGTACGGCGGCTTTGAGCAGGTCGGATCCATCGGCACAAACCTGCCGCAGAACGATGTACAGACAACAACACAATCCGGCGATATCGTGCTCTACTCGGGTAATCAGTTCGTCGTATTCTACGGCTCCAATTCTTGGGCGTATACGCGGCTCGGTCACATCACCGACAAATCTCAGGATGAACTGACATCGTTACTCTCTAACGGAGATGTTTCGATCACACTTGAATACTAATCGTCATTGCGAGGGACTGACACTCGTGTCAGTCCCGTGGCGATCTCAACCGGATATGATTAGTCATTGCGAAGAGTTGACACACATGTCAACTCTGTGGCAATCTCAACCGGAACAGGAGGTACAACATGAAAAAACTGATGATGACAGCGGCGACATTATTACTGGTTTGCATGATGCTGATGACCGCTTGCTCCAACCAAAACAAGACAGAAAACGAGGCCGCTTCGAGCCAATTGACTGCGAGTCAATCGACCTTAGATCAAACGAGCGGCGATCCGTACACCGAGCCGAATCGTTATGATATCCCTGATTCCATGTTTGAGAAGAAGGATGGCGTCGATTACGGCACCCTGCACAAGGATGTGACATACTACTCGACGATCGCGGGGGATAACAAGCAGGTCAACGTCCTGCTCCCCGCGGGCTATGATGAGAGCAAGAGCTATCCCGTCACCTATGTGTATCACGGCTTCGGCGGTGATCACAACACCCACCTTGACACCGATTCTTACCTCGTGCTGCTCTACGGCAATATGCTGCATGATGGTTTGACTGTGCCCCAGATCATCGTAGGCATGGATATGTACACCGATAAGCTCGCCGACAAGGACAGTAAGTCGGACGAGGAGCTCCGCTTTATCTATGACAAGGCAATCGAGGAGACGGCGGTCGATCTGATGCCCTTCATCGAAAAGACCTATGCCGTCAAGACCGGCAGAGAGAATACCGCGATCGCGGGCATGTCCGAGGGCGGCGCAAAGTCACTCTGCACAGGCTTTCAGTGGCTCGATAAGTTCGGCTATATCGGCGGCTTTGCTCCCGATACAGGCGTCATCCCGACCGAATACTACAAGGGTACCTTCTGGAATACGCCTGTTTTTGAAAAGTTTCCTCAGCCGACAGCGGAGAATACGCCCTATTATCTGTATATGACGGTCGGCTCCGAGGATCCGTGGAATATCGACTGCACACTCTATTATCGCGATCAGCTCAATGAGATGGGCGTGAGGAACCAGACGGATTACGTCGACGGCTTCGGACATGATGAGACGTTCTGGCGTCAGTGCTTCTACAACTTCCTGCACAAGGTATTTTGAGTTTGTCATTCCGAGGAGTAACCAAGGGTTACGACGTGGGAATCTCAACCAAACGTCATTGCGAAGCGCTTGAGTATATCAAGCGCTGTGGCAATCTCAACTGATATAGCACATTCAACCGATCGGATCATTCCGATCGGTTTTTTGTTAATCGAAAACCCCCGATTATATCGGGGGTTCAAAAGAGCTTAAGCGATACACAAAAAATGCTCCTTCTGATATAATGGAAGTGCGGTCTGGCAACTGCACGAAAGAATCAGAAGGAGGTCAAGCATGCATGACAATAATAGTTTAGCACACACAAGTTGGAATTGCAAATATCATATAGTATTTGCGCCGAAGTACAGAAGGAAAGTGTTTTACAGACAATACAGAGTAGAAGTAGGAAAGATACTCAGAGAGTTATGTGAATGGAAAGGAGTACACATCATAGAAGCAGAAGTGTGTCCCGATCATATCCACATGTTTGTAGAAATCCCACCAAAAATGAGCGTATCAAGTTTTATGGGCTTTTTGAAAGGAAAGAGCAGTATCATCATACATCAAAGGCACGGAAATCTAAAGTATAAATATGGCAATCGTTCATTTTGGTGTAGGGGGTATTATGTAGATACAGTTGGGAAGAATGCAAAGAGAATAGCAGAGTATATCCAAAACCAACTCAAAGAAGATCAAGTCAGCGATCAAATGACGATACGAGGCTGGGACGACCCGTTCACGGGTAGCAAGTAACAATCGCAAGTGTCGGACCGCAATGCGCCTTAAGGCGCCGCTAATACAATAGCCTTTAAGGCGCATAAGAAAATCCACCGGCTATGCCGGTGGATTTTTAATCATAGAAAGACTAAAGCCACCCTATAGAGGATGGCTTTAGCGGAGTGAGGCTTTTATGATGAACACAAATCGAAATTTGCGGAGATCGTGTTATTGTATATCTTAACCGACAGTGACATTCAGGTTGCTGTCAACGGTCACAGTGAGGTTGACGGGCACCTTGTTGGTGTCGGAGGTGTAGTAGTACAGGGTGACGTGAGCGGTACCGGGCGTAGAGCCGTAGAAGGTGAAGTCGTACTGCTGCTGGTTAAAGTTGTAGTCACACTTGACGACGAAGTTCGCGTTATCGGTGTCATAGTCCCAGTTGAAGCCGTAGGAGGTCTTGCCGTTGGCATAGTAGTGGGCGGGGGAACCGGTCTTGTCGGGCGCCTGACGCTTGGTGTCCTTATAGACGCGCTCGCCGTTGACGTTCTCGATCTTATCCTCGGTCTTCTGTGTTTGCTGGGTGGCGGTCTGCTGAGATGTGCTCTGCTGGGGGGCTGTCTGTTTGTTGTTCTGGGCAGTCTGAGTGGTGGACTTGCTCTGCGTGGTGTTCTGTGTGGGCTTTACAGCGGTAGTGTTCTGCTTAGTCTGTGTCTGCGGCGTCGCCTGCTTCGTATTCTGAGCCGCTTTGTTAGCGCCCTTGTCTACCGTCGCGCTGATTGCCGTCGGTGCGGGTTCGGCGGTCTTTGGCTTCTGAGTGAACAAGCCGCTTGCCGCCATTCCGCCTACCGCGATCGCCGCAACCAGTGCGAACGCCGCGCAGGAGAGCAGGATCGCCTGCTTTCTGCTCTTGGACTTGGTATAAGCTCTGGCATCCTCGGTGGGGCGTTCGATAGTGCGCCTTGTGCGCTCATCGCTCATTCTGCGATTCGAGCTGTCATCATAGTAGATGGTGGTTCTGTTCTCGTTATTGTAATCGTTGTTTCTGTAGTTGTTCATTCTGTTGTTAGTCATTTTGTGTACCTCCTTGATTCAGTCATTTATGATTTTGGATTTTGTTTTGGATTTTGTCCAGCCTCGTTGCACTGCGCTGATCCTCGTATAACTCCTACTACGGTGTATGGCTGTTGTTTCCAAAATCGCAGATTTTGACAACAGCTCATCATCTGAGCTGTTGCGTCGCTCGTCGCGACTTCACAGCTCAGTCATCGTCAGTCGTTATCCGAGGGCTCTGAGCCTCGGCTTTTCTCTCTCCCTTGACTGTGACTAAAGTATATCAGACCCACTATGACAAGACAGTGACAAAAATAAGGAGAATTTGAGTTTTTTTGAAAAAAGTTTTATTTTTGAAAAAAGGAACCCCCTGTCATGTGTGAACAGCTCCGTAAAAAGTAGACAATAGAAAAACAGCACCTCCTATGGTAAAAT
>CAMJMQ010000030.1 GCA_946407065.1 uncultured Clostridia bacterium | reverse complement strand
TAACTCCTAACTCCTAACTCCTAACTCCTAACTCCTAACTCCTAACTCCTAACTCCTAACTCACGGGTCGTCGGGGGCGCCGACCCCTACAAGCTTTTTATCCCGGGTTGTCGGATACGCGTATCCCGCCGATCCCTACCGATTCTATATCTTGTAACCCTTTCATCAAATAACTGTCACATTCCTGTGTTACTATATACACTAACAACCCTTCGGAGGTACAGCATGAGTAAACTACTGATCGTTGACGATGAATTCCGCATCCGCGAGCTTATCAAAAAATATGCCCTGTATGAGGGTCACGAGGTCGATGAGGCGGAAAACGGCATAGTCGCCGTGAGCAAATGCCGCAACAACACCTATGACCTGATCATCATGGATATCATGATGCCCGAGCTGGACGGTTTCGGCGCGGTGGAACAGATCCGCAAATTCTGCAACACGCCTATCATCATGCTGTCGGCACGCGGTGAAGAATACGACCGACTGACGGGTTTTGAGGCAGGCGTGGATGATTACGTCATCAAGCCGTTCTCTCCGAAAGAGCTGATGATGCGCGTCGCCGCGGTGCTCAGGCGTTCCGGCAGCGATCAAAAAGACAACAAAAACGCGGGCTTTACCTATCAAGGCTTATCCATCGACTATGCAGCGCGTGTTGTCACGGTCGACGGCGAACGCGTTCGCCTGACCCCACGTGAATATGAACTGCTGTACTACATGGTCAACAATAAGGGGATCGCCCTGACCCGCGAACAACTGATCTCTAAGGTATGGGGCTATGATTTCTTCGGTGACGACCGCACGCTCGATACCCATATCAAGCTGCTGCGCAAGAGCCTGGGCGACTATGCCAAGCTGATCGTCACCCTCAGAGGAGTTGGTTATCGTTTTGAAACCTAAAGCTGCATCGGCACCCGAAAAGGCTGCCGCCAAAAAAAGACCCCTCCGGTTTTACCTCTCTATCGGATTTTTGATCTTTTCCGCTTTGCTGCTGATCGTTTTGTGGCTGTTCCAGACGGTGTTTCTGGAATCGTTTTACAAAACCGTCAAGACCAAGCAGGTGCAGTCCTGCGCCTATTCGCTGGCGGATTATATCGACACGGACCGCTTCTCCGATCTGGTCACCGAGATCGAGGAGCAGAACGCCATGGTCGTCGGCGTATACGATACCAGTGATACCGTGTTTATCTGCACCTACTTTTCAACCGAGCAATATGGCTTTGACTCAAAGATCTCGATGAACACTGTCTATGATCTGTATCAAAACGCCAACAGCAATGGCGGTGAGCATTCGACGATCACACAATTTAAACGCGAGGAGCGGTTCTATAAACCAAACGAACAGAAGATGCGTGAATTCAACAAGGAGCAGACAGCTGCTTCCATCGATGAATTCCACCAAATGCATGAACCTTCCTTGGAGCGACCTGTTTCCGAGAACTTAGCCTATGCCAAGATTGTCGGATCGGGGGATAATGAACGCCTGCTGATCGTAGAGAGCGAGATCACCCCCGTGAGCAGCGTCGTCGGCACCCTGCGCATCCAGCTGATCATCATGACGGTCATCATCCTGCTTTTCAGCGTCATCATCGCGGTATTCCTTGCGAAAAGGATCGCGCGGCCGATCTCGGAAACAAACGAAAAGGCAAAATCGCTCGCAAAGCAGGAATATGACCTGACCTTTGAGGGCGGTGAATACCGCGAGATCACGGAGCTCAACGCGACGCTGACCTACGCGGCAGGGGAACTGAAAAAGGTCGACAAGCTCCAGAAGGAGCTGATCTCCAACATCTCGCATGACCTGCGTACCCCGCTGACGATGATCACCGGCTATGCCGAGGTGATGCAGGATCTGCCCGGTGAGATGACCGCGGAGAATCTGCAGATCATCATCGATGAGGCCAATCGCCTCAACTCGCTGGTCACCGACCTGCTCGATATCTCGCGCCTGCAAAGCAACACCGCCGATATCAAAAATGCGCCGTTCTCGCTGACCAAATGTATCGAGAGCATCTTTGCCCGCTACACCAAGCTGATTGAGAACGACGGGCTGATCATCGTCTTTGAGCATGAGGAAGAGGTGTTCATCATGGGCGACGAGCTGCGCATCACGCAGGTGCTGTACAACCTGATCAACAACGCCATCAATTATATCGGCGACGACAAGACGGTCATCGTGCGCCAAACCGTGAAGGAGGAGCGCGTCCGCATTGAGGTCATCGACCACGGCGAGGGGATCAGCGAGGAGAACCTGAAATATATCTGGGATCGCTATTATCGCGTCACACAGGAACACCGCCGCGCGAAGATCGGCACGGGTCTGGGGCTCTCCATCGTGAAGAATATCCTGATCGCGCATGACGCGGAATACGGCGTGGAATCCACGCTCGGCGAGGGTTCGGATTTCTGGTTCTCGATGCCGATCATCCCTACCGATACGGAGGATTGAACGGATTCTCATCAAAAATACAGCAGGATATATCCAATGATCCGTGGGACAGAAACGTATATTTCCTATCCGACGTTTTCGATATTTGAAGCGCCCGTCATTCTGCGGTACGTCATAAATGCCGTACCCTACAATAAATATTGATCTGCTCCGCATATTAATGTCATCTTTTCAAATGTTTCGGGAGGAGCAAGCCCCTCCCCTACGGTAGACGTTTCATCTGCTCCGCGCATTAATGTCATCTTTTCAAATGTTTCGGGAGGAGCAAGCCCCTCCCATACGGTAGATGTTTCATCTGCTCCGCATTTGGGTGACATTTGACGGAAGCATCGGAAAGCGTCATGTCATCCCCTATAATAATTCATAAAAAAGCCCACAACGGAATGGATCCGCTGTGGGCTTGCTTTTTCTTTATTATCTAATTATCTGACGATATTTCTCCAGTCGAGGTCGCCGCGCTCCAAGCCGTGGATCAGCACCTCCGCTGTCGCGATGTTGGTCGCGACGGGGATGTTATGCATGTCGCACAGGCGCAGCAGATTCATATCATTCGGCTCGTGGGGCTTGGGGGTGAGAGGATCGCGGAAGAAAATGAGCATATCGATCTCGTTGCAGGCGATACGCGCCGCGATCTGCTGATCGCCGCCCTGAGAGCCGCCTAAAAACGTCTGTATCTCTAATCCGGTCGCCTCAGCCACCATCTTACCGGTGGTACCGGTAGCGCACATCTTGTTTCTGCTGAGTACTCCACAGTAAGCAATACAGAACTGTACCATCAATTCTTTCTTCTCATCATGAGCAATAATTGCTATATTCATACACGCACCTCCACATGATCTTTGCCTGGATTTCTATGCTTATCAATATTTTACAACGATCGGCACGTCAACACCCTCGAGGCGTTTGACGATGGTATCAAAAACAACAGCCGCCTTTGACCAGTTGTTCACCAGAGCGCCTCTTTGCGAGAGCGCCGTGATCCGCACTTCCTCCGGTATGAGCCCGATCAGCCGCATGCCCGCTTCATCGATGACCTCGTCGAGATCCTCATAAAGCCCTGCCTGATAAAAGCGTTCTTTATCAAAACGGTTGATGATCAGCCGGCTGTCGGTGATGCTAAGCTCCCGCAGTCGGTCGCCGATATTCTTACAGCCGCGGATGCTGATCGGTTCGGTGTTGATGACCACCAACGCGCGATCCGCCGCGTTTGCCGCGGCATAAAAACCCGAACCGGTGCCCGCGGGAGAATCAATCAGAATCGTATCGAAATCATCCTTGACCCGGTTGACAAAGCGCTTGATCAGCGAGGGGCTGACCTCATCATCGGCATGCAGCGGAGCGGCGATACAATACAGTTCCAGATCGCCCTCAACGCGGTACATCGCGTCGCTGCTTTCACACGCGCCGCTGATCACATCGGAGATATCATAGACCAGTCGGTCACTGATCCCCAGCATCAAATCGACGCCGCGCATGCCGCTGTCACAGTCGATCACCAAGACTCGTTTTTTCGCTTTAGCCAACGCTACCGCCAAACCCGCGCAAACCGTCGTTTTACCGGTTCCGCCTTTGCCGGAAGCGATCACGATAACTTCACTCATTCGATTCGTAAAATCGCCTTTCTGTTACATCATATAGAAATCGATACTTCGAGCTATACCTGTTACCATTTTATCATAAAACAAAAAAAAGAGCAACTCAAACGAGCTGCTCTTTTTGTAGAATTATAAGGGTGAAAATTGTACAAAATCAATAAATACAACTTTACAAAGTGGTTTATCTTATGTCACAACTACCATTTTTTGCATGCCTTGCTAAAATAAAGTTCTTGTGAATCGACCATATCAGAACTTCCACGGATCCTTTTTGACGTCGTCCACATCTTTGTCGTAGAAGTAGGCGTCGAGAATATCACACGCCGCCTGCTGGGGCAGGTAGCTTCTGCCGCCGTGCTCAAACAGCACGCACAGCGCGATCTCGGGATCATCATACGGCGCAAAGCAGATAAAGACGTTATGGTCGGAGCCGGCGTTCTCTGCCGTACCGGTCTTACATCCCATTTTGATGGGATATTTGCCCGCCATCGCCCGCATATTATCGGTCTGTGTGACCGCGTACATCGCTTCCTTGACCAGATCGATGTTGTCCTGCGACACACCGGTCTCGGCTACGATCTCCGGTTTTTCGGGATCGTTGTACAGCACGTTTTCCGTGCGCTCATAGTTGACGACCTTGCGGACAAGATGCGTTTTGTAGCGCACGCCGTTGTTCGCGATCGCGGACGCGTAGGTCGCGAGCTGTACCGGGGTGAAGGCGTTGTCGCTCTGACCGATCGCCGCCTGTACGGTGTTGCCCTCGAACCATGTGGTCGAATCTCTGCCCGCGAGCACACCGGTGCTCTCGGACACTTCGATGCCGGTCTTGGAGCCCAGACCCAGTTTTTCGGCATACATGTACATCGTCGTGATGCCGACACGTCTGCCGACCTCGGCAAAGTAACAGTTACAGGAATGTGCCATGGCGCTTTTGAGCTTTTGATTACCATGAACGCCCAGACAATGGACAACGTCATTCTTATAATAATCATACTCCCCATCACAGTGGATGGTCGTATCGGTTGAGATAATGTTCTCCTGCAACGCCGCCGTCGCGACGCAGGGCTTGAAGGTCGAGCCCGGGGCGAATGCGCCCTCAAAGGCACGATTGAACATCGGGATATTTTCATCACCGAACAGATACTCCGAATAATCGGGGTCATAGAACTTAGCAATATCATAGTTCGGATAGGACGCGGCACAGATGACGGAATTATCCCGAACATCCAGCATGACAGCCGCGCCGGCGACGCAGTCCTCACCCATCTTGCTCTGTTCCTTCGCTTTGTTCGCTTTCGCTCGTTTGACGTCCTCCAGACCCAGCTTCTGCGCCTCTTTGATATTTTTGCCGATGGTATAGGCGGCGACCTCCTGGATCCGGGAATTGATCGTGAGGTAGACGGTGTCGCCGGGCTTTGACTTGACGGTCTCTTCTTCGCCGACGATCTGTCCGTCTTCATCCGTGATAATGGTTTTGGTACCCGCCTTGCCGCGCAGGTAATCCTCCATGGCGGCTTCGATCCCGAACTTGCCGATATTGTCGTCCAGCCCGTAGCCCTTCTCTTTATAATCGGCGTATTCGTCCTCGTCGATCTTGCCGACGACGCCGAGGATGTGCGGGATCAGGGTGCCGTTTTTGATGACGCGCTCATTGACGGTACGGATCTCGACAGCAGGGACGGTCTGGGTGCGCTCTGAAACGACTGCGACGGCGTCACTGCTGACGTCGGATGCAACGACGTAGACCTGCTCATAGGAAAAGCCCTTTTTCTCCATATTATAGCGGATCGAAACGACCGCGCGTCTGGTGTAGGGATCATCGATATTGTCCGCCTTGTAGCGCTTGGCGAGCTCATCGACGATCTGCTGTGCCGAAAGACCTTCTTTGTTGAGCATAGAGGGGGATTCGATATATTCGACGTCTCCCCCGCTACCTTCATCAAAGACAAATTCGCCGTTCACGTAGGAGATCGGCAGCTCGTCGATATAGGCGACGTCGCATTGCTTCAAGGTATTGAGCAGGTCGATGATGATCAGATTGAGCTGATGATCCTCGGAGGCATAGACCTTGTTGATGACGATATTATAGGCGGTCTCGTTGACGGCGAGCGGATGACCGTCGACGTCGAGGATCTCGCCGCGGGTCGCGTCGGAATCCACCGTGTGAGCGGTCGAGGCGGCGGACAGCTCCTTGTACTCCTCGCCGTGCACGATCTGCCAGTCAAAAAGCCGCAGCGCGAACCCCGCG
Source organism: uncultured Clostridia bacterium (assembly GCA_946407065.1). GTDB lineage: Bacteria > Bacillota > Clostridia > Oscillospirales > Acutalibacteraceae > Ruminococcoides. The sequence continues at coordinate 21,586 of CAMJMQ010000030.1, read as the reverse complement.
CAAATCGCGATAAGGAGTATCACGCAAATGACGACTCGCAGCTTGGTGGTGTCTTTCTTTTCCTTTTCCTGCTCGGCGGTTTTAGCGGCAATGCGCGCGTTGCGATTATTGATGTTGATCAACTCTTTCGCGTTTTTGCGCATTTGGCTCTGGAATTTTCTGTCCTTTTTCATCGGCATGATCCTCCTTTCTGCTGTATTTAGGGGAGGAATTTGATCCTCAATGTCAGTCATTTAAGAAATAGTATCTCGCTTGTGCTCGATCAATTGATACAATTCCTCAGTCTCGTCGTCGCTCGCTGTACTTGGTAGGCATATCCGGTTGGTATGCCTTGACCTCGTATTGCGGCTCCTCCTCTCCCCAAAAAACAGGGTTTTTCGGGAACCCCTGATATGGGTGACAGCTCCTTTTTCCAAAAGGAGCCTTCTTAGCCCGCTTCGGGGCTGAGTGTCGAATAAATAAAGTGGTTGATAAAATAAAACGGGATCGAGAACAGGAAGGTCTGTACCATGCGCGAAATGATGTGCGCGACAAAATAATCCCACATATTCTCTGTGCCCGGGATCACAAAGATCACTAAAAAGTAGATCATGAACAGCAGCCCTACCGCGACGAACGCGTAGAGCAGATAGTTAAAAAACTTTGCGACGATCAGGTTATTCACGGCATAGCCGACGACAAAGCAGATAATCGTCAGAGAAATCGTGAAAATGCCGATGCTGTCGGTATAGCCCAAGTCGGTCAGGATGCCCGCCAGCAGACCGATGATCATCGCGGGGATCTCTCTTTCAAATACCGCGACCGTCAACGCGACGCAAACGACCAACGCCGGCTTCGCGCCGAAGATCTCGGGCAACAGCCCCGGCGTTGTGCAGAGGATAAAGGTCAAGATCAGCTCAATCACATAGGCGAGATATCTGAAAAACGAATTTGAACGCTCCGCCATCAGTCACCGCTCTCTTTCTTGAGGATCTCTCCCTGTCCCTCAAAATCGGAGATGACCGCCACATTCACAATGGTGCTGATATCATCATACGGCTTGACCACGGCATAGCGGGAGGTGTCGTATGTATCATAGCCGATCTCGGTGACCTCGCCCAGCACCATGCCTTTGGGATAAATGCCGGATGAACCGGAGGAGGTGATGATATCGCCCTTTTCGATCTTGTTCTCGGAGGTGAGCTTCGAGAGCATCGTCAGGTTATCGTCGGCGTACTTTGCCGAACCGGTGATGATACCGGTGTCGCCCGTCGCCTTGTCGATCGCGCCGATGCTGGTCTGGGGTGAGAGGATGGTGACGACCTTTGCGGTATAGACGTCCGCCTCGCTGATCCAGCCGATCAAGCCGTTCTCACCCATGACGGGATCGCCGACGGTGATCGCCGAATCGGTACCCTTATCAATGGTAAAGGAGCCGAATTCATCGTTGGTATCACGGCGCAGAACGGTCGCGGGGATCAGGGCATAGTCCTCATGCTTCTTTTTGAGATCATAGAACATCCACAGGCGGGTGTTCTCTTCCTTGACCTCGTAGTAATCCACCAGTCGGGAGCGCAGGTCACGGTTCGCTGTTTTGAGCTCTTCGTTCTCTTTTTGCAGTTCATCATAGCTTTTGTTGCTGCTGTCGGAGGACGCTGCCGCCGTGACCTTGGACATGCCGTAGGTCAGGGTGTTGAAAGTGGCGGAGATGATATTGTTCTCCACGTTGCGCGTAAACACCGAAAGCATGATCAGCACCAACAGTACCGATAAAAATATTTTGATTTTAGGGGATTGAAAAAATTCTTTCATATCTTCTTTCCTAAAATGAGATAGACAGGGTCCGGCGTCTTTCCTTACGGACCACTAATCACTGACCACTAACCACTGATCACTAACCACTGACCACTGATCACTGCAATCATCCTACTTTGCTCTTTTGCTCGCCTTGAAATTGGGATCCAATCGCATACCCGCGCCGTCAACGACACAGTCGAGCGGACGCTCGGCGATCTTGACCGGCATGCCGGTCTCTTCTTCGATGAGCTTATCGAGCCCGCGGAGCAGCGCGCCGCCGCCGGTGAGCATGATACCGTTATCGATGATGTCAGCGGAAAGCTCGGGCGGGGTCTTTTCGAGCGTGTTCAGAATCGCGTCAACGATGGTCATCAGGCAATCCTTGAGCGCTTCACGCACTTCCGCGGCGGTGATGCGGACGTTCTTGGGCAGTCCGTCGACCAGATTGCGGCCCTTGACCATCATCGCGCCCTCGCCCTCATAAGGATAAGCGGAGCCGATGGTCACCTTAATATCCTCGGCGGTGCGCTCGCCGATGAGCAGGTTATACTTCTTCTTGATATAAGTCACGATCGCCTCGTCGAACTTATCGCCCGCCATACGGACGGAGCAGGACGCAACGATGTCGCCCAGCGATACGATGCCGACCTCGCTGGTACCGCCGCCGATATCGACGACCATGTTGCCGACAGGAGAATCAACGGGCAGACCCGCGCCGATCGCCGCCGCCATGGGCTCCTCGATCAGCTCAACATACTTGCCGCCCGCCTGACGCGCCGCATCCTCGACCGCGTTGCGCTCGACCTCGGTAACGCCCGAGGGGATGCAGATGATGATGCGCGTTTTGCTGAACATGCCGCCGCGCACGACGCTCTTGATAAAGTACTTGAGCATAGTTGCCGTGATCTCAAAATCGGCGATGACGCCGTCCTTGAGAGGTCGGATTGCAACGATGGAGCCGGGTGTACGGCCGATCATCTCCTTTGCCTCGTGTCCGACTGCGAGCACCATGTCACGCTTGACGTCGACCGCCACGACCGACGGCTCACGCATGACAACGCCCTTTCCTTTCATGTAAACCAGTGTGTTCGCGGTACCGAGATCGATACCGATATCCTTTGAAAACATACCTGTCCCCTTTCCGCCGTGCGGCGCATCTGATTTCTGTTTATGGATCGTCATTGCGAGGGAAAAACTATTCCCCCGGCAATCCCGAATGATTGTTTCTGTTTATATGATATAGTTCTTCCTTTTATTATAGGTTAAAAAGATGTGAATATGCTTTGAATACATTGTGATCAAATCAAGATCATTTCTTTCCGGTCGAGCCGAAGCCGCCCGAACCGCGCTCGGTGTCCTCGAGGTCATCCACCACTTCAATTTCGGGGATGATCACGGGTGAGATCACCAGCTGTGCGATGCGTTGCTCAGGCAGGATGGTGAAGGCGTTGTCCGTCTGGTTCACCAGACCGACGCATACCTCGCCCCGATAGTCGCTGTCGATCACGCCGACGCAGTTCGCGGGCGCGATGCCGTGCTTGATCGCCAATCCCGAACGCGCGAAGATATAGGCGACATAGTCCGCGCTCTCGAGCTCGATCGCCAGACCGGTCGGGATGACCTTGATGGTGTGGGGCGCGATGGTCATCGGCTCATCGATACAAGCGTACAGATCCATCCCCGCAGAGCCTTTCGTCGCGCGAAAAGGATCCTTTGCGTTTTTATTCAGCTTTTTGACCTTTAATACACTCATAGCTATTTTCACTTTCCTGCAAAATCAGAATTTCTCTTGCAAAATTATTTCAGTGATATGATTGTTATTTTGAAGTGATTATCTTTTTATTATTTGAAAGAATTATCCTGTTTTTCTGAAAAATAATTCTTTAAACGCTTGATGGCTTTTTCACACCGCGGAGATACAAACCATGGGTTTTTCGCTCGAAATCCCGATTTTCTCTTAATTTTTCAAGTGTCTTTTCCATGTTTTCCACAGAGTTTTCCACAGAAAAGAGGAAATCGCTCATGACCTTTTCATCGAGCGGATACTCGTCCTTCTGCATCAGGATCGGCACGCAATTGTAGACCTCGCTGTATCCCTCGCGTTCGGTCACAAGGAATCTTTCGTTCTTCCTATCCTGCAAATATTTTTCGTTTTTGCAGGATTTGCCCGCAGGATGATTACGGGTGATCATCAAGGGGAAATAGCCGTATCGGATGATACCGACAGGGATAGATTTATGTAGTCGCTCGATCTGCCGCAACTCGGTCTCGATGCTCAGCTGTACGCTTGCGATCCCGTAATCCGCCGCCCATTTGAGCGTATACGAATTCACGATGTTCATGCCGAAGCCCGCGTGAACGGTGTAGCCGAGTTCTTTTCCCATATACACCGCGGCGATATTATGCGCCAGCAGATGGTTGACGCCGATCTCTTTCAGCGTTTTGAGGCGGGTATAGACTTCCTTTTCATTGCCGAAGGTCGCGCGGGGCACTTCGACCCCGATAGAACAGCTTTCTCGGAGTAATTTGCTGAGCTTCTTTTCATCCGTCAAGCCAAAGAGATCGACAAAGATTTTGTCCATCTTCCGCATGCTGTCGGGAAAATCAAGCGTTCTGACAAAAGCGCGGTTTTCCGACGATGTTTTCTCGTTTGCGGCAAAAATCGTTTTCAGATCGATTGGTTTTATTTCGTAATTATGACAAATTTCGCGCGCTGCGTCAAGGTTTTCCAGCGCTTTTCTGCGCAAAGCGTTGACGGATGCGGCAGATGCCGCCGCGTCGGGCGCGATAGCCATCGTGATGTTGTTGATCGTATACGGCGTATTGCCGGTTTTTTTCAGGCTTTGGGCGGCTCTTTCCTCACTCAATGGAAGGTGAAGGGCTTTTTCGACTGCGTTTTCACTTTCCGCATGGACGGTATGCGTTCCATCGGTAATTGTGAGCCGCATTTTCTCCCCTGTCTGCGCCGTAAAACGCAAATCTAAGGGAATGTGTTGATACTCATTTTTATAGCAGGAGCGGATCTCCTTGAGCAGCTTGCTGTCGGCGGACATGACGTCGCTCTTTTGTCGATAGCCGAACATCTTCTCCCCCAGATCACCCTTGAAATAACCATCGGTGAAGCCGGTGCGGGAAAAGACGGATTGCAGTTGGTCGGCGGTTTTCTCGGAGATGATGCCGAGATCACGCGCTTCCCGCGCGGCAAGGGTGGCGGCGGCAACATATTCCGGCCGCTTCATGCGCCCCTCGATCTTCGCGCTGGCGATGCCCATTTCCTGCAATTGTTGCAGATACAGCAGAGAACCGTTGTCCTTGAGACTCAGGGCGTGGTCATTGTCGCCATAGCGCATCGGCAATCGGCACGGCTGAGCGCACATGCCGCGGTTGGCGGAGCGTCCGCCGAGCATTGCCGAAAAATAGCACTGACCCGACAGGCACATACATAACGCGCCGTGGACGAATACTTCTAACTCTACTTCGGGGATGAACTCATGGATCTCCCGAATCTCTGCCAATGACAGCTCTCGTGACAGCACCACACGCTCAAAGCCCATCTCATACAGCGCTTTGGCGCCGTAGGGGGTGTGGACGGAGAGCTGGGTGGAGGCGTGGAGCGGCAGGTCAGGCACTATCTGTTTGATCAGTGACACCAAGCCTAAATCCTGGATGATCAGCGCATCGATATCCGCAGACGCGGCTGTTTTCACCAAATCGAGCGCTTGTTCCATCTCTTCATCAAAGATCAGGGTGTTCAGCGCTAAATGCACCTTGACCCCTCTTTGATGGCAAAATTTGACGCATTCGCGCAGTTCTTCATCATCAAAATTATGAGCTGATGTGCGCGCGGAAAAGCGCTTGGAACCGACATACACCGCGTCGGCTCCGCTGTGAACGGCAGCGATCACGCTGTCGAATCCACCTGCGGGGGATAATATCTCTATTTTATTCATCTAATTCAAAGAAAGAATACTGCCGCTGCTGGGTATAGCCCTTCTGCTCCTTATCCTTTGCCTTTTGCTGATAAGGATTGACATGGTGATGCTCATGGCGGTTTTTCTTCTTTTTCTCAGGCTTGATCACTTCTTCCTCTTCCGGATCAAAGAAGAGATCGTCCTCTGCGGTGATGGGCTTTTCCTGTTCCTCGGGGGCTTCCTCGGGCAAGGGGATATCATCATCGGCAGTCTGCTGATTTTTCAAGGAATCGATCTGCTCATTTGCCTTTTTGAGCTGTTCCTGCAGGGATGCAATTTGTGCCTGACTGTCATCCATCGCCTTTTTCGCGTTTTCCTCAAAATTCTGGGCGGTCTGACGCTCCTCGATCAGGCGCTCATACTCCGCCTTGAGCAGATTATAATCGCTGACGAGCTTGGCATTATTATTCTGCAGGCGTTCGATCTCCTGCACATAATCCTTGATCTGCTCCTTGACGGCGGCGATGTTCTCGCGGTCAAGCACGCTGTCGTCAGCGTAATCCATCGCGGTGAGAACAGCGGCGCGCTCACGGGTCATGTTGGATGACACAACCAGCGAGTTGATGCGCGCGTCGATCTCGGACGCGATATCCCTGACATATTTTTCGCTTTTATCGGTGAGGATCGTGAATCGCTGTCCCGCAACCACGACGCTCACCTTGATTTTGTTGTTCTCCATATTATTCCTCTGTTGTTTCCTCGGTCATATCCTCAGGCGCTTCGGCGTTTTCGTCATTCTCGGCGCTTTGCGCTTCTTCCTCATCATGCGGTGCACCTGAGACGGAAACGACCTTGTTATCGCCCTTGATTTTCATGATGGTAACACCTTTGGACGGGCGGGAGCATACGCGGATGGTGGAGGCGAGGATGCGGATGATCACGCCGTTCTCGCTGATGATGATGACGTCATCCTCCAACGGTACAACGGTCAGCGCGGCGACGTCACCGTATTTGTTGACATGGTAGTTGGTCAGACCCTTACCGCCTCTGCTCTGTAAGCGGTAATCATCCGGCGAGCTGAGTCGTCCGTAACCGGTCTCGGAGACGGTGAGGATCAGCTTGCCCTCTTCGATGATGCTCATACCGACAACGCTGTCGCCCTCTTTGAGCTTGAGCGCCTTGACGCCGCGCGCCAAACGACCCATCGGACGAACGTCGGTTTCCTTAAAGCGGATCGCCATACCCTTCTTGGTAGCGATGATGACCTCATTGTTACCGTCGGTCATGCGTACCCATGCGAGCTCGTCGCCCTCGTTGAGGTCGAGCGCAATCAATCCGCCCTTACGCGCGGTGTTATACGCGTTGAGCGCGATACGCTTGATGATACCCTGACGGGTGACCATGATCAAATATTTATCCTCTTCAAATCCGGGGATGCGAATCATCGAGGTGACCTTTTCATCCGCTGAGAGCGGCAGGATGTTGGCAATATTGATGCCCTTGCTCTGGCGGGTGGTCTCGGGGATCTCGTAACACTTGATACGATAGACGCGACCCTTGTTGGTGAAGAACAGGTTGTAATCGTGGGAGTTCGACAGGAACATTTCTGTCGCGACGTCCTCATCACGGCGGGTCATGCCCGCGACGCCTCTGCCGCCTCTGCGCTGGGTTTTATAGGTATCATGCGGCAGACGCTTGATGTAACCGAACTTGGTCATCGTGACGACACAATCCTCCTGCGGGATGAGATCTTCGATATCGACCTCACCGGTAACGGCGCAGATCTCGGTACGTCTGGGATCGCTGTATTTATTGCGGATCTCGAGCGCTTCTTCCTTGACGATAGACAGACGCTTTGATTCGCTCTCGATAATTTCATTATATTCTTTGATCTTGGCGTTAAGGGAGGCAATCTCGTCCTCGATCTTCGCCTGCTCCATGTTGGTCAACTGACCCAGTCGCATGCTGACGATTGCCTGTGCCTGGATATCATCCAGACCGAAGCGCTCACACAGCGCGAGCTTTGCCGCCGCCTGATCCTTGCTTTTACGGATGATGGCGATGACCTCGTCGATGAAGTCGATGGCGATCTTCAAGCCCTCTAAGATGTGCATGCGCTCCTTCGCCTTGCGCAGATCAAAGATTGTTCTGCGCTCGATGACCTGCTCCTGATGCTCGATGTAATACTGGAGCATTTCTTTGAGGGAGAGAACACGCGGCTCGCCGTTGACGATGGAGAGCATGATTGCGCCGAAGGTGGTCTGCATCTGGGTCATCTTGAACAGATGGTTCAGCACGACCTGTGCGGATGCCTCACGCTTGACGTCGATCTCGATATGCATACCGTTTCTGTCGGAATGATCCTCGATATTGGAGATACCCTCGAGGCGTTTATCCTTGACGAGGTTCGCGATATTCTCGATCAGGCGCGCTTTGTTCACGCCGTACGGGATCTCGGTGACGACGATCTTGAATCTGCCGTTCTTCGCTTCAACGATCTCGGTCTTGGCGCGGACAACGATCTTGCCGCGGCCGGTCGCATACGCGGCGCGGATGCCCGAACGACCCATGATCAGACCGCCTGTCGGGAAGTCGGGTCCCGGCATACACTCCATGAGATCGGCGATCTCGGCGTCGGGATTGTCGATCAGCAGACACATTGCGTCGATGGTCTCGCCGAGGTTGTGGGGCGGAATGTTGGTCGCCATACCGACCGCGATACCGTTACTGCCGTTGACCAACAGATTCGGGAAACGCGAGGGCAGAACCGTGGGCTCCTTGAGCACGTCATCGAAGGTCGGCATGAAATCGACGGTATCCTTGTCGATATCCGAAAGCATCTCCGATGCGATCTTGCTCATGCGGGATTCGGTATATCTGTACGCCGCGGCGGGGTCGCCGTCAATGGAACCGAAGTTGCCGTGACCGTCGACCAGCATATAGCGCATGGAGAAATCCTGCGCTAATCTGACCATTGCGTCATAGACGGACGCGTCGCCGTGGGGGTGATATTTACCCAGCACTTCACCGACGGTATAAGCGCACTTACGGTGCGGCTTTGATGCGGTGATGCCGTTCTCGTACATATTGTAAAGGATTCTTCTATGGACGGGCTTTAAGCCGTCGCGCACGTCGGGCAAGGCACGCGATACGATAACGCTCATCGAATAATCAAGGAACGACTTGCGCATCTCTCGATTGATATCGACGTTGATGATCTTACCGGAGCTGTACTCGGTCTCGTTCATCATCTCGGCATATTCCGCCTCAAAATCCTCATTTTCTGTTTGATTGATGTTATTATTCTCGTTATCCAAAGGGGTCACCTCATTATTCTCTCAAAATCGGGTGTGGGCTTGCCCACCGCTCATTCCTCATTCCTAATTTCTCATTCCTAATTAGATATCGAGGTTCTGCACATACTTCGCGTTCTTTTCAATGAATTCTCTTCGCGGCTCGACCTGGTCGCCCATGAGGATCGAGAAGGTCTCGTCAGCCTCCTGTGCGTCGGAGAGTTCCACGCGCAGCATGGTTCTGGTCTCGGGATTCATGGTCGTCTCCCACAGCTGTTCGGGATCCATCTCACCAAGACCCTTGTAACGCTGGATGGTAGTCTTGCCCTCTATCGAGGCGAGAATCTCATCACGCTCCTGATCGGTATAGGCGTAGCGGTGATTATCCTTGCCCTTACTGATTCTGTACAGAGGCGGCTGCGCGATATAGACATGACCCTCTTCGATCAGCGGGCGCATGTAGCGGAAGAAGAAGGTGAGCAGCAGGGTGCGGATATGTGAGCCGTCAACGTCCGCATCCGCCATGATGATAATCTTGTCATAACGGAGCTTTTCGGAATCGAACTCCTCCCCGATACCGGCGCCGAGCGCGGTGATGACCGGAGTGAGCTTATCATTGCCGTAGACCTTGTCGAGACGCGCTTTCTCAACGTTCAGCATCTTACCCCACAGGGGCAGGATCGCCTGGAACTTTCTGTCGCGTCCCTGCTTGGCGGAGCCGCCCGCGGAGTCACCCTCTACGATGTAGATCTCTGTTTCACTACGATCCTTAGACTGACAGTCGGCAAGCTTACCGGGAAGTGACGCGCTCTCGAGCCCCGTCTTACGACGAACATTTTCTCTTGCTTTACGCGCCGCTTCACGTGCTTTGGCGGACGCCAATGCTTTTTCAATGATAGCGGAAGCAGAAGCGGGATTCTCTTCCAAAAATTCGCTGAGCTTGTCCGTGATCAGCTTGCTGACCATCGAACGCACGATGGTGTTGCCTAATTTTGCCTTAGTCTGTCCCTCAAACTGTGCCTCGGTGATCTTGACCGAGATGATGGCGGTCAGACCCTCTTTATAATCGTCGAACTCGAGCTTCAAGTCCTTATCTTTTTCTTTGATCTTATTGAATTTTGCGGCGTAATTGTTCATCACGCGGGGGATTGCTCTGCGGAAGCCCTCCTCATGTGTACCACCGTCGGTGGTGTGGATGTTGTTGGCGAAGGAGCGGATATCGTTATTGTAGCTGTCGTTATACTGCATGGCGATCTCTACCTCGCAGGTATTCTCCATATTCGCCGTGCGCAGATAAATGACCTCGTCGTGGATCGGATTATATCCCTTTTTCTGATGGATATAATTGACGAACTCGCGGATACCGCCCTTGTAGTAAAAGACCTTGTCGATGATGTGCTCGGGATCTCTCTCATCCTTGAGCTCGATATTGACACCTGCATTCAAAAATGCCTGTTCTCTCAGACGACGCGCAAGGATCGAATAATCATAGACGTCGGTATCTTTGAAGATTTCCGGATCGGCTTTGAAGCGAACCTCGGTACCGCGCTGTGTGGATGCTCCGATCTTCTCGAGATCGTTCATGATCTTGCCGCGCTCATAGCGCTGGAAGTAGACGTCCTTGCCGTCGCAAACTCTGACCTCGAGCCACTCGGACAACGCGTTGACGACCGACGCGCCGACGCCGTGCAGACCGCCGGACACCTTGTATCCGCCGCCGCCGAACTTACCGCCCGCATGCAGTACGGTAAAGACGACCGTGACCGCGGGCAAACCCATCTTGGAATTGATACCGACAGGGATACCGCGGCCGTCATCCTTGACGCGGATGATGTTGCCGGGCAGAATTGAAACCTCGATCTTATCGCAATAGCCTGCCAGCGCCTCGTCAATCGAGTTGTCGACGATCTCATAAACGAGATGGTGCAAGCCGCGCTCGCCGGTGGAGCCTATGTACATGCCGGGACGCTTACGGACGGCTTCAAGACCCTCCAAAACCTGGATCTCATCCGCGCCGTATTCGCCCTCGACCTTTGTCATTTTTTCTTCATCAACCACGTCGACGGTCTCGATGGGCGTTTCGGATCGTTCGACAAGCTCCTCAACGACTTCTTCGACGGTTCTGATTTCTTCATTCTTCTTATCCAAGATAATTCCTCCGTTTTGCATGATTCAAAAGCCGATTCTGTCAATGGCTTTATCCCTTTTTCTGATGGTTCTTTTCTTTCGATTCATCCTCGATCTTTTTGAATTTGGTGAAAAAGGGAACGATGATATAGATGATCAACAAAAATCCGAGCGTTACCGCAAACAGCGGTAAAAGCTTAAGATCTTTCATTCTGGTCAGTAAAAAGATATTGAGCGCGATACATAAGACAAGCGGCAGGATCGCGCCGACAAGGATAGTGGGAAACACCTTCGCCCGAAAGCGCTTTTGACAGTGATAACAGATATTTTCTTTCTTCCTGATCGCTTTTTTGGTATCTTTATATCGATAGACGGTGCCGCAATGCGGGCATACGGGTAAATGAAACATAATTCTACCTGTTTATCGTCTCGGCGGAACATTCCTGAGATCACCGACTAGCTTAGTATCTCCGATATCGCCGCCGGAGCTGGAAATATTCTCGAATTTATCAAATGCCCTTGTGCCGCCGTCGACCTCTTCGATCGCTTTTCTCTCTCCCTTGATCGCCTTGAAAACATCGGGATCGATCGCAGGCTGATATTTTCTGTCACTGTATGCCAGATCATCGATAAAAGCGGGCGCGGTCTTGGCGGATGACGCCATCGTCGGATCGGGATCGACCATCGGCGTATTGACCATTTCGGTGTCATAAAGAGAATCCTGAAATTTCTTCTTCGGTCTCAGTCTGACAAAGAACGGTGAGAACAAATAAAACAGCAGGAAGGGAACCGCCACAAAGAAAATGAACCACGGATTTTTTCTGTCGGTGATCAAGAGGTAATACCCCATGATGATCAGCGCAAATACCAACGCGGCAAAGAACAAAACCCAGATGGTTTTCTTGATATGCACATTACTGTCTTTTTTACACTTTTTGCAGTAGTATTCTCCTCTTCTGCGAATCGATAACGCGGTAAAATAAGAGATCCTTTTACCGCAGTACGGACATCTACAACTATTCATAACAGTTTCCTCTCCTGTTTATTGATCGTTAAGGGTAAGAGTGCCACGTCGGAACGTTGTTCCTCCTCGCAATGACAATCTTAACCGATTGATTTATTTTTACTCCGCCATACGTTTGAGCAGGGTGGCGGAATTCAGCGGTGAGAGATAGACGGAGTATTCTCCGCTGAAGTCATAGAGAATATAGGATTTCGGCAGCTCAAAGCTGACGTTGACGATCCTGTTCTCTTTTTCACATACGCGCAGAAATTCCCGGGTATGCTTACTGACCGTGCTGGTATCCATATCAAAGATACCGACGATATTATTGATTTCGATAGAAGTATCTTTACCAAGATGCAGATATTTCATTCTGTTTCCTTGATCTCTCCGTTATTGACAAAGAACACCTTGCCTTTTTGCAGCTGTTCTTTGTTGCTTTCCTCACAGCAGGTGACAAATACCTGATAATCCTCTACCTTATTGAGCAGAAAATCCTGTCGTTTGTTGTCAAGCTCCGACAACACATCATCGAGAAGGATCACGGGGCGTTCGCCGTTCTTTCGATACAGCAGATCCGCTTCACTGAGCTTCATGGATAAGACCGCCGAGCGCTGTTGTCCCTGAGAGGCAAAGCGCCGCGCGGAGATCCCGTTGATCTTGATATCAAAATCATCCCTGTGAGGTCCCACCGAGGTATAGCCGGTGTGATAATCCTCATGCCGGGAGGAATAGAACGCGTTTCTCAGTTTATCGCGGATCATTTCTACACTGTCATTCTCCTCCGCCTTGGCGGTGCAAATGCAGGAAATATCCAAATCTTCCTTCTCACCGGAAATACCGCTGTGATAAACCTTTGACGAAGCGCGCAGATGGCGGATATAGCCGAAGCGCTCGTAAATAATCTGAGCGCCGACGATCGACAGGCTGTCATCCCAAATGGAAAGCGTTTCCTTTAACTCTTTATTTTTTAAGATATCCTTCAACAGCGCGTTTCGCTGATTGATGATCCTGTGATACTGCGCCAACAGCGACGCGTATCGGATCCTGTGCTGACAGATCGCCGCATCTAAAAACCTGCGCCGCACATTCGGACCCTGTTTGATCAAGCTCAAATGCTCGGGAGAAAAGACGACAGCCGAAAAAACCTCGGTCAGATAAGAGGAAGAATTCTTTTCCACCTCATTGATCTTGATCAGCTTTTTATTTTTGTCAAAGACGATCTCAGCAGTTTGCTCTCTGTCCTGCGCATAGAAATCCATCTTCAATCGAAAAAGGTCTTTTTCGAATTGGATCAACTCGCTGTCCTTGGAGCCACGGAAGGAATGGCCGCCGCAGAACAGCCAGATGGCTTCGATCAAATTAGTCTTGCCGTTGGCGTTCTCGCCGTAGATCACATTGACGTTGTCAGCCGGATATATGCTATTCTCTTTTAAGTTTCTGTAATTTTCAAAGTGAAGTGACGTAACTTTCATACCGCTCCTCAATAAATCATCTGTTCTTTATCAAGGCTCTGCCGTCACTTCGATCATCCTGTTCCGGTATTCGACCTTGTCACCGGGTCTTATTTTCTTCCCGCGCATGGTGCAAATCTCACCGTTGAGCTTGACCTCTCCGTTTTGGATCAGATATTTCGCCCTGCCGCCGGAATTGCACATTCCCGAGAATTTCATCAAATGATCCAGACGGATGAATTCTTCGTTGATCGTGATTGTTTCCATATTATTTATTTCTTTTTCATTTTTTTAAACAAGCAATGCTCGTCCCTACCATACTATTCTGCCGCTAATCTCATGGGTACAACAAGGAACGTAAAGCTCTGACCGTCGACCGGACGGATGATCATCGGCTGTAAGCTGCCGTTGAGCATGATCTTTACCTCATCGGTGTCGGCGTTCTTCAACGCGTCGAGCAGATAGCGGTTGTTGAAGCCGATCTCGACGTCGTTGCCGACGACGGATGCGCTGATCAGATCGTTTGCCCTGCCGACTGCGGTCGAGCAAGAGAGCTTGATCTCATTGGAGGTGATTGCGCAGCGCACAGGCGACTGGATCTTTTCATTGGTCAACAGCGCCATTCTCTCGACAGAGGACGCAAGGATGCGGGTATTGATCACAAATTCGGTCGACGCCGACTGCGGCATCTTATAATCGAGGAAGTTGCCCTCGAGCAGACGGGAGATGATGCTGTAGTTCTCGATCTTGATGATGATGTGTCTTTGACCGACCGTCAGGACAACGTCCTTTTTGGTGTCGGTGATCAGTTTTAGTATCTCGTTCTGCGTTTTACCGGGTACAACGAATTTTGCTTCGATATCGCTGTCTACATTTTCCTCACGGATCGCCATGCGGAAACCGTCGACCGCCTCAATCTTGAATAACCCATCCTTGACTTCAAACAGAGAACCGGTATAGATGGGTTTTGCCATATTATCCGAGGTAGCGAACACGGTTTGACGGATCATATTTTTGAGGATCTCGGCATTGATGGTCAGTCCGCTGATCTCTTCCACGTTCGGCAGCTCGGGATATTCGGATGAATTCATGCCGACGATCTGATAATCCGCAGCGCCGGAATTAATGTAGGTGATCATCTTGTCATCGGTCTCGATGTTAACGATCTCCTCGGGCAGCTTGCGGATAATCTCATTGAACAGTCTGGCGGATACGACGATCTCACCCTCTTCGGATACCGAAGCCTCCACGGTTGTAACGATACCGATCTCCAGGTCATAACCGCAGATCTCGAGCTGACTGCCGTAGGCTTTGATCAATACACCCTCCAGCGCCGGTAAGGTCGATTTTGCCGCGACCGCTCTGGATACATTGGATACCGCGTTGGATAAATCGGTTCTTAAACAATTAAATCTCATAGGGAGTTCCTCTTCTCTGTCAAAATATGGTATGGAATGATATGATAATATATTATTTAGTAATAGTAGTAGGGACTGTTAAAATGTGGAATTCTTAATTAGTCCGCATTCTGACTGAAAAATATTGGCATAGTTCTTAATAAAAAATATGGAAGGAGTGTGCTCCTTTTTCTTTTTGATTTCACTTATCAACATGATGTGAAAAGTTGTGAAGTGAATGTGGAATAATTTGATAAAAAATGAATGCGTGCATTTGCTTACCGTTCGCGGATATTTTTGATGATATCCTCTACCGTATCTCTGAGGGAGGGATCGTTTTTGATATCCTTTTCTACCTGCTGGACGGTATAGACGATGGTGGAATAGTGGCGGTTGCCGAATTCCTTACCGATATTTTCCATTGAAAGGGTCGTCAACTCACGCACGATATAGATCGCGATCTGTCGCGGCTTGTTGATATTGGCGCGGCGGGATTTCTGCGAGCGCAGATCATCGCTGTCGACGCCGAAGGTACGGCTGACCTCATCGACGATCTTCTCGACCGTCAGCTCCGGCGGTGTATCGTCATTGAGAATATCCGAGATAGATTCATTGACGAGCGACAGGGTGGGCTTTTCCTTTGTCAGGTTGTAGCGCGCCATCAATTTTTTGACGACGCCCTCGAGCTGTCGAATATTGGTTTTGAGCTTATTGGCGATGTACTCACACAGATCGTCGTTCAGATCCAGTCCGATGATCTCCGCCTTGCGTTTGATGATCGCCATACGGGTTTCAAAATCGGGCGTCTGGATATCGGCGAGCAGTCCCATCTCAAAGCGACCTCTGAGCCTGTCCGTGAGCACCTTGATCTCCTTAGGCGGTCGGTCACTCGTCAGGACGATCTGCTTTTTGGCGTCATACAACGCGTCAAAGGTGTGGAAGAATTCTTCCTGGGTGGATTCTTTACCGCCGATGAACTGGACGTCGTCGACTAAGAGAACATCCGTCTGGCGATATTTTTGTCTGAACTGTGCCGTCGTTTTATTCATGATGGATTGGATAATCTCGTTGGCAAAATCCTCACCCTTGATGTAGATGACCTTGTAGTCGGGATGGGTCTGACGGATCTCGTTGCCGATCGCGCAGAGTAGATGGGTCTTGCCCAGTCCGGAGTTACCGTATAAGAACAGCGGATTATAGGCGGAAGCGGGATTCTGGGCAACTGCCATCGAAGCGGCGTGAGCGAATTTGTTGGACGAGCCGACGATGAAAGTGTCAAAGGTGAACTCATAGCCGGTGTCGGCGGAGGTCTCGTCACCCAAGAGTTTTTCCTTCTGCTTTTCGCCTTCCTCCGGGATCAGGAAGATGGTATCAAAACGGGTGCCGAGCACCGCCTCATAAGCTTCTTCAAATTTCGGCAGGTAACCGCGGATCAACGTCTGGCGGTGAAATTCGTTGGGCACCATCAGCGTGATCACACCTTTTTCAAAATCGATCCCCACGGGTTCGATGCGGGAGATCCAGGTTTTGTAGGCAACTTCTACGATTTTTTTCTCCTCTCTGAGATAGTCACAGATGATATCCCAGCCTTCTTTAAAGTTTTCCATAATTCCCCTCGATTTGGTTATTCAAAAAGCGTTGATTCAGGGCATAGAAACAACAGCCCATAGATGTAAACAATTATATCAAATTTTCCACATAAAAGCAACTGATTATGTGGAAAAAAATACATATATATAAGTATTATATATATCCATAAAAATGTGCATATTGACAGCAATATTTGTTATTGAATTGTGTCCGATTCTTTTTGTGATACTATATCTTGTGTTCTGTTCAAAAGGGATGAACAAATCAATGAAAAAACCTGATAAATAAGGCAAATTTGAACTTGACTTCATAAGAAAACTAAGCTATAATGCTATCTTGTAAGGTTATGCAACCGAAAGGAGGAGTATCAATGCTCAGAACTTATCAGCCTAAGAAGATCCATCGTAAAAAAGAGCACGGCTTCAGAAAGAGAATGTCTACCAGTAACGGCCGCAAGGTTCTTGCCAGAAGAAGAGCAAAGGGCAGAAAGCAGTTATCCTACTGATTTAAAGTTAAAGGCCACTGAAGGCAGTGGTCTTTCTTTTCATTTATAGGATGTTATATTTTTCTTTTTTTCTAGTCCGAAAAAGGACAAAAACGTCAGCTTTTGACGGTTCTATTCTAAGCTCGGTGGTTGAATGAAACATACTACGATTACCAGTAACAGAGATTATCAGCGGATCTACCGCAGGGGCAGATCCTATGTCTCTCCCGTTCTAGTTACCTATGCATTCAAAACAAAAAACAATAACCTTCGGATAGGTATCACCACCTCAAAAAAGGTCGGCAAAGCAGTACAACGTAACCGATGCCGCAGAGTCATCAGAGCGGCACTCGCGCATCTTCAAGCGGATCAAGACGCTTGTTATGACATTATTTTTGTAGCCCGCACCCGTACCGCGTATTGTAAAAGTTATGAGGTCGAAAAAGCGATGCGGGAGCATTTTAAAAAGCTCGGTATCAAAACCGGATTTCGTGATCTTTCCGAACTCAATCACACGGAATCATAACCGAATTCTTTCTACATGAAAACAATATTCTTACGACTGATCCGTTTTTATCAGACTGCTATCTCACCACATACCGGACCCAAATGTAAATATTATCCCACCTGTTCCCAGTACGCGTATGAGGCGATCGAACGCTTCGGCGCCTTTAAGGGAGGGCTGATGGGATTTTGGAGATTTCTTCGATGCAATCCGTGGTCCAAGGGCGGCTACGACCCCGTCCCCGAAAAGAAGCATAAGTTATAACAGCAAATTCGCAAGCTAACGGAAAGGCTTTTGTATGTTTACAGTATTTAATTTTATCGGTAGCATTTTCGGCTACGTCTTATGGGCGATATTCTGGGTGTTCCAGAATTTTGGTGTCGCCATCATCGTATTTACCCTGATTTTCAGGGCAATCCTGTTCCCTTCTTCTATCAAACAGCAGAGGAGTATGGCTGCGAACGCCTCTTTACAGGCAAAGCAGAAGGAAATCAGAGAGAAATATGCTAACAATAAGGCAAAACAAAACGAAGAGATCCAGAAGCTCTACGAAAAAGAGGGCGTCTCCCCCATGTCGGGATGTGCCACCTCTCTCTTCCCTATGTTCATTATGCTGGGTATCTACTACTCAGTTGTCAGACCTCTGTCCAACGTGATCCATTTATCGGCGGACGCGATCAACCAGATCAATATGATCCCCGGCGTTTATACGACCCAGAATAATATCTATTCCGAGATCGGCGCCTTGAGACTTTTTACCAATCCCGCTAATGTCGATCTGCTGATCAATCACGGCTTACCCACAAAGGAGATCAACGCGATCCATAACCTGGCGGGCGGCTTCAAATTCTTAGGACTTGACCTGTTATCCATTCCGAAGGATACCGGTTTTACCTCTCCGATCATCTTGATCCCGATCCTGTGTCTGGTGACATCCTTAGGTTCACAGATTTTGACCATGAAGATGCAAAATAACCCCATGCAGGGCCAGCAGGGATGTACCAGATATATGCTGCTGCTGCTCCCGCTGTTGACGGTATATATCTCTTATATCGTTCCCGGCGCGGTCGGCTTCTACTGGGTATGGTCCACGATATTCGGATTTGTTCAGACATTGTTGATCAACAAGTTCTATTCCGCTGCCCATATGACTGCATTATCACAGGCGCAGCACGTCGCTTTACTGGAACAAAAAGAAGCGAAGGTACCGTATGATTATCAACCGATATCCGGTCCGAATCCAACACTGAACAATAAAGTATCGAACAACAAAAAGAAAAGATAAAGGATCAACTACGGCATAGTTGCCGAATCGATCCTCTCTTAAATCATAAAGAAGGTGTCATTTTGTTAAGAGAAGCTATCGCGACAGGCGCTACCGTTGAAGAAGCAAAGGAAGCAGCCTGTAAAGAACTCGGCGTAGAATCCTTCGACGATCAAGTTGAGTTTGAAATTCTGGAAATGTCCAGTAAAAAAGTATTTGGTTTATTCGGCGGCCGTCCCGCAAAGGTAAAGGTCACCATCAAAAAGACTGTGGCACAGTCCACAGAAGAATATATCAAGAGCATTATCGAGCATATGGGCTTGAATGATATCACCGTCACCACCACCGAGGATGATAATGTCATCACCATCGATATCGAGGGCGAGGACGTCGGCTTCATCATCGGCAGACGCGGCGATACCCTCGACGCGCTGCAGTCGCTGGCATGCCTGGTCGCCAACCGTATTGACAGCTCCTATAAGAGAGTGGTCATCAACACCGGCGATTATCGCGAAAAGCGTGAAAAGACGCTCGAAGCGCTCGGCAGAAGACTGGCGATCAAAGCGGCTAAGACCGGCCGTAAGAGCTCCTTGGAGCCGATGAATCCCTATGAGCGCCGCATCATCCATACGGCTGTTCAAAAGATCAACGGCGCTACCTCCTGGAGTGAGGGCGAGAACATGAATCGTCATGTCGTGATCGGTCCCGACGGCAAAAGCAGAGAGAACAACCGTGGCAGAGGCGGCAGACGCTCGAACTACGGCAGAAGAAACGGTAAGCCGAAGAAGGCAGCTCCCGCCCCGAATCCCGATCGCAAGCCCCTCAACGAAGGCGGCGAGGTCGGTCTGTACGGCAGGATCGATAAATAAAATAATTGTCATTGCGAGGGCACGACACGCGTGTCAGCCCGTGGCAATCTCAACCGATTTAGGTTACAATGATCGCGGGCGGATTTTTCCGTCCGCGTTTTTTTACCGTAAGGTAATGAATAATCAAATTACAGGATTTGATAGTATGAACGATAATACCACGATCGCCGCGATCTCTACTGCGCAGGCAAGCGCGGGCATCTCCGTCATCCGCATTTCCGGTGATGAAGCGATCATGATAGCGGACAAGGTTTTTCAATCAAAATCAGGAAAAAAGCTGTGTGAAATGAAGGGGTATACCTGCGCTCTCGGGCAGGCTCATGCCGACCGTGAACCGATCGACGAATGTATCGCGACCGTGTTCCGAGCGCCGCACAGCTATACCGGCGAGGATGTGGTGGAGCTGTCCTGTCACGGCGGCGTGTATCTCACCGCGCAGGTGCTCAGAGCGGTATTTGACGCAGGCGCGCAGGCGGCTCAGGCAGGTGAATTCACCAAGCGTGCTTTTCTTAACGGCAAGCTCGATCTGGTGGAGGCGGAATCGGTTATGGATCTGATCTCGTCCCGCTCCAAGGCGTCCGCAAGAGCGGCATTGAATGTGAAAGAAGGCGCTCTCTCCCGCCGCATCAATGAGATCAAAAACACATTGACGGATCAAGCGGCGCACCTCAACGCGTGGGCGGATTATCCCGAGGAGGATATCCCCGAGATTGAAAACAGTACATTAAATGATATTTTGACCATTGCAAAAGCCAATCTCGAAATGATTTTGAAGGAATACGATAACGGCAAGGTGCTCAAGGACGGGATCGATACCGTGATCGCGGGTAAGCCGAATGTCGGCAAAAGCACCTTGATGAATCTGCTGGCGGGCTATGACAAAAGCATCGTTACCTCGGTGGCAGGCACGACCAGAGATATCGTAGAAGAAAGCGTTAATTTGGATGATATCATCCTCAATCTGAGCGACACGGCGGGCATCCATACCACGCAAGATGAGATCGAAAGCATCGGCGTTGATAAGGCAAAGGATAGAGTGAATGCCGCCGCGCTGATCCTCTGTGTATTTGACAGCTCTAAGGAGCTCGATGACGAGGACAGGGCGATCATCAGCATGGTAAGTGACGCGAACGCAATCGCAATTCTTAATAAATCCGATCTTCCACGTCAGCTTAATGAAGAAGAAATCAAAGCCGCATTTGAGAATACGATTAACATTTCCGCCAAACACGGCGAGGGTGTGAATGATCTGATTGAAGCGATCAAGCATGTTTGCGCGATCGGTGACGTCAGCGCGGCGGACGCGCTGATCTATAATGAAAGACAACGCGCTTTGGTAAAACAATCAATCAGTTGTGTTACTGAGGCAATAGAAGCACTAGATATGGGGATGACCCTTGATGCGGTCACGGTGTTGATCGAAGAAGCGATCGGCAGTTTGTGCGAGCTGACAGGCGAACGCGTTTCGGACGAAGTCATCGATAGGGTGTTCCATCAATTTTGTGTCGGTAAGTAAATGTTTCACGTGAAACAGTATCATCTTTCGGATCAAAGAATAGAGAATAATAAAGGAAATCACTAATTATATAAATTGTCATTGCGAGGGAGAATCAAAGGTAATGGCAGTAGCACCCATCCAATCAGCGTTCGCATATATGCTCCGCTTCTTGGGAGAGCCTTGCATGGGAGTTGTAAGCCAAATCATAGATTTGGACAACTCCTCCGCAGTAGCTCTCAGCCAATCAGCGTTCGCAAGTATGCTCCGCTTCTTGGGAGAGCCTTGCATGGGAGTTGTAAGCCAAATCATAGATTTGGACAACTCCTCCGCAGTAGCTCTCAGCCAATCAGCGTTCGCAAGTATGCTCCGCTTCTTGGGAGAGCCTTGCATGGGAGTTGTAAGCCAAATCATAGAT
>CAMJMQ010000029.1 GCA_946407065.1 uncultured Clostridia bacterium | reverse complement strand
TAGGAGAGCATGTCGTTCATCCAGCCCATGTTCCACTTGTAGTCGAAGCCGAGACCGCCGTCGGATACGGGACGGGATACCATCGGCCAGGAGGTGGATTCCTCAGCGATCATCATAACGGTCGGATGATGCAGGTGAACGGCGGTGTTCAGTCTCTGGATGAACTCGACCGCCTCGAGGTGCTCGTGACCGCCGTACTTGTTGGCGACCCACTCGCCGTCACGGCGGTTGTAGTCGAGGTACAGCATGGAGGCTACCGCGTCAACACGGATGCCGTCGACATGGTACTTGTCCAGCCAGAACATTGCGGAGGATACGAGGAAGGAGATGACCTCGTAGCGCGCGTAGTCGAATACGTAGGTGCCCCATTCCTTGTGCTCGCCCTTGCGGCTGTCCTCATACTCATAGCAGTGGATGCCGTCGAAGCGTCCCAGACCGTGAGCGTCCTTGGGGAAGTGAGCGGGTACCCAGTCGAGGATGACGCCGATGCCTTCCTGGTGGCACTGGTCGATGAAGTGCATGAACATATCGGGAGAACCGTAGCGGGAGGTGGGAGCGAAGTAGCCGGTAACCTGATAACCCCAGGAGCCGTCAAACGGATACTCGGTCATGGGCATGAACTCGATGTGGGTGTAGCCCATTTCCTTGACATAGGGGATCAGCTCGTCGGCGAGCTTGTTGTAATCAAAGGTGTTGCCGTCGGCATACTTGCGCCAGGAGCCTGCGTGAACCTCATAGATGTTGAGGGGGTTCTCAAAGTGATTGTGCTCCATCTTATGCTTATACCAAGCCTCGTCGTTCCACTGATACTTGTTATAATCGTAGATGATGGAAGCGTTGTCGGGGCGGGTCTGGGTATGGAACGCGAAGGGATCGGACTTGAGGATCTTCTCAAACCAGGGGGTCTCTACGCAATACTTATAGATCGCCGTCTCGCCGAGGTTCGGGATCCAAACCTCCCAAACACCGCCTTCGGAAATCTTGTGCATGTGGTTCGCCATCTGATCCCATCCGTTAAAGTCGCCGACAACGGAAACGGACAGAGCGTTGGGAGCCCATACGCGGAACATGGTTCCCTGTACGCCGTCGATCCAAAAATCATGGGCGCCGAGGAAATCATAGATGCGTACCGCGTCACCGCCGTGGAACAAATCAAGAGGGAATCTTTCATCGTTTAAAACATAATTCATAATCTGACTCTCCTTTATAAAAAGAATTAGTACATAAATATACAACCTTATAATACCAGACATTTTTGACAATTTCAAGTAAAAACAGAAATTAAACTCCAAAGATTTAGTGCAGTTTTTATAAAAATTGCCTATTCAGTTGTCATTATAGACAAGGAATTTTAAATTATTTATCTAGGATGTACAAATCAAACGATGTTTTTGAACACAGTTGATGAGAGCTGAGAAACCCCTATGATCCGTCGTTTGAGGGAGAGAGGGGAGGAGCGAGACGTCGAAATGGCGCGGCTCCCGAAGATGATACGATTTTCGGCAGATCGGTGATCCTGTTTTATTTTTCTTTTATCTCATTTTTCACTTGACAATTGAGGGGCGATATATTATTATAGATCATGGTATGATATTAGTAGAAGTATAACTGATATTATGCCTTGAACCCGTTTACGCGGTTCATCCCTTTTTTATTAGACTCTCTTAGAGAGCCGTTATATATAGATATTTTACTCTATTACCATCTTACCCGCGTTATGCTTTGATATATATTCATATGAAAAGTGACATTTGCGGAACTCTTATTTATCTGTCTTTGACAGTGGTGATACAAAACTGAATATCTGAGTAACGGCACCGTGAGTTGAGTTTGATTAGGAAGAATCAAATCAAGGAGGTGTCATGTATGACTGTTTTAGGCATCATCCTCATAGTAGTCGCTCTGATCCTCGGCATCGGTATCGGCGCCGTCATCGGCAACGCGTACCGCAAGAAGGTCGCGGAGGCAGAGATCGGCAGCGCTGAGCAGGAAGCCAAGCGCATCGTCACCGACGCTATGAAGACTGCCGAAGCAAAGAAAAAGGAAGCTGTCCTTGAAGGTAAGGATGAGATCCATCGCCTCAGAAACGAGAACGATAAGGAGATCGCCGACCGACGCAAGGAGGTACAGCGCCAGGAGCGCCGTATCCAGCAAAAGGAAGAGACTCTTGACCGAAAGATCGACAATGTCGAGAAGAAGGAAGAAAGAGTAAACAAAAAGATCAAAGAAGCCGAGGGTCGACTCGCCGAGGCGGAAACAATCAAGAAGAGTCAGTTTGAAATGCTCGAGAGGATCTCGGGCTACACCGTAGATCAGGCGAAGGCGTATCTGCTCGATCAGCTCGAGGGTGAGCTGGGCAGAGAGAAGTCGCTCAAGATCATGGAGTATGAGCAGCAGCTCAAGGATGAATCCGACAAGCGTGCCCGTAACATCATCTCCCTCGCGATCCAACGCTGCGCTGCCGATCAGGTCGCGGAAGCTACCGTATCGGTTGTCGCGCTGCCGAATGACGAGATGAAGGGTCGTATCATCGGACGTGAGGGTCGCAATATCCGCGCGATCGAAACAATGACCGGTTGTGATCTGATCATCGACGATACGCCCGAGGCGATCACCTTATCCTGCTTTGAGCCCGTTCGCCGCGAGATCGCTCGCGTCGCGCTCGAAAAGCTCATCTCCGACGGCCGTATCCATCCCGCGAGGGTAGAGGAAATGGTCGAGAAGGCTCGCCGAGAGGTCGAGGCAAGCATCAAGCAGGCAGGTGAACGTGCGGTGCTCGACGCCGGCGTACACGGTTTGCATCCCGAGCTCGTCAAGATCCTCGGTCGTTTGAAATACCGTACCAGCTACGGTCAGAATGTGTTGATGCATTCCCTCGAGGTTTGTTATATCTCCGGTATGATCGCCTCTGAGCTCGGTCTTGATCCGACCGTGAGCAAGAGAGCAGGTCTGCTGCATGATATCGGTAAGGCGCTCGATCACGAGATCGAAGGCAGCCACGTTGAGATCGGCGTTGATATCGCCCGCAAGTATAAGGAGAGCGACGCGGTTGTCCACGCGATCCAGGCTCACCACGGCGATGTTGAGGCAAAGACGGTCGTCGCATGTATCGTACAGGCGGCTGACGCAATCTCCGCAGCCCGTCCCGGCGCACGCCGTGAGAATCTGGAGAACTACATCAAGCGTCTGCAGAAGCTCGAAGAGGTCGCGTCCTCCTTCAAGGGCGTCGAAACCTCTTACGCGATCCAGGCAGGTCGTGAGATTCGTATCATGGTCAAGCCCGAGCAGGTCAAGGATGACGCGATGCCCGCTCTTGCAAGAGATATCTGTAAGAAGATCGAAGATGAACTCGAGTATCCGGGTCAGATCAAGGTCAACATCATCCGCGAATCCCGCGCTGTCGGCTTCGCAAAATAAGCAGCGTGACGCTGCACCCGATTCCGCCTTCTGTAAGGTTACGGTTTATCCGAACGTCATCAACGACGGTTGGGAAAAGACCTTTTTAACACAAATAGAAAAGCACCGCTTCATGCGGTGCTTTTTTAGTTAGGAGTGAGGAGTTAGGAGTGAGGAGTTGAGGGCGGACGCTGTCCGCACCTGATTGAAATGTAAAAACGAAAAGTGTTATTACAATAATATGAGGAATCAAAAACACGGAGTGTTTCCCACAACTCCTAACTCCTCACTATTCATAGTTCCACTCGGGAACATACTTTTGATCCGACGAATCCAGCTCCTGTGCGAAGCCGTCGAGGTCAAGTTCTATATACTTATTCAATACCTTATTGTATTCGCGTTTGGTCAGCTTACGGTTGATCTCGGGATAGTCCGCCGACTTGCCCGCGGGCATATACTGTGCCATCAAACTCACAAGCGCGCTTGTGCCGTATCTTTCTTTGATGATCTCTAAAACGCCGATACTGTTTTTGGTGTGAGAGGGGAGGACGAGGTGACGAATGATCACCCCTTTCTTCATCACACCGTTCTCGATGATGATCTCAGGCTGTTGTCGGAGCATTTCATCGATCGCTGCCGTGGCGGTTTCAACATAATCGCCGCAGTTCGACAGCCGTTTCGCCAATTCGTCGTCGCTGTATTTGAAGTCGGGCAGATAGATATCGATCACGCCTTCGAGCTGTTTTAAGGCATCGACGCTGTCGTAGCCCGAGCTGTTCCAGATCAGCGGCACCCGCGGGTGATAGTATTGAAGACTCTCTAAGATCGCGTTGACGTAATGTGAAGGAGTCACGAATTCGATATTCTGCGCGCCCATTGCTTCGAGCTTTCGGTATTCCTCGCTCAGCTGATAGGGCGTGATGACGACCCCTTGATGTTCTTTTGAGATATCATAGTTTTGGCAGAACACACATCTGAGATTACATCCGCTGAAAAAGATCGTCCCCGCGCCGCGCGTACCGCTGATGGGCGGTTCTTCGTCAAAGTGCAGCGTCGATCGCGCGATCTTCGGCAGCTCGCCGACACCGCAGAAGCCGAACCGTTCCTCCGTGCGTTCCGTATTGCATTTTCTCGGACACTGATTGCATTTCATGATAACACATCCTTATGACGATTGTATCATAATCAGGGCGCAAATGCTATACGTATACTATTATATTGTAAAATCGTACAAAAAGTTTTCTACTGTTTCCTCAAGGTGAGCGGGGGAAAGCTGCTCTTTGTTACAGAGCGCTATCAACTGCTCGACCTTATTCTTTTCAAGAGAGATGTCTTCGATGGTACAGACGATATTGCCGCAGCAGGATGCGGTGATGCCGTATGTTTCATAGGTTCCGTATTCGTTGCTGTGCGCCTGTCCCGTGTGTAGACCGTAGTGGATCACAAAGCGCCTCCTCGGTGAAATAAATTCACATCACAGTGTGATTGTATCACTGAATCTTTGCCTGTGCAAGGATTCCAACAAAAGTGTAAATATCATTACAGGAATCGACACGGATTGAGATGATTTGTAACCAAGAATCGATGATTTACGACATCTCGCGCTATGAACAAGTGCTTGAAAAGCGTAATATAATATGGTATATTTTTACTATAATATATAACATTCCGGCGCGTGGATGGGAGTGAGCGCAGATGAAGAATCCGTTTTTATCCGTATCGGATGTGGATCAAACCGAATATCTGACCTCGCGCTGCTCGCTCAACCGCGCGGTAATCAAAAAGCTTCCCCTGTACGGTATTGATGATGAGATCGAGGGAATGACATTCAATGAAGCGTTTTCCACACCGGTGATCGTAGCTTGTATCAGGCGCATTTCGCGTCGCTACGGGATCGATCTGATCGAGGAGCCCGATTATAGACTACCGCAGATCTTGAATGAGTCGCTCAACTCCGACGACGCACGCTATCGACAGATGGCGGCACGTGTCGTCAAACAGTTCGGCAATCGTCTCGGACTGTTGCTCCTGACACTCAAAAAAGGGGAGAAGGAGAACCGCTTGGCGCGCGACGACTGGGACGACGCCTGTTGGGAATACTGGCGGTCACTCAAGACGGTCATCCTCACAGGCGGTCTGGCGAGCGCCATGATGGGCAGACGTTTCAAGGAGGATATCCAGACGATTTTTGATATGGCGGGCGAAAAGCCGTACCATATCATGCTCTTTGATAACGGTACCTACATCGGTATGATGGGGTTGGCGCAAAAGCTGATGAAGGATGATACGACGTCGCTGGTGTTGGATTTCGGGCATACCGGCATCAAACGTGCTGTCATCAAAAAATCCGGCGGCGAGCTCGCGGAGTTTACCGCGCAGGAAAGCCTGCCTTCCCTGCACATGAAGAGCCACTTTGACAGTGAAGAGGAAAAACGCCGCGAGGCGATCGAGCTGCATCGCTATATCGTCAATACAATCGCTGCTTCCTTCCGTGTCGCTGCCGATTCCGCGGCGCCGGATGATACGATCCTGATCAGCATCGCCAACTACACCCATAACGGAACGCTGAACGGTGAACGCGGCGGTTATGCCAAGCTGTGCGCGATCAATCCCGACTATGCCGCCGTATTGGAGGACGATTTGTCCGGAGAACTCCATCGGGATATCAAGGTCAGACTGGTGCATGACAGCACCGCGTCGGCGCTTTATTTTGCGGATGTCACGCAATCAGTGTGCATCACTCTCGGCACCGGCTTCGGCGTCGGGTTCACGGATATCAAGATAAAATAGTATTATATTAATTAAGAAGAGGTGTTCCGAGTGGAACGCCTCTTATTTCTTTATTGGAAATATAAAACGGAATAGCTCCTTTATGAAAAAACAGTGTAAGATTATTTTTGTGCAAATAAAAGCTTGCTTTGTCATTATCAACAAAAATCGGACAAAAAGATTGTGCAAAACATCGTCACTAAAAATCTTGTTTTTCATTTATTTATTTTTATGATTATGCTATAATGGCTGTAACTGGATTAGTATGTGTTTTTGCATGCCGATTCACAGTACGTATTCTTTATGAAGGAGAGGATTACATGAAAATTCGTAGGATTATCTCCATAGCACTGGCTGTGCTGATGCTGACGTCAGTATTCACCGTAGCGGCATCTGCCGCTGAGGCGGATCTGTCCGGCACCGGTTATTCCAACCAGAGTTATCTCGAGAACTACGCCAAAGAGGCAGCTAAGGTTACCGATCTGGGTGCAACCTATACGCCGACCGCCACTACCTTTAAAGTATGGGCTCCCGAAGCTACCTCTGTGATGGTAAAAATGTTTACCACCGGTACCGACGCTGAGTCAGGCGCTGCCGTCCTCGGCACCTCCGCTATGACCTACAACAGCACCACCGGTATCTGGTCGCTCACTAAATCCGGCGACCTCAAGAACACCTATTATACCTATCTCGTCACCCGTAACGGCGTTGTCAGCGAGACTGTTGACCCGTACGCGAAGGGCGTCGGCGCTAACGGCGACCGCTCCATGGTCGTCGACCTCGACTCCACCGACCCTGTCGGCTGGGATCAGGACAGCCACGTACTGTTCGACAACCCCGGCGAGGCGGTCGTATGGGAAGTTCACGTTCGTGATTTCTCTATCGACGTTTCCTCCGGCGTAAGCGAAGCCAACCGCGGTAAGTACCTCGCGTTCACCGAGGGCAACACCACCGTTAACGGCGAGGGCAAGATCGCTTCTTGTGTTGACTATCTCGTAGAGCACAATGTTAACTGCGTACAGCTCATGCCTGTTGAGGATTTCGCTTCCATCGACGAGACCGATAACCAGATCAAGCGTAACTGGGGTTATGATCCCAAGAACTATAACGTTCCCGAAGGTTCCTATTCTTCCGATCCTTACGACGGTAACACTCGTATCCAGGAATTCAAGATGCTGGTTCAGGCGCTGCATGACCGCGGTATCTCCGTTGTTATGGACGTTGTTTACAACCACACCTTCGTTCGTGAGGGCTCTCCGTTCTCTAAGACCGTTCCGAAATACTTCTATCGTATGTCCAACATGGCAGGTAACACCTACCACAACGGTTCGGGTCTGGGCAATGTTCTCTCTACCGAGAAGGCGATGACCCGTCAGTACATCCAGGATTCTCTGCTCTACTGGGTCAACGAGTATCATATCGACGGTTTCCGTTTCGACCTGATGGGCTGCTTTGACTCCACTTCCGTTAAGCAGTGGCGTTCTGCAATCGACAAGGTTGATTCCCGTATTCTGATGTACGGCGAGCCTTGGGCAGGTGGTTCCGACAACGGTATCACCAATGCAGTTGGCAAATCGAACATCGCTTCTCTGACCAGAGTCGGCGGCTTCAATGAAGGCTACTCCGACGCGCTCAAAGGCAGCCATGAGACCGCTACCGGTACCGGCTTCCTCAACGGCGGCGCTGCTACCGAGGTACTGAAGGCTGCCGGCGGTACTGCTTCTGATTTCTCCGGCGCTAAGCCCGAGCAGATGATCCAGTACACCGATAACCACGATAACTTTACGCTCTTCGATAAGATCTTAGCCGCGAACAAGACCTCCGGCTTCAAGACCGCGAAGGACGATCCCACTCTGTATAACACCAACAAGAATATTGTTGAGACCACCGATTCCAAGGTGCTCGGTCAGGTCAAACTCGGTCTGACCTCCGCTCTGACTGCTCAGGGTATTCCGTTCACCGTAGCGGGTACCGAGTTCTGCCGCACCAAGTACGGCGATCAGAACTCCTACCGTTCCCCTGACAACATGAACGCGATCAACTGGAGCCGTGCTTCCAAGTATAAGGATGTTGCGGATTACTATGCAGGTCTTGTCGCGATCCGTAAGGCGGTTTCCGCATTCGGCGACACCACCGCTAACGCTGTTTCCACTGTTTCCGGCTGCACTGCATGGCAGATCACCAACAACAAGTCCGGCGAGTGGAACAAGGTCATCGTCGCGCTGAACAACTCCGCTTCCGCGAAGTCTATCAGCCTTTCCGGTTCTTGGAATGTCGTTGCGAACGGCACCAAGGCAGGCACCACATCTCTGGGCACTGCTTCCGGCTCCTACAGCGTTCCCGCATGGAGCAGCGTCGTCCTCGTTGATTCTGCAAGCTTTGGCAACTACACCCAGCCCGCTCTCGGCAGTGCTAAGCTGACCGTTGAGCATTACACCCGCGATTCCGCTTCCGGTTCTTACAGCAAGGCTAAGACCGAGAAGTTCGAGTACAAAGAGAATCAGACCTGGCGTGCGTCTCAGGATCTCGCTATCCTGTTCGACCACACCCTGACCACCACCGAGTCTACCGCTTCCGGCGGCGCTACCTCCGGTAAGGCGGTCGCAGGTCAGGATATCACCGTCAAGTTCTATTACACCAGAGAGATCGGTTCCGATTACCTGACCGTTAATTTCATTGACAACGCGACAAGTCAGCAGGCTAAGGCGCCGATGAAGTATCGCTTGAAGGACGGCGACAAGTTCTCCATCCCCGCGACGCGTGTACAGGGCTATCAGCTCGATACGACGAAGGTTCCCGGCAACACTGTAGGCGAATTCAATTCCGCTGATCCCGCTACCTTCAATTTCTATTACAACAAGCTTTCCAACACCACCACCAAGGTGCATTATTACAATGCCAAGGGTTGGCAGTGGGTCAACTGCTATGCGTATGACGATCAGGGCAACGAGCCTCTGGGCGCATGGGCTAACCAGGGTAAGAGAGACAAGTCCAAGATGAGCGACGATCCCGATCAGTCTGATTCCAAGTGGCTGGTTGTTGACGTTCCGTCCTCTGCTTGCTACGTCATGTTCCACAACACCAACGCGAACGCGCAGGTTCCGGATCAGGGCGAACCCGGTTACGAGGTTGCCGGCGAGGCTTGGATCAAGGATAACGTCACCAGCTTCAACTGCACGATCGTTACCTCTCATATCGACCTCGAGACAGGCGAGAAGCTCTCTCCCGATGTCACCAAGTCCTTTACCAACGTTCGTTCCAATCAGACCTACACCACATCACCCGACACTTCTCTCAACCGCAACTACATCTCTCCGGCGCTTGCTTCCGGCTTCTATCAGCCCGGCGTGCTGAACGTTGTCTATCTCTACACCGATCAGACTGAGCCTACACCCGATAAGCTGAAATACGGCGATCTCGACGGCGACGGCTATGTCACCGTTATGGACGCAACCGTATTACAGAGATCTTTGGCACATATGTCAACTCTGAGTGATGATCAGAAGACAGTTGCAGATGTCGACGGCGATGACGATGTTACTGTCACCGACCTTACCTACATCCAGCGTTATCTGGTTGAAGTGAAGATCAAGGGCAACCGCACCGGTCAGATCGTCGGCGAGGCTCCCGTAGGCGAGCATACTTATGATGAGTTCCTCAACGCGTACTCCGCACTGAACACACTGTTTGCGAAGTATCCGGCTGATAAGTACAGCTCCAATGCCGCTTACCAGCAGGCACAGGCTGCTTTGAGCACATACGCTGCCGCTGCTATGAATCCTGCCGCTGATGTCGAGGATATCGACAGCGGTTACGAAGCCTGCGCTGCTGCATATGCGGCACTCAGCGCCGTCCCGATCGAGGGCGATGATGATGACGATGACGATACCGGAAGAACCATTATCTTCTCCAACAACAAGGGTCTGAGCACTGTCAATATCTACTACTGGTCTGACGCGGAGCAGCCTGTTGAGTGGCCCGGCGTACCGATGACCTATCTCGATACCAACGAATACGGTGAGCAGCGCTACACCTTCGAGATGCCCGAGGGCATGACCAACTACATCATCAACGACGGCACCCAGCAGACGGTTGACATTCCGTTCACCGGTTCTACCGGCGTTTACATGACTGATCTTGACAGCGAAGGCCACTACATGGTCGACTTCTATGAGATCGAAGGCGGCACCGGCGGCGGTGGCGGAGATGATCATCACGATGATCAGGGTTACTTCCTGCTGACCGATAACTTCGGTTGGGGTACAGCCTATGTTTACGCTTGGAATGACAACGGCGATGAGATCAACGGCGCATGGCCCGGCTCCGCTCAGGCTGAGACGGTCACCAACGACTATGGCGAGACCCAGTTCAAGTGCTATATTCCCGAAGGCGCTAAGGGTATTATCCTGAGCAACGGTAACGGCGCTCAGACTGAGGATATCACCGATTTCAGCCACGCAGGCTACTGGATGGACGGTACTCAGAATGATCAGGGTCACTATATCGTTACCGCTTGGGATTGATCGATCCTCTCTGAATGAAAACTGAATGAAATGACAAAGGGGAGCAGATTCGGTCTGCTCCCCGATTTTATGTTGATCTTACTTGAATTTCTGGTGGTTTCATGGTAGTATATCCATAAATAGGATAAATAGTAATAATCATTATTTTGAGACGGTGATACAATGGATTTATTAGAAAAATCGATTGCGTTCGCGCTGCGCGCGCATGAGGGACAAACGCGTAAAAAGAGCGGGACGCCTTTCATCCTGCATCCGATGGAGGCGGTGACGATCGCGTCGACTTTAACGGATGACAGGGATGTGCTCGCGGCGGTGATGCTCCATGATACGGTCGAGGATACCGACACCACCTTGGAGGACATTCGCCGTGAGTTCGGCGCTCGTGTGGCACGGCTCGTTCAGGGCGAGACCGAAAACGAATATCCCGGCATGACGCGTGAAGAGAGTTGGAAGCTGAGGAAAGAAGAGTCGCTCGCTCGTCTGCGCGTCAATCAAGATCGTTCTGTCAAGATCATGTGGCTTTCCGATAAGCTGTCCAACGCGCGTTCTTTGTTGCGCATTTATGTGGAACGGGGCGACGACATGTGGGAGATATTCCATCAAAAAGATAAACGCGTTCAGGAATGGTACTATCGTGCCGTAGCCGACGCCTTGGAAGAGTTTTCCGATACCCCCGCATACCGGGAGTATGTTGTTTTGATCGATTATATTTTTGGAGGTCAACATGAAAAGTCAACTGCATAACGGTACTTTGACCATATCGCTGGAGGGACGTATCGACTCACATCGTGCGCCGTCGGTCGAAATAGATATCAATAATATCATCAAGAATACCGATTTTGAGCATCTGGTACTTGACGCGGAGGATATGACCTATATCAGCAGCGCCGGACTGCGGATCGTCTTAAAGTTGCTCAAAAGTCATAACGATCTTCAATTGAACGATGTCAGCTCCGAGGTCTATGAGATATTGGAGATGACCGGCTTTACGGAGATAATGCAGGTCAATAAAGCGCTCAAGAGAATCGACGTCACCGGGAAAAAGATCATCGGCAAAGGCGCTAACGGCGTGATCTACCGTATCGATAACGACACCATCGTCAAGGTGTACAACGAGGCGGATACCCTCGATCATATCAAGGCGGAGCACGATATGTCACGCACCGCTTTCATTCTGGGCATCCCCACCGCGATCCCCTTTGGCATCGTGAAGGTAGGAGAGAGATACGGCTCGATTTTTGAGCTGATCAACGCCAAGACCTTTGCGGAGCTGCTGCAGGAGGATCCGTCACAGACGGAGTTTGTCGCGCGACAGACGGTCGAGCTCGCCAAAACGCTGCATGAGACCGACGCACCCTTGGGGATCCCGCGTCACAGTGACGTCGCCCGCCAGTGGCTCGCCGAGGCAAAGGGCAGCTTTGACGCGGAGCACTTCGCAAAGCTGACCGCGCTGATCGAGGCGATCCCCGAGACCGATACGATGCTGCACGGCGATCTGCATATCAAGAATATCATGCAGTATGAGGACGGGGCGCTTTTGATCGATATGGATACGCTCAGCGCGGGTCATCCGATCTATGAGCTGGCGTGTATCTATAACGCGTATGAGGGCTTCGGCATCTGTGACCCGAATGTGTTCAAAAACTTTTTGTCGGTAGATGAAAGCGTGGTCAAGCCGCTTTTGCATCGTATTCTTGAGCTGTATCTCGACACCGATGATGAGAACAGGATCAATGAGGTCAAGGAAAAGGCGTCGGTGATCGGTCTGCTGCGTGTACTGCGCAGGATCATCCGCATCGGTGAACAGGATACGCCGGAGGGAAAGAGACTGATAGAGGAGTGCCGTGATCGCATCGTGCTTGCGGTCGATCATCTGGATACATTGACATTCTGAAAAAGGAACGAGTATGAAAGTATTCAAAAAACTTTTTGCTAACTTTGAAGTGAATATCATCGCTTTTATCATTTTGCTTTTGCTGCTTTTCAGTATTCTTGTATCGTTTATCGGCTATGGCAGCTTTACAAAGGCATTTGAGCTGGAGTATGATAACACCACCTATCACATGGCGGATACCGCCGCGGCATTGGTGGACGGCGACCGGATCGATGAATATCTGGCTAACGGCGCCGATGATTCGAACTACCAAGCCACGAAAAGGGCGTTGGATATTTATTGTCAGAAGATGGATGTTGCGCTGGTCTATGTGATCCAAGTGGATACGACCGACTACGAACATTTTGTGTCTGTATTCAATTGCGTTGGCAAGGATACGCCTTATACCGAATGGGAGCTAGGGTCGCCGCATGATACGACCAACGACGAGTATAAGGAAACCTACCGTCAGTTGTATGACGGCAGCCTCACCTATGGTACGATCTATCGTAACGATAAACTGAGAGGAGCGCCGCCTCATATCACGACGCTGGTACCGTTGAAGGATTCCGAAGGCAAGACCGTTGCCGTATTGTGTGTACAGCGTATGATGGAGCGCATGGTCGAAGCCCGCAGACCCTTCCTGTATATCATTGCGGGCTCGGCGGCAATCTTGATGATCCTGTCCTCTCTGATCGCCGCGGTATATATTCGCAGACAATTTGTCCGACCGATCCACAAGATCATCCGCGAGGCAAAGCGCTTTGCGACAGAGAATAAACCGGGAGAAAAGCTCGGAGCGGATATCAGCTATATCGAAGAGCTCTCTGTTTTGGCGACCTCGATCGACAAGATGGAGGAAGATATGCTGCAATATATCGATAACCTGACGGTCGCGACCGCGGAGAAGGAGCGTATCGGTACGGAGCTGACCTTGGCGAAGGCGATCCAGGCGAATTCTCTGCCGAATACATTCCCCGCGTTCCCCGAACGTGAGGATTTTGACATCTATGCTTCCATGATACCCGCCAAAGAGGTCGGCGGCGATTTCTATGATTTCTTCCTGATCGATGAGGATCATCTCGGCATTGTGATCGCCGATGTATCCGGTAAGGGCGTTCCCGCGGCGCTGTTTATGATGGTCACCAAGATCCTCTTGAATGAGCTCTCGATCCATAATGACGCTACGCCCGCTGAGGTGCTTCGTATGGTTAATGAGCGTATTTGTCAGCATAACCCTGAGGAAATGTTCGTCACGGTATGGCTGGGTATCTTGGAGCTGTCGACGGGCAAGATGATATGTGCCAACGCCGGTCATGAGGATCCTGCCGTCATGCGCAAAAACGGAGATTTTGAGCTTGTCAAATCCCGTCACGGATTTGTTATCGGCGCGATGGATATGGTTCGGTATCGTGATTTTGAATTCACGCTCGGGCGCGGCGACAAGCTGTACCTGTATACCGACGGTATCCCCGAGGCAACGGACAACCATAACAATATGATGACTATCGACGGTATGCTCAAGGCGCTGAATCAGTATAAAGGAGAAAGCCCGCAGGGCATCATCGAGGGCGTGATCAAGAGCGTCAACGAGTTTGTCGGCGAAGCGCCGCAGTTTGACGATATGACGTCTGTTTGTTTGGAGTTGAAGGACGATCAGCCCTTACGCCTTGTTGTAGATGCCGAGAAAGCTGAGTTGGATAAGGTCAACGAGTTTATCCACCGGCATCTCAGTGACAGTCCGTGCTCCGTCAAAACGATGATGGATATTGATTTGGCTGTCGAAGAGATCTTCGTCAATATTGCGAGCTACGCGTACGGCGAGGGGAAGGGAAAGGCTGAGATTATTCTTTTAAAGAAGAATGATGGCGTTTCTCTGACATTTATCGATCAGGGAACGCCCTATGATCCGCTTGCAAAGCTCGATCCCGATACCACGCTCAGTGCCTCTGAGCGACAGATCGGCGGACTGGGGATCTTCCTCGTCAAAAAGGTGATGGATGAAACCTCCTACGAATACAAGGACGGCAGTAATGTTTTCACCATGGTCAAAAAATTGCAATAAAACAGTAGGGGAGGGACTTGCTCCTCCCGCTGTAGAGGGTGGGTATCACCTGCCATTCATAAAACAAGCGCAGGACGTTCGGCGGAACGTTCTGCGCTGTTTTTATGTGCCTGAGATTATCCTATTGTATATATACGATCGCGGTTTTTTTGAAGGCGGATATGATCCTTCTGATCCCTACATAGGCAACACTCAGACAGAAGCCGTATTTCAGGATAAGTGTGTTTTTCATGACCAGTGTGAGTATCACCAGCGCGATGGCGAAGATCACCATTGCGGAGCCGGTGAGCAGTTTTCGTACCCAGTGATGTGAACCGTTTTTCTTTTCTTCGAGTGCTCTGAGAACATCCACAAAACCGGTAAACGCGTATATGATCAGCAGGAAGATCAGGATGGTCAGGGATTTGTCGTCATACAGCGAGTAGGTGAACAATCCCAGATCCAGGATGATGATCGCTTCATATAAGATGATCTTGCCGCCGACCATATGGCGTGCCATCCTCAGGTAATAGATCAGCTGGCGCGCACCGTAGAACAGCAGCACGAGCGCGATGATTGCAGTCATGGTGCCGTAAGAATCTTTGGGCAGTAACAGCAAAAACAGGGCATAGATCAGCAAAAGAATGCCGATGATGAAAGAACGAACGCGTTGAAAACGACTCATGTTTCTGTCCCTCCTTTGCTTTGCTTGAGCAGTCTGTAGAAGTCCTTGATCCCTTTTAGACCCTTTTTGTTGTAGTCCACAGAGTATCCCGCCAGCTTGTTGCCGGTCCGGAAGATACGGTTGGTGACCATGCTCTTCTGCGACATTGCGGCAATGAAGAATTGACCGAGGAAGGTCTCGTCCTTATCTTCATTGGACGCGGTGCGGTATTCCTCCTGATATTGCTTGATGTCAAAGGGCGGGATCTCACAACCCGAGATCTTCTCTCCGAGCGCCTTCCAATCCTCGGAAGCGTCCGCTTGACGGGTGTGCAGGATACGGTCGATGTCCTCTTGATATGGCTCGATCGCGTCCCAATCATACGTGTCGGTCTTGAAGCTCTCGATCTCACCGTGCAGGTATTTCATGGCGTAGATCATCTGACAGAACGCGTGCAGATAATCGGACGGATTGTCCTTGATGATCTCCTCATATTCGCCCCACGCGGGGAGGTATTTGTATTTGATGAAGCAATAATCCGGCAGATGCCCCGCGCGGCCGTGTCCAAGGTTCATGATCGAATTCTCCGACGGGGTATAGATGCTGTTAGTATAGACGCTGTTCTCGATATCATCGGGGGCAGAGGCGCTGTGACGGAAATTGAGCTTTTGTTCACGTGTGCCGTTCTCATCCTCAAACAGCTCATAAAAATAGCTGTTGGTGTTGTTGATGACCAGCGAAGGGGTGCCCGCAAAATTCTGGTGCGCCCATGTATCGGCGAGGATGTGCATCGCGATACCGACCGCCTGCATACCTTTGTTTTTGGCGAGGCTGACGGTGGGCTCGAGCAGCTCGCCGTTCGGCTTGCAGATCAGCCTGTATTTGTTTTTATAACGCTTGGAGGCGCGGTGCGGCGTCTCGGCGTGCAGGTCATAGGGGAGAAAGTGGAACGATGCCCAGATGCGCGTGATATCCTGCAGGCCGATGATATCGGTCCTAGCGTCCATCAGCTCCAGCTGCAGTTGGGTGGTCGCCGCGGACAGCGGCGCCTTGAGTGTATCCAGCAAGGTACGGGTGCACAGGTCTACCATTTGGTCGCTGTAGCAGATCGCCAGGCTCTCCTCATGGGAATAGCCCGCGAGCATTGCCGCGGCGTAGGTGGCGTAATAGTGAAAATCCGCGTTCATGCGCTGACCCCCTCTCGTGCCTGTTTCCTGATTTTTCTCAGCGTAACAGAGGAATAGATCAGCTCGAACAAAAAGATCATCCTTGTCACATCGATGATGATGGTGATGAACAACGAGAGCGGATCTTCGATTTCATTGAATTTGGTGATCATTAAGAATACTTCGATCAGGATCATGATAAAACCGTATACAATTATCATGCCGACAACAAACAGATAGACGGGCTTTTTCCGTTTGCCTTTCCCTTCCGCACGAGCGGATAGCCCCAGCCATACATACATCAGCAAGGTCAATACGGCGACGACCCATGTGGCGATTATGACAGCGAGCCGCTGTTCCTCGGGAGAATCCTCAAAATAGGCGCTGCCGAGAAACAAAACGGTCAAAATCAATTTGATGAAAGCCCACAGACCGAAAGCGATGATACCGGTGCCTAAGGTCACCAGGTTGTTTTCCAGTCGTCTGGTTTTCGCTCCCATTATGATTCACTTCCTTTTTTGCGGATCTTAAGCTTGTTAGACAGTTTGACATAAAACGTCAATCCGTCGTCGGAAGGGATCGCCTCGATGGAGCCGCCGTGCAGGACAGCGATCCGTTTGGCGATGGACAGTCCGATCCCGTGACCGCCGGTCGAAGAGGTGCGGGAAGAATCAGGACGGTAGAAGCGGTCGAAAAGATGCTTGTAATCGGCGTCCGGATCGACCTCACAGGTGTTGTATACGCTCAACGCGGTATATCGTAATTCCTTATGCAGCATGACGCGGAGTTCGCCGTTCTCAGTGACGTATTTTGACGCGTTCTCCACCAGTACGGATACCAGCCGCTTGAGCTGATCGGTGTTGCCGTTGATGGTGACGTCGGGCTGGATCTCATAGTTCATCCCGACCTGTTTGGAGCGGAACACCTCTTCAAAATCAGCACAGACCGCTTGTGTCATCTCGCTGAGGTTGACCGACTCGATATCCGAGATCTCGTCGACCTCTTCCAAACGGTTGAGGGTCAGCAGCTCATTGACAAGCTCGCTGATGCGTGTTACCTGTGTGGTGATATTATTGAGCCATTCGCTCTCACCGTTTTTATAGGCGAGTACCTCCGCGTTGGCGGAGATGATGGCGATCGGTGTCTTCAGCTCGTGGCTTGCGTCGGTGATGAATTGCTTTTGCATGCGCGCGTTTTCTTCAAAGGGCGTGACAATGCGGCTCGACAGGAACCAGAACAACACGGTGATCATCAGGATAAAGATGACCGCCAGCAGCATCAGCATGACCGTCAACAAATCGACCGAGTTGTACTCATAGGTGTAATCGACGAAAACGACCATGGTCTTGTCATCGCTGATGCGGTAGCGATAGTTGCTGTAATCACCGGTTACACGATCGGACATCTTGACGATATCCGCCATGGCGACAGCCTTGCCCTCATCGATCGACGCGATATGATCGACGTTGACCTTCACATGATTATCCTTGTCATATTGTACCGTGAAATAGCGCATACGAAAAGGTGATTCTTCGTTAAAATTGTAGAGCCTGAATTCGTCTGTTTTTTCGATATCGATCTTTTGGGGAACGGTACCGTTATTCTCGATAATCAGCTCCGTCATGGTGTCCGCCCGTCGGGTGATCTCCGCGTTGAGTGAGATCGAGACGATCAGGATCGTCAGCGCAAAGACGACGGTAGCGGAAATGAACACGCCGAGCACGATTTTTCTACGCAGTTTTTTCATGAGAGTTCCTCTTTCAGCGCGAAGTCGTCACCATCGATGACGACTGCGACGTCGGCGTGGATCTGTCTGAGTTTGTTCTTCAGATAGTATAGGTACAGCTCCGCTTTTTCGGGACTTTCTTTACCGCCCCAGACTTCTTCATTGATCTCCTGTGCGGTAAAGGTTTTGTCGACATTGTGGACGAGGAAGGTCAAAAGCTCCGCTTCGGGATTGTTCAGCCGCAGACTGCCTTTGTCGGAGCGCAGCTCACAGGAGTTGGAGTTCAGCTCGATGTTCGCGTATTTAACGATGGAATGACGATAATCGCTGTTACGGCGGATCAGGGATCGCAGACGCGCTACCAGCTCCTTCATCGCAAAGGGCTTGGCGAGATAATCATCCGCGCCCGTGGATAATCCCGCAATACGGTCGTCGAGCGTCGCCTTGGCGGTGAGCATCAGCACACAGGTGTGATTGCCGTTTTGACGCATGGTCTCGAGCACCTCGATGCCGTCCTTCTTCGGCATCATGATATCAAGTACGACCGCGTCAAAGTAGTCGTGATCCAGCTTGTCGAGCGCCTCTTCACCGTCATAGACCGGTGTGACGGTGAAGCCCTCCATCTTTAGGATCTCGGTGACAGCCACAGAGAGCTGCTTTTCATCTTCTGCGTAAAGTACCTTCATCATTTACCCCTTTTGGATCAGGTCTCGGATCGTTTGCATCGAAAGATCGGTGGACGCCATCTCGTCGGCACAGCGCTTGAGCTCGTCCACGATCAGAGCCGAATTTTTGATGTGCTTCTTATATTTAAGCTGGTGCTCCAGACTTGCCCAGCAGTCCATCGCGATCGTGCGCAGCTGGATCTCGACGTTGATGGTGTCGATGCCGCCGACGCCGAAGGGCAGGTTGAGCAGGACATGCAGACTGCGGTAGCCGTTGGGCTTGGCGTTGGCGATATAATCCTTGATGGTGACGACCTTCCAGTGATTATTTTTCTCGATCAGCTCCAGCACGGTATAGATGTCACCGACAAAGTGGGTGACGACGCGAACGCCCACGATATCGGACAGGTTTTTGAGCGCGCATTGTGCGGATTCCTCCAACTCCGATCTTCTGAGCTTGTCGCACAGACTGTTCGCGCTTTTGACGCGGCATTTGATGTGCTCCGCGAGCGCTGTTTCGGAATCGGTGCTGATGCTGTCGAGCATCGCTTGGATCTCGCGCATCAGCAGCTTTTCTATTTCTTCGAGCTTCGACGCGAATTCCCCGTAGAATCGTAAATCATCCTGCTTCATATCGTTCCTCGTTCAATCACATAATCTGTTTGCGGAGAACATCCCATCTATCGCTCGTCCTCTGCATATATAACCATTTTATATTATATCATCTCTATCGAAAAAGACAAGAAAAAATTGAATTCCCTCGATGGAATTACATCGATCAAATCTGATCCGACTTTTGTGACAGTTCGGATCGTGATCCTTCATGAAATAGGCAAGGATAGAAAAGGGTTATCAAAGCTGTATCTGCTTTTTTAGGATTGTTTACGGATAATCCGGTTGAAAAAGAAAGCAAGGTGTGTTATATTAGCTTTATATGATTGATGAAAATTTTCACTTCATTATAATACTTATTATAGCCTCTGAACACAGTGGATTAGGTGAGACTTTTCGGAAAGGCAGGATGAACAGATGAAGAGTTTGATGAAAAAGACTCTTGCGGTGGTACTATCCGTCATTATGGCAGGTTCCGTTTGTGTGATCGGCGCATCTGCCGGGAGCACGGAGCCTGATAACGACAGCACCTACTACAACGGCGCCTTTTATTATTGTCCAAGCACGGGTGAGATTGATCCCGGCGCTGAGAAGGTGGAGGTCTATACCTACACGGATGATTATTTTAAAAAGTCCGGCAGAGATTTTAACGAGCACCTCGCGACCCTGAGCTTTGCGCTGGCGACCGCGTCGGTCAGCAGCACCAGAGAGCCCTTCACCGATGACGGATATCAAAACAAAAATCGCAATGCCGTCGCGTTTTTGGAGGATAC
Source organism: uncultured Clostridia bacterium (assembly GCA_946407065.1). Taxonomy (GTDB): domain Bacteria; phylum Bacillota; class Clostridia; order Oscillospirales; family Acutalibacteraceae; genus Ruminococcoides. Next base: position 8,273 of record CAMJMQ010000029.1, on the reverse strand, counting down.
CGGCTTTTCCAAGATATCCTATAACCATGATTATACCATCAAGCCCACTAAGGATACGATGGGTGTAGCCTGCGCGCAGAAGCAGATCATCGAGAGCGGTAAGCCGTATACGCTTTTGGTCATCTTACCGCGCAGTGCCGGCTATGAGGCGGAATGGGGCAACAACTTTGTCCTCGGCGCTGACGGTAACGCCGCCGGTTTTGATGCCAACGCCGAAAAGTGCCTTGCGTTCGCAAAGGACTATATCGCGGAAAAAAAGATCAGCGGCGATATCAAGGTATGGACGACCGGCTACAGCCGCGGCGGTTCTGTCACGAACCTGATCGCGGCAAAGCTGATCGACGATCCTCAGGGCTATCTGGGCGATACCGTCAGCCTCACCTCCGACAATCTCTATGCTTATACCTGCGGTACACCAAGTGCGGCTGACATTGATAACAATCCGCGTGATGATCGATACGCCGGTATCTTCAACAGCTATCTGCAGACCGAACTCGCGTCCGCCATGGCGCCGATCGATATGGGCTTTGAACGTTACGGTACCGATCGTGTCCTGTATCGGGAGGAGAATTACGACAAGATGCTCGCCGATCTCGCCATCTCCAACGACTATGTCTATTCGATTTACAATACGTCCATCAACTCCAAATACTTCCATCCCAAGCGACTCTGCATTGCGGATGGTTCTATCAGGCTCATAGATGACGAAAACTCCTATATCCCCAATGATCCGATAGAATATCTTGAGGGTGTATGTACCTATCTGAATGAGATCACCGGCGGCAGAGTGGAATACGCAAGGATCTATGAGCAGCCCCTTTCCGATCTGATCACTTACTATGAGACTTTGACGAGAGAAGAGCGCGTCGCCTTGATGTCATCGATCATCGGCAACGATGATAGTATCTACCTTGCGGTGTCATTGTACGCCTACTTTATGCGGACTAAATGCGAGGGAAAGATCGAATTCACCGCGTCTCAGATCAAACAAATCATCACCGAGCTTGCGGAAATTGTAAAAGGCGCGGGTCAAATAACCGACGCCGGAATCAACGCGGCTACGATTGCGAAAGCGTCGGTTCTGCTTGCGTCCTGCCTTATCCTCGACGCCGATACGGTCAAGGAGTTTGCCGCGGGGTATCTCAGCGATGTACTGAAAGAATCGATGACGGCTTCCGGCGCGACGCAGGAGGAGCTTGACAGCGTGACCAACACGGACGCGTGCCTTTCGTTGACCCATATTCTCTCTCACCTGTTCTTCGGCAACATCTGGCAGAGCGACGCCGTCAGACCGCTGAATCCCAACAATGAGCAGATCAGATCTGCCGCGACGCTGATCGGTAATGCCGCGAACCTCGTTGTCGACCACGCAAATGAGATCATCATCGCATGGCTCAAGACAGAGGACCACTACTATGATGTTTATACCAACCTTACCGAAGCACAGCAGACCGGCTATCGCCGTGTTTATGTCAATACCTCCGGCGATATCGCATTCAACGGAAATATCACCGACGCAAACGGTAACGTCATTGCCTTGGTCGAAAACGGTGTTGTGAAGAACAGTACCGATAAATGGATCGGCTTTACCAACACGGATGACGGCGGTTTCTTCCGAATCCCTGCGGATCAGGACATTCTCATCCGATTGAATACCGTCAAAAACGCGGCTGTTTCCGTCAACATCGGCGAATATGAGCTTTATGACGCCAAAACGACGATGCACCTGGACAAAACCGTGAACGCAAGGGCGACCGATACCGTGATCATTTCCCTGCCTGCACTCAGTATGAATGAGATGCCTTCCGATACGGAATACACCGTGACAGTCACGCCCGGCGGCGAGGACAGTAATATCCTGGGTGATGCGGATATGGATGGGACAGTCGATATGATCGATGTCACTTGGATCCAGCGCCATATCGCGGAGCTCATCACACTTTCAGAGAATGCGCTCGTACTCTCCGACGTGGATAAAGACAGCTCGGTCACGGTTCTGGATGTGACCGCGATCCAGCGCTATGAGAGCATGCTGAAAGCCCCCGAGGGTATCGGACAGCCGATCAACTAAAACGAAACGGTAGGGAGAATCAAAAGACAATAACATATCTGACAATGAAAAGCCTGATCTTCCTTGCGGCGGATCAGGCTTTTTTCATGCTTACTTTTTCTTGTTAAAACAGTGCTTATCGAACGAGGGGTTAAAGGCATAGAAATTTTTGCTGTCGAGCTTGTCGGTCAACAGCCGCAGGTTCTCGCCGAACCGCTGATAGTGCACAACCTCTCTGGCTCTGAGGAAACGGATTGGATCGATCACATCGGGATCGTCGCAAAAGCGCAGGATATTGTCATAAGTCACGCGCGCTTTTTGCTCCGCGGCTAAGCTCTCGTGAAGGTCGGTGATCGGGTCACCCTTGCTCGCAATCGAGAAGGCGTTGAAGGGTACGCCCGCCGCCGAATTGGGATACACACCGGTGGTATGGTCGACAAAATAGGCGTCGAAGCCCGCCTTTTTGATGTCCTCCATGCTGAGATTACGCGTCAGCTGATAGACGATCGCGCCGATCATCTCCAGATGGTTCAGCTCTTCGGTACCGATGTCGGTCAACGTCGCCTTGAGCTCAGGTAGCGGCATCGAGAATCGCTGTGACAAATAGCGGATCGATGCTCCGAGTTCGCCGTCGGGACCGCCGTATTGACTTATTATCAACTTTGCCAGCGCGGGGTTGGGGTTCTTGATCTTGACCGGATATTGCAGTTGCTTTTCGTATACAAACATCGTTAAACCTCCGTATCCCACGGCCACGGGTCTTTGACCCAAGCCCATGTGTTGGCGCCGTTCTCACATTTGGTCAGCGGGCCGTATTTTTCTTCAAACTGCTCTGTCAGCGGTTTGAGCTGATCAGCGTACTCCTCACGTTTCTTTAACATTGCCGTATCGCCCGGATGGGTATCGAGAAACAGGTCGATATCGGTGACGGCGAATTTGAGTGTGCCGATCTTCTTGAGCAGCATGTCACGTTCAGTCATTGTCGACACCTCCGCATTTACTGCCGTAAAACGGCTTGTGCAGTGCGCGGAACAGCGTTCCGTTCTCGTATCCGAGCACCGCCTTACACATCTCAGGCTCATACGGCTGATAGGGGATGTATGCCATCGCTTCGGTCGTATCCTTCGGCAAGGGGGATATGCCGTATTCCGCCATGATGGTTTTCCTGTCCATGAATCATTCTCCTTTGGCTCCGATCTATTGGTCAATGCGACAGATCGGAATGATGGTGGCGATATGCCACAGTACATACTATGCCGCGGCTGACAGAATGCGATAATGATTCTTGACAGACAGAAAGCAGCAGCCTGTTCGTCGACACATTTTTTCAGATTCCAATTGATTCCAACGGTGTATTGTGGTAGAATGGATATCGGTGATTTTATGTTGATCGATACCCATGTACATATCGGAAAAATATTGGATTTTGAAATGCGACAAGAGGACGTCATCTACTCCATGAACCGCTACGGTGTTGACTTTTTACTCGTGTCAAGTGTGGATGCTGTCGAGTTTGATCATGTCGGTAGACCGATCCCCGCGGCGTTACAGACCTCTCAAAATGAGGTGTTCAAAAGGACGCTCGCATTCGCACGCCGTTATCCCGATCGGATCGGGGTGACGCCGTGGATGAAGCTCTGTGCGGAAACGCCCGATGATGAGTTCATCCGCTTATTGGAGGAAAACCGCGAGCTGGTCTACGGAATCAAGCTGCATCCGTTCCATTCACGCGTCGCGCCCGATGATCCCCGTGCCGAAGCGGTTTATGAGATTGCGCAACAGTATCATTTGCCTGTCGTTTCGCATACAGGCGGCTGTGAGGAGGCGCGTTCGATTCACCTGTACCATGCCGCGATTAAGCACCCCGATATCGATTTTGTCATGGTGCATATGGATCTGGGCACCGACAACAGCGAGGCGATCGAGCTGCTCGGCAAAGCGGATAACCTGTACGGTGATACGACATGGGTGCCGGTCAAAAGCACGCTCAAGGCGATTGAGCGATGGGGGAGCGGCAAGATCCTGTTCGGCTCCGATAATCCCATTGACGGACGCGACACCTACTTGCATAACAAAACAGGGGATCGCTCACTCTATCAGGAATACTTCAACGAATTCCGCGCCATGATCAGTCCCGAGGATTATGACAACATCATGTACCGCAACGCAGTAAGACTGTTCCGTATCGATCTGAAACAGTCATAATGACTCGAGTGATCAACCCTATTGATTGTCATTGCGAACCCGTAGGGTGTGGCAATCTCAACCGATAATATTCTGTAAAGGAAATATATTATGTTCAGAAAAATAACAAAAGACGATTGGGAGCTGTACCGTCACTATGTCGATGTGTTCTATCACACCGACGCGGTGAACGCTCCCGTACCCGAAGAAAACTACCGCGCGACCTTTGATGAGATGATGCGCAGTGACGCTTATGTCAAAGGCTATATCTTTGAGTGTGAAGAGAGTCCCTGCGGCTTTGTCTTGCTGTCCAAAACCTTCTCACAGGAGGCAGGCGGTGTGAGCGTCACGATCGAAGAGATTTATATCGACCCCGAGTATCGTTCACGCGGCATGGCGACTGAGTTCTTTGAATGGCTCAAAGCTCAGCCCGGTATCATGCGCCTGCGTATCGAGGTCGAGGATGACAACGAGGGCGCCAAGCGCCTGTATGAGCGCATGGGCTTTGACCTTTTGCCGTATTTACAGATGGTGATCGACAAACAGCGCCAATGATCCTGCCGTTCACAAACTGTTCATAAAGTGTTCATATTTCTTTTATCGTTGTGTCAAACTCAAGTCACATAAAAGAGATACGATGTTAATGTACTCAAGAAGAGTGTGAATCACGCCGATTTTGGCATACTAAATGGTAGAATGACAGGAGGTATATTATGTCTGATAATTTATATGAGAACTTACAGTTTCCCGAAGATGATAAAAAAACAGAGCCGTTGAACGAGAACCCTCAACACGCGGCAGAAAGCGATAACACGCCCGCCCCCGCACCTGATCAACCGCAGGAGCCGGTACAACAGTCTGCACAGGAGCAGGAGCCGCAGCAGTATATCAATCCTTATGCTGATCATGCAGGCTTCCAACAACCTGTTCCGCCGAGAGAGCATGCGGTTCAGAACCCGTATCAGCCTGTCGGCACACCTTCTTACAGCCGTCCCGAACCCACTCCGATGCCGACGCCGAGTCAGCCGGATCAAAACCTGAATGACGGCTTCTATCATTACAACACCCGCTCTACGGAAAACAGCCGCAATATCTATTCGGGCGCTCCCCATACATCGCAAAGCCCGGAGAACACATGGAATACAGCAGCCCCCGGAGGCGGCGCTCAGAAAAAGGAAAAAAAGTCCGGCGGTATGTCAAAGGGCGGTATCGCGCTGCTGTTGATTGTTTGTATCCTCATTTCTGGCTTGGCAGGCTTCGGCGGCAGTATCTTAGCGCAGAAGATCAATGCCTCTAAGTATGAATCCAACGACACCGGTACGATGGTCATCCACAAGGTGAATACCGAGGCGGAGGATGCGACCAAGACCGCCGATAAATCCACCGAAACCATCACCAATGAGGTAGCGGATTCCGTTGTCGAGATCACCACCGAGATCATGCAGACCAATTCCTACTACGGTCAGTATATTTCTCAGGGCGCAGGATCCGGCGTTATCATCAGCAAGGACGGCTATATCATTACCAATAACCACGTGATCTCGGGCGCAAGCTCCATCAAGGTCACAACTCGCGGCGGCGACAGCTATGATGCAAAACTGATCGGTACCGACGCAAAGGTGGATATCGCGCTCTTGAAAGTCGAAGCTTCCGATCTGCCTGTTGCGGTATTCGGCGATTCTTCAAAGCTCTCCGTCGGCTCAAAGGCGGTCATCATCGGTAACCCCTTGGGTACACTCGGCGGCTCTGTCACCGAGGGCATTATCTCGGCGCTGGATCGCTCCATTGTCATCGACGGCAAGACCATGCACCTGATGCAGACCGATGCCGCTGTCAACCCCGGTAACTCCGGCGGCGGTATGTTTGACGGTCAGGGTACGCTCGCGGGTATCGTCGTCGCCAAGTCCTCTTCCGAGGAGATCGATAACATCGGCTTTGTCATCCCGATCAACGACGTCATCGAGATCATCGACGATTTGAAGGACTACGGCTATGTTCGCGGCAGAGCGGATACCGGCATGACCTTCATGGATCTGTCAAACAATATGTTCGCGTGGTACTATTTCGGTACCAATGAGTCGGGCGTTTATGTCGCATCCGTAGAGAACGGCTCCAATGCCGCCAAGGCGGGCTTTACCAAGGGTGACCGCGTCGTGTCCATCGACGGAAAAGAGATCACCAAGGCGGAAGAGATCACGACCATCATCAGCGATAAATCCGCGGGTGATAAGGTTACGTTCGTTATTAATCGCGGCGGCAGCAGTAAGACCATCGAGCTGACACTGGACGAGGATGTTCCCGATCAGAACAGCACGAGCAACAACAGTAACGCTCAGTCCAACAACAATAACAGTAACGGAAGCAACCAGGGCGGCAACCCCTTCGGCGGCTTCTACGGCAACAGATAATAGAATCAATTTGATATGCGAACTGCCACCTCACGGTGGCAGTTTTTTTGCTATTATTATTTATTGTAACTCGATAAATTTATCTTGACTTTCAATAAATCATCTGTTACAATTGGGATGTGGAGGTGAGAGAATGAAATTGAAAACTCTCTCAGTTTGGATAAAAGTGATTCTCATTGGTTTTGCGGTGTGCGGCGTGGTGATCATGGGCGCTGCCGTTCCGTCGATCGGTAAGTCTATTGTTAAGGCGTATCCCGAATTTGCCGCCGCCTATCTACCGTGGATGGTTTTCCTTTGGATCGCCGCGGTTCCCTGCTTTGTTGTACTGGTGCTCGGTTGGCAAATCGCCTCCAACATCGCGCGTGACAATGCTTTTTCTTCAGCTAACGCAAAGCTGTTAAAAGCCATAGCAGTCTTATCGGCTGTTGACGCTGTATATTTCTTAATTGGAAATATTGTGCTATGGATTCTGAACATGAATCACCCCGGACTTGTCTTGATGTCGCTGGTAGTGGTGTTCCTTGGTGCGGCGATTTGCGTAGCGTCGTCCGCGCTTTCTCATTTGACGTCCCGTGCCGCCGATATCGAGGACGAAAACCGTTTGACGATTTGAGGTGCAGGTATGGGTGAGATTATTTTTAATATCGATGTGATGCTTGCAAAGCGCAAGATGAGCGTGACCGAGCTTGCCGGTAAGGTGGGGATCACGCTTGCCAATATGTCGATCCTCAAAAACGGCAAAGCAAAGGCAGTCAAGGTGGAGACCCTGCGCAAGCTCTGCGACGCGCTGGACTGTCAGCCCGGCGATTTGCTGGAGTATCGTAAGGCTGAATAAGAAGAAGCGTTCATTATCAAGTTATTTGTCGACATGGTTCGTAGGCGGGGGAGTATTATGAAAATAATGAAAGTTATACTCGCTTTCGCAGCTGTCTGTCTTTTGGTATTACCACAAATCGGATGTATACCTGATAAAGACGGGTGTGTAAATGTGTGTTGGTTAGATAGTGATGCATATACATATCACAATAAAGCAGAGGTGGTTAAAACTACTCTTTCGGATTCGTTTGATCTCAATTTTTCCTCTGATCTGAAAGACAAATCCAAATGGGAACGAATAGCAGAAGGATATATTAAACGATTCGCTTATGATAAAGGTAAACTATACATAGAGTTTTACGATCGATGGTTTGTTTTTAATGTCGATGATTATACAGTTGGTTCATTTGACTATGAATTACAACAATATGATTCGGAAAAAGACGTAAGAATGGTATGTGACCGCTTTGATAATCTTAAATGGAAAACTGGAGAATTCCCAAAAAACGATGTAACAATAAAGGATCTTCCTGAAGAATATAAAACAACCACTATTTTCGAATGGAAAGAAGGAGATCTGGTTTGATTGACCTGTTCCTGTTATCAATTGTCTTTATCCGTTAGATGAACTATACCACCTCAATTTTGATGAATTGATAAAAGCACTCCCTCAAAGTAATCGAGGGAGTGCTCTGTTATAGAAGAATATGATTGTTGTTAAGTGAGGAAAGGAGCGTGTCAATCCTCTTCCTTTTGCAGTGCTTTGAGGATCATGTTCGCGCACATGTAGACGTTTCCGCCGCCGAGGGTGATGA
>CAMJMQ010000028.1 GCA_946407065.1 uncultured Clostridia bacterium | reverse complement strand
CTGCGGCAGCTTCCGCAAGGCTCCAACGGAGCCGCAACCCTCGGAGAGCGCACGGTTTCAACGAATGTTGAAATACCACCGCTGACCAAAACTCTGCGAGTTTTGGCAGTGGTGAGTAAGTGCGCCCTTCGGGATAAAAGAAGAAACGCTCCGATTACTCGAAGCGTCCCATTGATAATGATTATTTGATTAGACTGCATAGATAACCCTCCAATTGTTCCAATGACATTTGCCTAACTTGCGGCATAGCTTTCTCTAAAATGGCTCCCTCTTGGATAAGCCGATGTGTTCGTGCCGCTCGCTCCTTCACACGGTTACGAGCCTGCGCTTCTTCCAGTCTGTGCTTTGCTTGTATAAAATCTTTCTCAGTAAAACTCATCATATTATTTTCCTCCAATCAAAAAGGCGGCTTGTGAAATTGCTCTCACAAGCCGCCGCAGCGTTAATTTATTATGCTGTTTTCTTTTCTTCGATGAACACCGTGTCGGAAGTGTTCTGATTCAACTTTTGTTGTTTCTTCATCTCGTAGCGTTCTTTTCGCATGATACGATTTGCTTCTTCTTTGCATTCCTTGCAACAATACTTGACATCACTTCTTGTAGCAACGAATGTTTTACCGCAGTAATTGCAAACTATTTCACGCTTCCGCTTTTCCGATTCTTGCCGACGATAATATTTCGCTCGACATTTTGGAGAGCAGAATAGCGTATTAGACATCTTGGATTCAAATGAATTGCCACAACATTTACATTTGAGGGTAAAAGGCTGTCCTACTTTATGCTTGCCCGCTTTCATCAACTGATAGCGTTCACGGCTCACGATACGGTGACGCTTCAACTGTTCCTGACGCTTGATTTCCTCCGCTGTCAATTCAGGCTCCGGCAAATCAAACTTGCCAATGAAATTAAGATAAATCTCTACCTCCTGCACACGGTCGCCATCAGCCTTTTCGGGAGCGTGTACAATGATTTTATCGACAAACTCGTTAATCATCGGTGTAGTCAACTCAGAAAAGTCTGTATATTTTTTCGCCAAAGCAAGAAACTGTTCAGCACGGGCAGAATCTTCTTCATAGTCTGATAACTGTTGCTCGGCTTCTGATACAAAAGCGGTCAACTCTTTTTGCTCCGCTTCATATTCCGCAAGCAGGCTGTCAAAGCGCTCTTCGGTGATTTTTCCAATAGCGTAGGATTCGTACAGCTTCTTGATGATACCGTCAAGCTCGTTGATTCTCCTGCGGCTTTTGTTCAGCTTGCGTTTCGATTCCTTAACCGCTTCTTTTTGACGAAGCTGAGATTCAGAACGCAGCTTGTTAAAAAACTCATCTTTATCGGCAATGACCGATTCACACGCCGCCTTGATTGTTTCAAGCACCAGCGTTCGCAATACCGCCGACCTTATATAGTGGCTTTTGCATTCTTTGACGTACCTTTGATGTCCCAAGGTGTATGCAGAGCAGTCAAAGAAATCAGCCGGATAGTTCCCTTTCTCCTTGTTGCCTCTGGAGCGGTGATTAAACATCTTCGCTCCGCAGTCGGCACAATAAACAAGACCAGTAAACGGATTCGCAACACCAAAAGTATCAATACGTTTCGGCGTTTTCCGCAGCTTCTGCGCAAGCTCCCACGTTTCACGGTCAACGATTGCTTCGTGGGTGTCCTTGAAAATCAGCCAATCCTCTTTTGGATTCTTGACAGGGCTTTTGTCTTTGTAGGATTCCTTATGAGAACGGAAGTTGACGGTATCGCCGCAATATTCCTGCTTGGCTATAATATTTCCGACGATATAACCGCTCCAACTATATGGGTGCGTAAATTCCTCTTTACTTTTCCATATACCGATTCCTCTTTTGGCAAAATAAACGGCGGGCGTTTCAACCTTGTCGTCAAAAAGAATACGAGCGATCTCATACGGTCCGTGTCCGTCAATCGTCAACCGAAAGATACGGCGGACAACCTCGGCGGCTTCCTCGTCAATCAGCCAATGGTATTTATCGTTAGGGTCTTTCCTGTAACCGTAAATTGCGCTGTTGGATGTCGGCTTGCCCGATTCACCTTTCACACGGATTGCCGTTTTCTGCTTACGGCTTAGATCGCGCAGATACCACTCGTTCATCACATTGAGGAACGGCGCAAACTCATTGCTGTTCTGATCATCGCTGTCTACGCTGTTGGCGATAGCGACAAAATGGACGTGGTATTGACGGAACAGTACCTCGGTGTAATAGCCGGTCTGCAAATAATCTCTGCCGATTCGGGACATATCTTTGACAAGAACGTGCGCAACCTTGCCTGATTCAATATCCGCAATCAGCCGTTTCCAAGCAGGACGGTCAAAGTTACCGCCCGAATAACCGTCGTCGGTATAGTGGACGAAGTTTTCATAGCCTCTTTGCCTTGCGCTGCTTTCGAGGTATGATTTTTGATTGATGATGGAGTTGCTGTCCCCGGCGAGTTCATCGTCACGGGACAGTCTCTCATACAGTGCCGTTATTTTTCCTTCAGTCTGTTTTGCTGCCATATCAGGCGCTCCTTTCAGACTGTCGGCTCATTTGTGGTAAATTGATTATACCACAAGCCTCGTCATTTTTAAAGGTTTCATTGCGAACAATTCGCAAAATTTTATCTTCCATTGTTTCGCCGTTCTCTTTGAAATACACTTTAACCTTATAGGTTGTAGAGCCGATACGGCGAATCATCGTTGTATAGTTGTTGGTCAATATATTACCTCCCATTGAATTTTGTAATTGATTTGTGTATAATGAATTTAGTCAGTTCCTTAATCTGTAACCCCTAAACTGAAACATTGATAAAAACACCTTAGCTGCGCAAAAATGCTCTCCAAAAGCCGCTTGAACAGTGGCTTTCAGAGAGCAAAAGCGTTACATTTCAGCTTTATTCGCTCGGTGCTTTCTCACACGTTCTGCCGTTTGATGACGGCGAGCTTCTGTGGCACATTGCTCTGAACAATACGCCTTTCGTCCAACAGAAGCAAAGAGCTTGCCGCATTGCCGACACTTCTTTGTGGGTACGCCTTTGAATAGGGCGAACAACTCGGCGTCGGTAGGTAATACAGCTTGCTCGTAATACTTGCACAATTTGCTGTTGGTAAAGCCTACGCTGAACATATAGCACTCTGTTTCAAGCGGTAAGCAGCCATATTCTTTACTGTAGTTGGCACAACAGTTGGTAACGTGTTTTTTGATTCGTTTCTTCTCGCTGTTTGATAATTCTGCCATAGCGTTTCCTCCTTTTTTATTGATAGAAGTAATCTGAAATAAAGAAAACAGATTACCCCTCCATATATAGGAGAAATTCGGTACGGTTTGCGGAACTGTTTTTAGAAAAATTTTAAATAAATTTTGCGGGAGGTGATTTGTGGTGGATGATTACGAGGATATTTTGTCGGAACAGGAAGAAGAACAGTTCGCCGAGGCGTTAGCCGACGAACATCAAGCTGAATTGGAAGTACAGCTTGAACGTGACGAAGAACCGCCGCAGATCAACGAGCCACCCGAAACGAGAAAGCTGAAACGTGAATTGGAGCGTGAAGCGCTCTTACGAATTGAGAACGCCGCAAGGACAACCGATGACTTCAAAAAGGTAATCGCTTGGTGGAACAGGCTTGACAGTAACCGAGAGCGCAAGGAACGCTATCACGAGATCAGTCGGAGCGGTTTGGATATTCCGCTTGATTACGGCGCAAAGCTCGACGGCGAGATAATTCCTTACGATGTAAACGATGTCCTGATAAAGCAAATCCGCAAGGGCGATTATATTGACGCTATCTTTCATTGTCCCTTTGAGCTGAACGAATTGGTAACGGACGGAGATTTGTCTAAGATATTGGATAAGCTATCCGACGATCACAGGGAGATCATCTTTAATACAATAGTGAGAAATATGAGCACAAAGGCTCTTGGAGATGTTCGAGGTCAGACGGACAGAAATATCCGCAAGGTCAGAGCGACGGCGATAAAGAAAATACATAAATCGTTGCTCCGTGTATTACAGAGCCGAAAAGAAAACGGCATACCTCTTACACTTAACGAAAAGCTGTTAATCAAAAAAGCCCTTGACGATAACAAGGGCAGTTAGTATAATAGTAATATATTATTTTAGATTTAGATTACACGGGTGATAGTGATGAGTTTTCAGTTTGAACACTCCAATTCAACTTGGGTGCGGTACAGTGAATACGAATGGAAAGAAGCTACGGACGGCAGGCTGTATTTAACTCCCTGTGCCGACGCACAGCCGGATCTATACGATCCGCTGAAAGAGTATCGGCAGTTAGTCTTGGACGCTCTTTGTATCGGTCGCTTATGTATGAAGGAAGATCAGAACGACGAAGAAATACAAGCCGAGATAAAAGCCTTTGCCGAAAAGTACGGCTTATTCGGATTGATGACAGCGCTGCCGACTACCGCTTCCTTTATGGACTATGAAGCGGTATATCTGCCGAAGAATCAGTTGGTCAGGAAAGAAACGATGTCAACCGAGGAATACCTTTCCTTGTTCTTCCCGTTTGACAAGCTCGATCTAGTAAAGCGAGGCGTAGAATCCTTGTGGAACATTGAGGGCGATATAAAGATGATGGCGCTTGCTATGACAATGAGCAACGCTCCTATGGCGGTCAATATGTGCTTTCAGCGTCAGTATGCCGAGAGCTATGAATGGATGAAGCAGGCGTTTAAGGATTGGGCGTTCAATGCAACAACGGTGTTTTTCTATTATAACGACTACGATAATCTGAACGAAGATACCAAACAGATCATGCGTGAAAGTATAAAAGCGTTCGGCGGAAATGCGCCGACGTATCATATCGCCTTGCTTGAACATCCGACGTTGATATGGGATTTCCATTCTCTCTTGCTTGGCATACAAATGATGTTGTCCTTTATGCTTACGGATGAACACAATCCGCTTCGACTCTGCAAGCAGTGTATGAAGCCGTTTATTGCGTCCAGACCGAGCGCTATCTTTTGCAGCCCGAGGTGCAAAAATCAATATAACGTGTATAAGAACAGAGCAAAGGATAAAGACGAATAAACAAAACGCCCGCTGTCAATAAAAATCGCTGACAGCGGGCTTGCGTTATACATAGATGATTTCGTTCAAAACAATTTCTTCGGCTCGGTTGCGGATATTATTCATGCGGCGTACCCACGCCCATTGGTCGGCGGCTTTGAGCGCTTCGGTTACGCCTTCCTGCTTCGCCATAGCTTTTACAAGGCTATCCATCCGCTCGGTACATTCTTTCTCAACCTCTGCCAAATGTTCGGACAGTTTGCAAGAGGTAAGCAAGTTGGTGTAGATGATCGGGCGGTGCTGCTTTAGGTATCTCAACCGCAAATGCCCATACTTACCAATCACATATTCCTTTGTTTCGGGTAAAGATAGATTCGGGAGCAAATAATCTCCCTGTTGGCTGTATGTACCGCCAAGCTGTTCAAAAATAGTTTTCTGTTCCATAACAGGCTCCTTTCGTAGTAATAGGTTTACAGTGCGGATTGTAGATTATACTCCTTTCCTACAACTGCTTTTCAGTTTACCACAAATGAGCCGCAGTCATATATGTATTAGGCGGCAGAAACCACCCTTTACATATTAACTCTTGATTTTTGATGCTGCCTGACAAGCCTTCCTGTTCATCATCACGCGACAAGCGGCAGTAGAGGGCAGTGATTTTTTCTTTATCTGGCTGTTTATTCATTTTTCTCCTTTCCACAGTCGGATAGGTCTTTTGTAGGATAGCTACACTATAACATATCTTTCTTTATAATTCAACACTTTAAAGCACAAAAGCCGCCTATAATTATTCTTTCTTTTCCATCAGTCGATTGACAGTATCTATCACCTTGCCTGTTCCGTTTTCGTTAAAATGTGTGCGGATGATATAAGTGGTACTTCCTATCTCTTGGAGATACTTGAGCGGTTCACGATACATCATGTCTTTGAATATTTGATACCTCTCTTCTTTGCTCAAAGAGGCAAGATCGTTAACATATTGATCCATCGCATCCAAAAGAGGGTGATCCAAAACCTCATTCCAATTTTCATCATATAATCTCATCGCTTTTTCTCACTTCCATTTGATATTTGACTTTTCCGGTTCAAGATACTCTTTCTCGATATCGGATCGGAATGTTTGCCATGCTTTTGTTTCCTGACGCAGCAGCGGAGCGTCGATAAACCCCAGACTGTTTGCTTTTTTCAATAACCGATCCAGATTGCTGCCGAAATAATATAGCTGACGGAGCGCGTCATAGAAATACATATCCGGTTTTTCCTTTGGGTGGTAACCCTTCAAGAGCATTCGTATAACAGCTACCTCGGTCAATCCGGTGATCTTTGCCTTATGCTTCAGATCCTGCGCTTCTTCCTCGGTCAGCCAGAATTGCTTTTTTACTCCGTTTCGCATAGCTTCTCCTTTCACGGGGCTTGGGGCAGTCCCCAACGAGTATACTGTTTTACGACGGTGGGAGTACAAACAGTCTGCTCGCTGGACTTTACCATCATTATTCAAAAGTAAAATAATCCGTCACGGAACACAACACAGAATCGTCACCGCAATCCGAACAATTCGATGATTCTCTTTCGGTTTGTTCTCCGGAAAACCACTTCGATTCTGCTGCGATGATATAATTCAAGTTCGAATCGTCGCAATAGTTTTGTGACCGTGTTGGCTGGGGTTGAGTGATCGTTCATTTCATACAGCAAGTCGGTTGCGGTACCGATCCAATGCTGTTTGTCAGACATGAATGATATAAGACGAGCTAAAAACGGATGCTCCTCGGTCAGGACAGGATAGCCCTCTCGGACAGTCGTACTCATTGCGGCATTGAAAATCTCTTGACCTTTGCTCATATAACCACACCTTTCGTGACACTTTAGTGCACAGCAAATATAGAACAAATATTCTAAAACAAGTATATAATAGAACATATTTTCGATATTGTCAAGTGCTTTTTTGCAAAAGAAAACCCGACCGGTTAAGGTCGGGTAAAATGGTTATGCTGCTTTATACCGCATATACACATATTCATAAATCTGCTGACGATACTGAGATATCGTTATCTCATCATAGCTTTCGGGTAACTCTTCCCAAAGTATATCTCGAATCAGATTATCGACGATTGCCTTTGTTTCCTGCTTATCCGTCCAATGATCCAGTTCGGCGATTCGTGCTTTGATCTTTGCTAAAAGATCGACCGCTACCTTCTTGATGGTTTCGATATCTTTCTTTGACAAATCCTCTCGGAACAGAAGGTCATATACAGATAATTCTTCATCTGTTTCAAATCCCTCGCGGACAAATCTCTGTTCTTCAGTGGTCAGATCGTTCGCAAGATTCATCAGATCGGTGAAGGTTTTTTCAATCTTGGCGCGATCCTGCTCACTGTTATATTCACTGATGATATCCTGATATCGTTCATAGTAATTGATTCGGGATGGATTATTGAAGAGCATTTCCGCCAATCTCTGCTGTACCAAATCTTCAAGGTCGGCGATAATGAGATTCTTTTTCTTCGACTTGGCAAATTCGCGCTGTAAGAGATCAAAATCGATCTGACTGATATCGAATCGTTTTGTTTCACCGGAGTCAGACTTGGGCTCTACGGTCACATAGCTGTTGATGATCTCATTGATCTGAACCATCAGATCCGTATTATCCGCGTGACGGCGCTTCTTTTTCAGTTCACGATAAATCGCCAGGATCGCGTCGCGCATTTCTCTGACTTCATCAGACAGCTCCTGCGGCGTGGTGTATTTGCTGTATCGATACAGCTGACCGGCGTAGGTCTGGAATCTCTTTTTTGTTTCAACGTCACAGCAAACCGCATTCGCTCCGAGTTGGATTTGCTCCAACTTTTCAAAGCCTGTTGCGTTGATCAAGGCTGACAATGAATACTCAAATTGCGACAACAGTTTTTCTGTTATATCGCAAATCTCGCCGATCTTTTTTATCAATTCATCTTTATCAACAGTCGGCTCATCGCCAGTTCTGCCGTTGGTATCGGCGGTATAATCAGCCAACGCTTTGCGCAGGTTTTTGACGATGCCGATATAATCGACCACCAGACCGTTGCTCTTGCCTTCCGCGACACGGTTGGCGCGTGCAATCGTCTGCATCAGGGTATGCGCCTTCAACGGTTTATCCAGATACAAGCATGATAGGCACTTGACGTCAAATCCGGTCAGCCACATTGCGCAGACAAAGACGATGCGGAAAGGATTGTTTTTATCCTTGAATTCCTTGTCCAGTTCACGACGTTCCATCTTTGCTCGGTGCGGCAGGATATCCAATCCCCACTTTTTGAAGCGCTGTATCTCGTTCTGTTCCTGACTGATGACGACCGCCATTTCGGTCTCTTTCATCCAGTCGATCTTACGCTGTAATTCCTGTGATTCCTGCTGAGTTGCAGACTTAGCCTGATCTTCCAGTTCTGAGATTTTCTTCGCCCAGAACATCTGCACCTTGTCGTACATCTTGACGCAGGTGATCTTATCCAGACAGACAAACATCGCCTTTCCACTTGTCCACAGAGATGAATAATGGTTGACAAAGTCATACGCGATCTGCTCCAGTCGTGGATCGGCGCGCAGGATATGTATCTCTTTGGCGAATTCCAGCTCCAACTTATCCTGCTGGTCATCGTCGAGGTCGGCGGCTTCGATCGCCTCCATGATCTCATCGGTGATCTCGGGATTTTTCAGATCGTCGATCTTGTCACTGCGGTTTTCGTAATACAGCGGAACGGTCGCGCCGTCGTCGACAGCGCGCTTGAAGTCATAGACAGAGATATATCCGCCGAAGGTGCGCTCGGTGATATTGTCGCTCGAAAGCAGCGGCGTACCGGTAAAGCCAATGCGGGATGCTGTCGGGAGCAGCTTGACCATGTTGTCGGCAAAGACGCCGTACTGACTGCGGTGCGCTTCATCCGACATGATGATGATATCGTGGTCGGGATAGATCGGCTCGACGTCGCTCTGATTGAATTTTTGGATCAGCGTGAACACAAAGCTCGGATTGCCTTTCAGCTTTGCGATCAGATCGTTACTGCTCGTCGCGATATACTGCGAGGACTTCGTCTTGCCGAGCAAGCCGCAGTTTTCAAAGGTATCGCTGATCTGTGTGTTCAGTTCATCGCGATCGGTCAGGATCACGATCGTCGGAGAGCCGGCAAACTTGCGGCGGATCTTCTGTGAGAGGAACAGCATGGAGTAGCTTTTGCCGCTGCCTTGAGTATGCCAGAACACACCCAGCTTGCCGTTGTTCAGCTTGCGCGCTTCATAGGCTTTGACAGCCTCGTTGACGCCGAGGAACTGATGGTTGCGGGCGAGTATCTTTGCCGTCACACCGCCGGAATGGTCAAACAGGATGAAGTTTTCGAGCAGGTCGATAAAGTTCGTCTTATCGCAGATACCGAGCAGCATGGTTTCGAGCGCCACGCTGCCCTCGTCGGTTTCTTTCAGACGCTTCCATTCATGGAAGAACTCATACTTACTGCCGAGGGTGCCGACCTTTGCTTCTTCACCGTTGCTGATCATCAGAAAAGCGTTGTAATAGAACAGGTGCGGGATGGTATCCAGATAATCGGTGTAGTTATCGGCGTAGGCGTTATAGATATCGACGTCATGCGCTTTCAGCTCGATGAACAGGAGAGGGATACCGTTGACAAAGCCCACGATATCCGTGCGGCGGCGATAGAGCTCGCCGTGGATCTTCATTTCCTTAACGGCTAAAAAATAGTTGTCCGTCGGATTGGTAAAGTTGATGATACGAGCGCGCTTCTTCTCGGCGGTACCGTCGGGACGTTTTGCGGTCACCGGGATACCGTCGCGCATAAGGTTGTATTTCTCCTCATTGATCTGCAGGAGCGAGGACGACGCCATATAGGCTTTGAAAATGCCGAGCGCCTCTTCCGCCTGAGCGTCGGTGATCCATGAGTTCAGACGGCGGAGCGCTTCGGTGAAATAGCGTTCGAGCATGATCTCACGATAGCTCGTCCTGCCGAAGGTACCGTTCTTGCCGAGCTTCTCGGTATGATAGGCGTACTGAACATCCCACCCGAGCTTGTCACGCAGTACGTCTCCGGCGCTGTTTTGTATCAGTACGTTTTCAGAATAATCGTAGCTCATTATTATACCGCCTTTATTCTAAAGGTTTTATTTTCGCATTTTGAATATCAAATAAACCTGAAATAAAAATATCTAATTTTTTTCCGTAATCAGAAAGTTTGGTAAAATACTCATTGTAGGACATACCAAAACAAGTTTCAACTAAACCAAACATTGGTTTTGAAATATCGTAACAATCCTTAGGAATAACAAAATCTCCGTTATAGTTTAAGTCAAAATGCATCATACAGTTTCTCATAGTTGAGGAAAATAAATAATCGCTTGATTGCGTGATTTGTTCAATATCTTGTACGAGCTTTGTCGGAGAGTTTTGTTCAAGGTGTTTTTTTATTCTTAATAAGCCTCTATGTACATAATAAGTGCTTATATATTTCACTCTCATAATCCATGGATTAAATATAGAAAAAATAGGTTCTAAACAATACTGAACATAATTAATTGTAGAAACACAATGTAATAATAGTAGATTAATTTCTTTGCTATATTGCCTGTTAAAAAATTTGTTTTTATTTGTATTAATATCTAAAAACATGATTTCTGGATGAACGGTATTTAACTCGATAAAGGGCAGAGTCAGATTCTTTGAAAGACTTCCAATAATACTTCTAAAATTTTCGCCAATTTGAATGGCCTTTATATTGTTATCGTCGCCGTTATAACAGTTTAAAAAACTTGTAACTAAATGTGTATTACCTATAATTTTTTTGTCCTTGTCAAAATAGATACCTAAATTATTGTATAAGTTTTTATTCTTAATGAAATCAAACCGAACGAGGGATTGGAAGTATTCATCTTGCTTTTTATCTATTGAAAGATATATGTGTTTTATCTTCCCAAATCTATTCTCAAAATTTTTTATACTATTTCGTAGTTTTGCATTTTCAGAATCATTCTTAGAAGACAGCAAATCCTGATCAAGATATTCTTTTAGGGCGCTGCAAAACAGAGCATAGTATTGAAGAATAAACATAACATAAATCGGGTCTTTAATTGACAAAGCAAAAGTATTTAATGTTTCACAATCATTACAAATCAGCTTGGATGTAGATGTGGTACAAAACTTATCTTCCAAAACATCCATCTTATTTTTTACACCTCGATTTCACAGCTCATGAGTTTTGGCAATA
Source organism: uncultured Clostridia bacterium (assembly GCA_946407065.1). Lineage (GTDB taxonomy): Bacteria > Bacillota > Clostridia > Oscillospirales > Acutalibacteraceae > Ruminococcoides. The sequence continues at coordinate 17,855 of CAMJMQ010000028.1, read as the reverse complement.
ACCGGTTGCGGACTTATGTAGGGAATTACTATTGCCCAGCATCTCCTAGTTATCTCCTATACCATTTCGCTTGATAATCATCGTCAATATATGATACAGATTTCACAAATCTATCTACGCGGTCTAATTCAATAAGAATATCAAGCGCATCTTTTTTTGGAATACCAACACATTCAGAAATATACTCAGTAGTAGATCCCGGATTCATACAGACAGCTTTGTATATCTCAAACTTTTTGCTGCCATCGTTTGAATGAAGCAATACGCTTACCGGACCATCTTTTGTCAAAGCTTTTAGTTGCTTATTGTGATAGGTTTTTGACTCGTTCTCAATGTGCTTCAGATGCTGTGAAATGTCTTCCAGTTCCGAGCTATATACCAACAAAAAGCGGTACTGCCACAAGTCGATTTCCGTATATTCGGTATATTTACTGTTATAAGAAATATTGATTCTTGCAGGCACGCTTGCAATTTCGCTGAATTGTGTCTGCCCTCCCAAGAGAATATACATTTTCTGATGGCTGGACAAAAACAATGTTGCTTTTGATGTTTCTCTGATATGGGAGTCTTTGTCAACCTTTTCGACGTTTTCTATGAAGTCATTGTTAATCTTGATTTTTACATCTTTGGCTGCTACAGGACCGATATTTTCTACCACAAAACACAGCAACCCAGACCTAATAATTTCAAACCGGATAATGACAAAAGGACGATTTGATTCGTTATATTGCCGGATCATTTCATCTATCTGTTGCCTTGCGGTTTCTGTTTGCTCTTTTGCTGCTTTGGCAGATTTTCCGTTGAACACACAGATTACAATGGTGGCAACAACATAAACTGCTGTAATAATTACCATAAGCCATTCTGTCATATGCTATACCTCTATTTCTCCGCTCATGAGTTTTGGTAATAATCTGTCACGAGCTTCTATTAACTTATGATTCTGTATTGCTAACACTTCGATTTGCTTTGTTATTTTACTAATGTTTTTTTCGAATTGCTTTTGTATTGATTCATTTGCAACCAACAGAGGATATTCTTTCATTTGGTTCCAATCGGCACGAGGCATTTTGGCTCCTTCTTTACAGGTCTTATATGCGTAATTTACAAAAGCATCGCTTGATACAGTTAATAAAAACAAACCCCATATTTCTTGCTTAGGTTCAATTACAAAACTATCTGTAGAGGTTACTCCATCGGTGATAGCAAAACCGACTTTATGGAAATATGGTCGAATTTTTCCAAATAGAATGTTTCGCCTTTTAAAGAAATATTTATTACTGGAAATACTCGAAGAATCGTCCCATGTTGATAAGCAAAAATCCTTGCGAGGCATATGCTCTAATCCAATATATGGGGTATTGCTTTCTATCTCATCTGGAACAATGGATGTTTTAAGTAATTCACAAAGACAATCAATGTTTGTTTTAGTCCACCCTTCGGGAATACCATTGATGATAGGTGTGGTTTCGTGACTGGGAAAGCGGAGGTCGATGAACCACTCTTTGTACAACCTCTGCGCCGCTTCTTCCAAAAGCTTGATTTGCTTCTGATTGTTTTCTACTAATTCATCATAGGCTGATAATGATTCGCCGATTTGTTTTTGAGTTAACAGATCTGGAATATCACATTCATAGTCTTTTATTGCGCTTATAGCTATACGCATTTGGTTGGCGGCACCTTTCCCTCTCATTTGGATAAAGTGTTGGAAGTCCCTTGTTTTGCATAACGATCCTAAATAGCTTTGTAATAGGACATCTTTGTTTTTGGATCGAATACATACAGCATTTTGATTTAAAAGGAAGTCTTTAACTTGTTGGGTTATTACACAAGAACGACCCGCTGCTGATTCTACTAAGTTTGGATGAGAACCTACTGTTGCTATAACAACATCGCCCACTCTAAGAAGATGTTTTCTATATTTATTAAGTAATTCATATGGTATATAGTTCAGCTCTTCAATCGCAAAACCATTGCGTTTTATGTTCGATACTTTAAGTACAGGAATTCCATCATCAGTGTATTCTTTATCGCTCCAAGTACCACCATTAATAAATTCACAGATATCATCTAATCTATACTTCATAATCCCAACTCCTTCATATTGTCAGAGATGGTCTTCATGAGCGTGTTGGACTCGGCTTGGAGCTTGAGCAGTTCCGCGTGGATCTCTTTCATGCGCTCGTTGAAGTCGACACCGTCATCCTCTACTGGCGCTACGCCGACATACGCGCCGGGCGTCAGCGACCAATTCTTGGATTCGATCTCACCGAGATCGGCGATCTTACACAGACCGGGGATATCCCGGTACTCGCCCTCGCCGAATTTGTCATAGAGCCAGACCGCTTCTTTGGCGACCGCGATCACTTCGTCGATAGCGCCGAGCTGTTCATCCCATTCAGCCTGCCGTTTCTTCTTATCCTTGCGGACGATCTTTTCCATATCGAATTTGGCAAGCTCCTGCTGTTTTGCTTTGAACGCTTCAAGGGATTGGAGCGTCTCGGCAAAGGTCGCTCCTGCTGCTATCTTATCATGGGTTTCGTGATCGTGGATCATGGCAGCCTGCGTAATCAACTCGATATGGTAATCTCTCACCAGCTCTTTGTACTTCTCGATATCTCCGCGATAGAGCCACACGATGGAGTTGACGTTCCTGAGCTGCCAGTCCGTCCACTCGTTGAGCGTGCGGTCGACGACGGTATAATAATTGCGTGCGTCGATAAAGAGCACCTTGTCACGGATGCTCGCCGATTTTGCTTTATCAAAGAACCAGAGGGAACAGGGCAGGCTCTTGGTATAGAAGAAGTTGTTAGCGACGCTGATCATCACGTCGACATTGCCGGTCTTGATCAACTGCTCACGGATCAGCTTATCCTTACTCTGGCTATCCGTAGCGGATGACGCCATAACAAAGCCCGCTCTGCCTTTTTCATTCAGGTACGAGTAGAAGTAGGATATCCAGAGGTAGTTAGCGTTGCCGACCTCTTTGGATTTGTTGACAGATGGTAATCCGAAAGGCAGTCTGCCCGCGTTTTCGGTAGTTTCCGACTTGACCTTATCGACATTGAACGGAGGATTCGCCATGATGTAGTCACAGCAGCCGTTCAGATTGTGCGCGTCATGATAGAAGGTGTTGGCTTCGTCGCCGGATTTGATCTTTCCGTTCAAACCGTGTACCGCCATATTCATCAGGCACAGGCGCGCGTTATACTCCACCTTCTCCTGACCGTAAAATGTCATAGCGCTGTTGGCGGACATCCCTTTAGCATTGACAAAATCGCCGGTCTGGACAAACATACCTCCGCTGCCGCAGGCGGGATCAAGAAGTATACCGGACTTCGGCTCGATGATATTGACGATCATCTTAACCAGTGACTTGGGCGTGAAGAATACGCCGTCATCCTGCGCGATGTTCTTTGCGAATTTGTTGAGGAAGTATTCGTAGATCCTGCCGATAACGTCGCCGCCGACCGCGTCCAGCGCGTTGTTATTGAAAATGCGCAGGAGCTCGGACAAAAGCTCGTCCGAAAAGATGGTGTAATTCTTGGGCAGAACGCCGGTGAGCTGTTCGCTTTGCGCTTCTACCAGCTCCATCGCATAGTTGACCACTTCGCCGAGGCTGTTGAGGCTGTTTCCCTTTGCGTCGTTGATATTCGCCGATACGATTTCTTCGGGAAGATTGACGAGATAATCATACTGCGCTTCTTCGGGAAGAAAGAGCGCGGATTTCTCGGTGAAGTCGCTCGCTTCTACCGGGAGGACTTTGCCACGGCGCATGGGGCGGTTTTTGAGGATCTCCGCCTCGACCAGCTTGAAACGGCTGTACGCATAGCGCAGAAAGATCAAGCCCAGTACAGGCATACAGTATTCGTTTGAGGTCAGCTTGGAGCCGGCGCGCAACAGGTCGGCGGACTCCCATAAATCGGCTTCTAATTTCTTAATGCTTTTGTTATCCATAATATACCCTTTTTCGACTCTTTGATTTAATTATACCAGTCAGTGTATACCCATTCAACTGATAACGTGGAAAATAGTAAACAGATATCAGTAATAAATATATCTATAAAATTGGTGAAAAGTTTTTATTCTTCGATCTCTTTAAATGTCCGGCTGATGAAATCGAACACTTGGATCGCCTTGTCGAAATCCTGCTTTTCATCGGTGTAGAGCAGCGTTTCATGAAGGCGCTCGTAGATGGAGCGGATATTGCTGTCAAAGCGGCTTTGCCATGACGGGAAATCATAAGCGGCGGTCGGATCGTAGTCCTCCGGGATATTGCGCTTTTGCAGATAGACGGAGTCGGTTTCCTTTGTCAGACGGATCAGGCGTTTCATCTCAGTCTTATCCTCTAAGAAAAATTGGATCTCCGACATCTGGTACAGTCTGACGACGTCATAGATATGGCGTACCTTTGTGTTCAGCGTGCCGCAGATGGCATGACGTTTAACGGACATCACCTTGTCGATAAAGGTGCGTTCGATTTTCAGCACGTTGAGCGTGACCTCGGACAGTTCAAATTCTTCGACAGCATCTTCAAAGCCGTGCGTTTCCAGATAATCCTGAATATAGGTTTTCAGCATGCGCTTACCGAACGGCTCGGGTCGGACGGATGAACCGATCTCCAGCTTGATCTTGCTGTTGCGGTTGCCGTACCAAAAATAGATGCTCTTGTTGCGGTTGTTGCGTTCAGATGTGATGATCTCGGTATCCGCGCCTTCGGTCATCAGCTTCTCGACGGCTTTCAATCGACGCTCGATCTGCTTATCCGAGAGACCGTCGGTCGCGTAATAGGTCAGGTCGATATCCTCGGAGAATCGCTCAATCGAGCCCGGATAGCATTTGCTCAACGAAGTACCGCCTTTGAATACACAGTCCTCGGCATATTCGCTGTTTGCTAAGAATTGCAGCGAGCGCACGATGTAATAATCTCTCTCCACAGCCTGTTCGGGGATGTGAATCTCTCGCGCGGTCAGGGTGATCAGATTTCTGAATTCATCGGGGTGATTATGCAGCAGCATAGATGTCCTCCATCTTCGGTATTTTGTACTCGGAAAGCGATGATAGATATTGACTGAGATTGTTCTCAACGTGGTAGTAATCCAACACTTCTCTGAGAAAAGCGATCGTCCACTTCGGATAGCTGATGTGTTGTAAGATATACTCGACAATGCTGTCATTGTATTGTGAGGCAAACTGCTGACAGTATTTGATGAACTGTGCGTTGTTGATGTCCTCGATCTCCTTGTAATGGTAGAGGATCTCCAACATTTTGATAGCCATGCATGAATCCTCAGAATAATTGAGAATGTGACGCTTGAGAAGAATACTACCGATCTGTTTGACTTTTTCCTCTAATAAAGCAGAATAGATCTCAGTATACTTTGATATTTGAGTCGTCAGCCCAAGAGCGTTATATAAAGAATACCCGATAACAACGCCTTGTTCATTTTCAGTGAAGGTTTGAGTGATTGTACTGTCCGAGGGAAGAGTCACTCCGAAACGAGTCTTTTCGGGGCGACAATACACGCCCTTCGATAAGCGATGGAGATATCCGTTTTTACACATTCTACTGAGGTTTTTGTAGTATGCGGCTTCTGTCATCGCCTCTGAGAAATGTTCGGAATAAACTTTGCTCGCAAATATCAATTCATTCTCGGAATATCGGTTGAAGAGTTCTTCCATTTGTGCTCTTGCGTTCATAGGTACACCTCCCTTTTTATCATATATACAGTATAGCTTTTTATGCACTTATTGTCAAGTAAAAATGAAATTTACTGGACTATTGTTCCAAAGAAACAGGCGAAGGATCTCCCTCGCCCGAATTCTTAAACATATATCATTTCGTGATTAACAATATCGGCGGCTCTGTTGCGGATATTGTTAATGTGTTGCACCCATAGCATTTGATTCTCAGCCTTGAGTTGTTCGGTCACGCCTTCATGTTCGACGAACTGTTTTACTAACCGGGAATACATTTCCTCAGCTTCTTCGTTGACGTCTGCGAGGTGATCGTGGAGCTTGCAGGATGTGAGCAGGTTATAGTAGAGGATCTTGTGGTGTTCTTTGAGATAGCGCCTGCGGCGTTGTCCCCAGATTCCAATCTCTCTTGGCTTCTGCTCCGGGAGTTTTAAATCGGATAAATTGTAATCACCCTGTCTGGTATAAGTGATTTCTGTCATGCTCACGCCTTCTTAACTCGCACTTTTCTAATCTTGGCGTTCATCACTTTGATTAAGATTTCGTCGATCACATCAGTGTAGTGGCCGGTATGGATCAGAGCGTTTCTCTTGTCATTCAGCGCATGGATAATCTCCTGCCGTTCTTCATAGGTGAGATAAATGTGATATTTCTTTTTCATTCGTAAAACCTCCAAAGTATTGAATTTATCCTACAAATTCACTCTATCCGACTGTATTACATAACCAATCTAAATCTCACTCTTTATCTAGTGTGTCCTGTGGACTGTTTTTAGGGAGAGCGTAGGCGCGACTTGTGATAGAAGGTGACGCTCCGAAGGCGGGGCAGTATTTACCGACAGATAAAGCGTACACCATCTTCGTGCCTTTCAAAATAACTGGTAAATATCAAGAGAAAACACCAAACAATAATCCGCCGCACCTTGCAACTCGCCGAATAGTATGGTAAAATCGTTGTCAAGAAACCAACATCATAACAAACAACAGGTGATTTGATCAAAGTGCTCAATAAGCTGTTCGGCGAACTGAACACGACGTGATAAAAGCTGATGATGCTCGCGGTGGTCGCCTGTTACGGCTGTGAACCTTGTAAGTTGATTCGGAAAACAGAAGGTGAGATGTATCATGAAAAAAACCATATCCGTTATTTCCCTTATGCTGGCTTTTCTCCTGCTTTTCGGCGTTGCGGGACCCTTAGCGGCATATGCCGCCGAAAAGCCCTATGAGATCAAAGAACTGACCGCATATCTGTTTGATATGGATCATACCATCGGCTATGACTGTCTGTTCAGTAACATTCTCCCCGACATGCCCTATATGGACGCTGCGGAGTATCTGAACAATATATATGCCGTCGATTTTGTCGAGAGTGAGAATTCCGAAGGCACCTTTACCGTATCGAGCGCAGGCGGAACGATGACGATCGACCCCGTCAATGATACGGTGCGCTTTGATACCTATGAATCCTTTGTGTTTCAGAACCCAAACAGCAGCGGCTCCGCGCTGGATTCGACGATCGCCCGCGGCGTCGGCGTAGCGATTGAAGGAGAGGAAAAGTCCCTTGAGCTGGATCTGGGCGCGTATCAGATCGACCTGATTGCGGATGACGGCAGGATCTATCTGCCGCTGGCGACGCTTGCCGATTTATTTATTTCGACCTATAACGCCGCCGAGTATGTGGACGGTAATATCTACTTTTTGCACACGGTGGACAACATAGAGAAGGACGGGTATTTTGACAGAAGCTCTGTATACGAGACACTCGACCGCCCCGCGTCGCTCGCGGCGTTTACTTATCACGAGCTGTGCTTCTTTATGGATCATTTCTACGGCAAGCCTTCTAAGGCTCAGATTGCCGCAAGCATCGCGGACAAGGGCTTTGATAAAACCTTAGATGAATTCAGCGACGATACCAGAAAAGCCAAGGAACTGCTCCTGTCCGATCAGTTGGTCGATTTTATGATAGGACTCGTGTATTTGGATGAATTGTTTGATGACGGCGGTCATACCTCTTTGTTTTATGAGATGTTTTCGATTGAATTTGATGATACGAACCCGGTCATACAAGCGGTCAAGCAAAGCCGGTATTACGCAAAGGTGCGTGAAAGAACGATGGAAATGATGTTCGGTGGGGATAGGGTGAACGTTGCGCAGGTTCGCAAAGAGGCTTATGCCGCGTATGAATCAGTCAAAAGCTGGGACGAAAAAGCGAAACTGATCGTCGACGGCGATACCGCTGTGTTTGTATTCGATTCGTTCCAGGAAGAGATCGCGCCGATGTTCAAGTGGTCGCTGGACTATGCGGAAGAGCACGGTATCAAAAACTTTGTTATCGACCTCACGAATAACGGCGGCGGTACGGATACCGTGTTGCTGTATCTATATAACATCATCTGCAACAAAGAGCAGCATACCAATGCAGCCGCCCTGCGTTATTTATCTGTGCCGTCCGGCAATATTGTTTTGGAGCAGAGTCAGCTGGATCTGAATCTTGACGGCGAATATGACGACAAGGACAAGGAAGTCTACTATGACTTTAATTATGCTGTTCTGACAACAAAATCCGCGTTCTCCTGCGGCAATCTGCTGCCATGCATGCTGCAGGATCAGGGCGTCGTGATCCTCGGCGAGACCTCGGGCGGCGGCGCGTGCATGTTGTCAAAGGCATATACGGAGAACGCGCATTTCTACTTTATCTCGGGCGTCAAGAAGTTCATCCGAGCGGACGGCTCCGACTCGGATTTGGGCGCAAAGGTGGACTATGATCTGACAAAGCTCGCCGGGGATAAGAAGGATTACAGCGGACTGTTCGACCTAAAGGATGTAGGCGAGAAGATCCACGGCTTTTACGGTGACTGGATGCTGGGCGACGCGAACCTGGACGGCGCTATTGATATCACCGACGCGGCGACGATACAGCGATATGATGTGAACATGATCTCGTTGTCCGACACCGCGATGAAACTGGCGGATGTTGATCGTGACGATGCGGTAACGATCCTTGACGCGACTTGGTTACAGCGCCGTGAGCTGAAGATGAAAGCGCCCGACGGGATCGGAGCTTATCTCAAGGTATGATCTGCCGTGAAAAACAGATCATATCGACGATACCGGTGTGTCATCAATGTGAAGAGGTGATTTGATGAAAGTACTAAAAAAGCTGTTTGGCGGGCTGAACATGACATGGCCGAAGCTGATCTTGTTCGCGGTGATCGCGGGCGTGTATACGGGACTGATCAATCAGGTGCCGTTTTTGCACGATACCTCGCTGACCGACCCCGCGATCTATTTTGATCGCTGGGTGCTGTGCGGTATCCTGATCATCATGAACGCGAAAAGCAATCTCGATTCTGCGCTGAAATGCTTTGTGTTTTTCCTGATCAGTCAGCCGCTGATCTATCTGGTCGAGGTGCCGTTCCTCGGGTGGACGGTCATGGGCTATTACCGCAACTGGATCCTCTGGACGATCCTGACCTTCCCGATGGGCTTTGTCGGCTACTTTATGAAGAAGGACAAGTGGTGGGGACTGCTGATCCTTATGCCGATGCTCGTGCTGCTCGCCGGTCACTACGGGGGCTATCTCGGGCAAACAGTCTTTTCCTTTCCGCGCCATCTGTATTCCGCGATCTTCTGCGCGGCGACCATGCTGATTTACCCCGTCGCCATCTTCAGCGAGAAGCGCGTCCGTATCGCGGGCGTGGTCATCAGCGCGGTGCTGATCGCGGCGATGACGATCTGGGTCATCATCAAGCAGCCTGTCTACGACACGGATATCCTGTACAGCGGCGGTGAGCAGGGCGCGGTGTTCGACGATACCTATCAGGCGAGCTTCACCGATCCGTCCTACGGCACGCTGTCGATCCGCTATGAAGAGGCGATCGAATCCTATATGGTGCATGCCGAACTGCGCAAGGCGGGTCAGGCGGAGATCGTCTTGAAAGCACCCGACGGCACAGAAAAGCACTACGACATCGATATCCACCGTGATACCTTTGAAATCGAACAGAAGCAGGCAAAATAATGCGTTCGACAAAGATGTGTGAGGTTGTGTATGGTATCTGTTCCGTCAATGATACCATCATCCATGCCGACATGGCGGGAGGATCTTCGAATAGAAGGACTTTAAGAACCGATTGTACCGTGTTCGGATCATCCGCTATATGGTCGATGCCGAATGACTGTTTGTGTTAGCGACAGCTTAAACCGCAATAGAAAAAGCCCTGTCTTTTCACATAGCTGAGAAGACAGGGCTTTGTGTTGTTCAATGATCATGGTGAAACGGAGCAAGACCGATCAACGGAGATCACTCCCAGTGGTGGAGCTCTTTAGGGTCAAGCCCGATATTTTTGGCGTGGAAAACAGGATTGAGCTTTTGCTTTCTTTGGCTCTCAAAATCCTTGAGCGCCTTGATCGCGATGCCCGACAGAATGATACAGCATGGGATGTTGATCAGCGTCATCCCGCCCATCGTGATATCCGCCAGCGCCCATGCCAGATCCATCGGCGTCAGCGCGCCGAGGAAGATCACCGCGACACAGCAGATGTAGAACACAGTCATGAACTTTTTGGAGGGCATTTTCTTTTTGTTGAGATACGCTAAAGCGTTGTCAACATAATAGAGGTTGCCGATCAGGGTAGTGAACGCGAAGAGCACCATCGCAATGGTGATGAAGATCGGGCCGAAGCCGCCGAATATGGTGGATACCGCCTGCTGAACATACGGCGCGCCGGAGACGTCTGTACTGCGCGTAACCCCGGAGGTCAGGCACATCAGCGCCGTAGCGGTGCACAGCAGCATGGTGTCGATGTAAACGGATATGGTCTGCACCAGACCCTGCTTGACAGGATGCGTGACGTCGGCGGATGCCGAGGCGTTCGGCGCGGAACCGACGCCTGCTTCGTTAGAGAACAGACCGCGCTTGATGCCCAGAACCATACACGAGCCGGTGATGCCGCCGAAGATTGAGCGGAAGTTGAACGCGTCCGCAAAGATCGCCTTGAAGGTGCCGGGGATGTTGGGGATATGGGTGAAGATGATAATGAGTGAGATCAGCACATACGCGATACCCATTGCGGGAACGATTTTTTCGGTGAGCTTGACGATGCGCTTGCCGCCGCCCATCACGCAGAAACCGACAAGCAGCGCGAGGATGCCGCCTACGATCACGGGCGTCCATGTTTTGTCGTAAAAGTCGTAGATTGCAAAGGATGACTGCAAATTATAGGAGCACAGCAGATTGAAGCCGAAGGCGTAGGTCGCGATCAGAAAAACGGCGAAAACACCCGCGATCAGCGGCTTTTTGAGCGCCTTTTCGATATAATACGCAGGGCCGCCGAAGAAATGACCGTCCTTGTCCTTCTGCTTGAAGATCTGCGCTAAGGTGCTTTCGATGAATGCCGACGACGCGCCGATGATGCACATCAGCCACATCCAAAAGCACGCGCCGGGGCCGCCCAGACAGATCGCGGTCGATACGCCGACGATGTTGCCGGTACCTACGCGTGACGCGGTCGATACCATCAACGCCTGAAAGGACGATACCTTCTGATTGTTAGCGGGCTTTTCGACGATCAGCTTGCATGCCGTGCCCAACAGGCGGATCTGTACGCCCTTGGTGCGGATGGTGAAGTACAGCCCCGCCGCCGCCAGTACGATGACGAGGATGGGGAAGTACATAAAGTCGTCGATCTTGTTGAAAATGTTGGTGATAAAGTCCATGGCCTCCTCCGAACAGTTAGTAAAATTAATTATATCATAGATTGTGTTATCAATACAAGAGAATTCGACGTTTTGTATATGTTTTTTTCAAAATTATCTATATCGCTTTGATCGCTGCCGTCAATAGGACGACAACAGTTGACACAATGCGTAAAATCCATTATATTTTAAGTAAATACTCGATAAGACGGTTGACATATGAACGATTGGAATAATATCACGATAGTTTTAGACGAAAACGGCGACCGTGAAGCGGCAGAACAGCTGTCACGGCAGCTCGGTGTGCCGATCGCGGACAGCATGGGGGAGGAGCTCACCCTTGTTTTTGACGGCACGGGACTGTCGCTGGTCGGCTGCGGCATGCGGTATCAGGGCGACTTTGCCCGCATGCTCAACCGCGTGACCAAGGGACGGCTCCACCATGAAATGCTCGTCAGGATCGCTAAAACAAAAACCGAACATCCCGTCGCGGTCGACGCCGCCGCGGGGATGGGGGAGGACAGCTTTTTGCTCGCCGCCGCGGGTTACGAGGTGACCCTTTTTGAACAGGATGCGGTCATCGCCGCGCTGTTGAAAGACGCTCTGCGCCGTGCCGGGCAGGATGAACGCCTGCGAGAGATCGTCGGCAGGATGCATCTGATCGAGGGCAACAGCATCATGCTGATGCCGCAACTCGATATCTCACCCGAGATTGTCTATCTCGATCCGATGTTTCCGCCACGCAAAAAGAGCGGCTTGATCCAAAAGAAGCTCCAGCTGATCCAAAAGCTCGAGCAGCCCTGCGCGGATGAGAGGGAGCTCTATGACGCCGCCGTATCACTCCGCCCTAAGAAGATCATCATCAAGCGACCGCTCAACGGCGCCCTGCTCGCCGGCAAAAAGCCGAGCTATACCGTCAAGGGCAAGGCGATCCGCTATGATGTGGTGGTGTTATAGAATGTCATTGCTATATATGCGGTACGTCGCAAGCGCCGTACCCTACAATCCTCTGTAACGCTATATCAACCAATTTGAGGTGTAATAATGGAATACCAACCGATCGCGTATATCCATAACGATTTCCCGACCAAGTTCGGGTTGCCGCGCCAGAGCGGACTGTCCGAGCATTTGATCTCACAAATCGTCATGGAAAAGGAATACCGCAACCCCGATGCTTTTCGCGGAATCGAGGAATTTGAATATCTCTGGCTGATCTGGTGCTTCGCGCCGATGGGGAAGCGCGCTTTATCCGAGGACGCTTCAACCAAGCACGCTTCATCCATTCGCGCATGGTCGCCGACCGTGCGGCCTCCCAAGCTCGGTGGTAACAAGCGTATGGGCGTGTTCGCGACCCGCTCGCCTAACCGTCCGAATCCGATCGGACTGACCCGTGTCAAGCTGCTCAGCACTGAGCTGACCGCCGATCAGGGGCTCGTCCTCACGGTAGCGGGCGCCGATTTGATGGACGGCACCGCGATATTGGACATCAAGCCCTATCTGCCGTATGCCGACAGCGTGCCTGACGCCGCGACAGGCGATTACGGCCCCGAGCACCAGCAGATCATGGCGGTCACGATCCCCGATGACGTCGCCGCTCTGTTCAGCGAAGAACAGCTCAAAACTCTCAAAGAGGTGCTCTCCTTCGACCCGCGTCCCGGCTATCAGCATGATCCCGACCGCGTGTACGGCTTTGCCTACGGCGGCTATGATGTGCGCTTCAAGGCGGATGATCACACTATCACCGTTGTCGAAGCTGTCAAATTCGAGTGATTCTTGTACATTTTGACGTTTGACTTTTCAAGCGGATCGTATATAATACGAAAAGAGAAGTTCCATGTCATTGCGAGAAAAGACGTACGCGTCTGATCTCAATCTATAGTAACGAAAGGATGATACGATGTTCTGTCAACATTGCGGAAAACCCATCCCCGACGGCGCGAGCCGGTGCAGCTTTTGCGGTGCTCCCGTCGATGAGCCTGCTCCGCGTCACGCACGCCCGGAGGATGATGAGCTCTATTCCTATTCCGACCGCCATCTCTCCGATGAGAGGGACAGCACCCAGGTGTATGATCCCGATCATCAATCGATAGATGAAACCAAGGTCTATCACTTTGAGGCGTTTGAGGGGCAGGGTAACGGCTACGATCCGAACCGCGACCCGAACTACGATCCCAATTATGACCCCAATTATGATCCTAACTACGATCCGCGCTATCCCGACGGCCCTGTGCCCATCGGCGACGACTATGAGAATTATCAGGACGGTCAAAGCGATGACACGTTCATGGATCGTGTCGATCAGCGTTTCAGACGTGATGACTATGACGACTATGAGGATGATCCCCGCCGTCCCCGCAAAAAGAAGAGCAAGGCATGGATCTGGGTCACGATCATCGTAATCATTGTTGCCGCGATCGCCGCGATCGCCATCACCGTGTTCAACGGTAGTCTGTTCGGCAAAAAAGACGCCAAGCCCACTACGCCCACGGCTGTTGCCGCCACTGCAAAGCCGACGCAGGCTCCCGCGACACAAGCGCCGCGCGCGACGGATCCGCCTGTCGAAACCTCTGCGCCCGCGACTTATGCTCCCGCGCCCACCGAGGCGCCGCAGATCGTGACAGAAGCGCCCCGACCCGAGACGCAAGCTCCCGCGCCTACCGCACCGCCCGCGACCACATCTTTCGAATCAAACAACGGACAACAGCAGGTCGCTGAATAACAGAATCTTACAGGAGAAGTCGACGTTTGTCGGCATTTCTTTTTGGTGTTTACAAACTTCGACAAATATGATATCATACTTGTATATGAGCTTTTTTATACTAATTGATAATAAAAGTGTTGAATCAGAGGTTATGCCGTTTTATTGAAAATTAGTATGACTACTTTTCTACAGGAGGATCAGAATGAAAAAGGTTTTGATCATCGGCGCGGGTCCCGCGGGACTGACCGCCGCTTACGAATTACTCGACAGAAGTAAAGATTATGAAATCACCGTTCTCGAGGAGAGCGATGTGTTCGGCGGTATCTCGCGTACCGTCAACTATAAGGGCAACCGCATGGACATGGGCGGTCACCGCTTTTTCTCTAAGGTGCCCGAGGTCAACGAGTGGTGGGAGAAGATGCTCCCCACCCAGGGCGCAATGCCGTTCGACGACCGTGAGCTGGGTCGTACCTCCACCGTCAAGGAAGGCGGCCCCGATCCCGAAAAGACCGACCGCGTCATGCTCCGCAGAAACCGCCTGTCGAGGATTTTCTTTAATTCAAAATTCTTCGATTATCCCGTCTCGCTGAAATTCGCGACCATCAAGAACATGGGACTGGGTACCACCATCGTGGTCGGCTTCTCCTACCTCAAGACCGTGTTCCATAAGCGTGAGGAAAAATCCCTCGAGGATTTCTATATCAACCGCTTCGGCAAGAAGCTCTATTCCATGTTCTTTGAGAACTACACCGAGAATCTCTGGGGCAGACATCCGTCTGAGATCTCTCCCGAGTGGGGCGCTCAGCGCGTCAAGGGTCTGTCGATCCGCGCGGTGCTCAAGGATATTTTCGGCAAAGCGTTCAACAAGAAGAACCGCAAGGTCGAGACCTCGCTGATCGAGGAATTCGCTTATCCCAAATTGGGACCGGGTGAATTATGGGAGATCACTGCCGCTGATTTTGAGAAAATGGGCGGCACTATCATCAAGAACGCCAAGGTCGTAAGGATCATCAAGAACGATGATAATACCCTCAAAGGGCTTGTCTATGTCAAGGATGGCAAAGAAATCGAGATCGACGGCGATTACGTCATCTCCTCTATGCCGGTCAAGGATCTGGTCGAGGGCATGAATGATGTGCCTAAGAACATTGCCGACATCGCGACGGGTCTGCCGTACCGCGACTATATGACCGTCGGCGTGCTGATCCCGCACCTGAACCTGAAAAACGAAACAAAGACCAAGACCATGGGCGATATCGTGCCCGACAACTGGGTCTATGTTCACGATAAGAGCGTCCACATGGGACGTTTCCAGATCTATAACAACTGGTCGCCGTACATGGTCGAGAAGATCCGTGACACCGTCTGGATGGGTCTTGAATACTTCTGCAACGAGGGCGACTGGATGTGGAGCATGTCCGATGACGAGTTCGGTCATATGGGCATCAAAGAGATGGTCAAGATGGGTTTGATCGATAAGGAATCCGACGTCATCGATTTCCATGTTGAGCGTGTGAAGAAGGCGTACCCCGCCTACTTCGACACCTACGAGCACATGGACGACCTCAGAGAGTACCTCGACACCATCCCGAACCTGTTCTGCGTCGGTCGTAACGGTCAGCACCGTTATAACAACATCGACCACAGTATGTGCACCTCCTTTGAGACGGTCAACGCGATCCTGTCGGGCAGCACCGATAAGTCAGCGATCTGGAACGTCAACACCGAGAAGGAATACCACGAAGAGGGCAAAGAGAATTGATCGCTCCCCGCGTTTGGTACTACTCCCAAGAAAACAGTTTGAATAGGTGATACGATGTTATTTGTTTGCTATCCGCGCTGTTCCACCTGTAAAAAGGCGCAAAAATGGCTGGATGAAAAAGGGATCCACTATGATCTTCGCGATATCAAAGAGGAGAATCCGTCCCATGATGAGCTGAAAATGTGGGTTGAAAAGAGCGGCCTTGACATCAAGCGCTTTTTCAACACCTCGGGTCAGCTCTACAGGAGCATGGCGCTCAAGGATAAGCTCCCCTCGATGAGTATGGAAGAAAAACTCACCCTGCTCAGCACCGACGGCATGCTCGTCAAGCGTCCGATCCTGATCTCCGACGACGCCGTACTGGTTGGCTTCAGGGAGCAGGAATGGGAGGATACCCTTTTATGATTGATTTCTGTGGAGGAAAAGGATGAAGACCAGAGTCAATTATATCTCGTTTATCAATGTGATCGCCGCCATCATGGTGGTGATGATGCACGCCAACAGCAGCTTCTGGACCTATTCGACCAAAGGATATTGGGCTGTCACGAATGTGATCGAATCTGTCGGCTTTTGCGCGGTGCCGCTGTTCTTTATGCTGTCGGGCGCTACCCTGATTGACTATCAAAAGCGGTATTCGACAAAAGAATTCTTCAAAAAGCGCTTTTTCAAATCAGTGATCCCGTTCCTGTTTTGGAGCGTATTCGGCATGCTGTGGGCGTCCCGCAAGGTGCTCATTGCAATGGCGAAGGGTCAGCCCAACGAGGGCTTAAAGTGGACGGTCGAGTCCGTGCTCGACGGCATCCTCAACAACAAGTTTCAGCATATCTATTGGTTTTTTATCCCGCTGTTCTGTATCTATCTGGTTATTCCGTTTTTTGCGGCGATCCCTGAAAAGCGCCGTATCAAGATCTATACCTACGCCATTATCGCCGGATTGATCTTCAATTATACGATCCCGTTTATCCTGTCGCTGTTGAAAGAATATGCTAACTTTTCGCTGTATTTCCCGATGTCAGTCTTTATCAGCATGCAATACCTGATCTATCCGCTGATCGGCTATGTGCTGCACAAGCTGGAACTGACGAAAAAGCAGCGCGTCGTGATCTACGCAGTCGCGGCGGCAGGCTTTCTCGCGTTCATTCTGGGTACCTATATCCGTACCCGATCCTCGGGAGTGCTGGACGGCTTGTACCGCGGCTATTACAATCTGCCCTGCCTGCTGTATTCCGCCGGCATGTTCTTACTGTTGAAGAACGTTTCCAACCATATCAAGAGCGGGAAGGTCAATCGGTTCTTCGCGTGGATGCAGGGCTACACCTTCCCGATCTACCTGATCCATCGCTATCTGTTAGACGTATTTGAAGAGAACCTGCATCTGATCCACGTGCAAAAGGCGTCGCTGATCTATGTGATCGGCGGCACCATCCTGGCGGTGACACTGTCGGTATTGATCACATGGTTGCTGCGCAAGATCCCCGTGCTGCGGCACGTGGTACCGTAGCGATTCTGCTCCGGCGGGATTCTTCTGCGATCACACCGCATGGTACGGAGAAGATATCTATCAGTATTAATATGGTATGCGAACGAGGCGCTTCGAGTGAAGCGCCTCGTTGCTTTACGCTGCCTTAGCAGCCGCAGTCGTTGCCGCAACCGCAGCCGCAGCCGTTGTTATTGTTGTTGCCGCAGCAAGCCCACAGAACGATCAGCAGGATGATGATACCGCAGCAGCTGTTGCCGCCGAATAAACCGTTGTTGTTACACATATGTGTTGCCTCCTAATTTATCTTGATTAGCGATCGTCATTCCGTTCGCTACACCTTATATTATGCAAGTAGGGCAGGATGGTGAGGGAGAAATGGAAAATTGAAAGTTGAAAATGGAAAGTGGAAAGTGGAAAATGGTGTAGGGGAGGGGCTTGCTCCTCCCGCCGCAGGGCGTTGGATCATAAGGAGCGTCGGTCGAGGAGATGTGCGCTTTGTAGGGGTCGGCGCCTCGACG
>CAMJMQ010000027.1 GCA_946407065.1 uncultured Clostridia bacterium | reverse complement strand
CTCTTCCAATGTCATTTTAGATAAATCTTTTCCCATGCCAAAGGCCTCCATAAATTCCGATTTATCTTTCTATCATTATATCATTTCAGCCTGATTTTGTCTATCCGTCAAACAAAAAAGACCTTGATGAAAACGAATCCATCAAGGTCAAATTCATTAAAATATGCGATTGATTACGCTCTGCACAACTTTCTGCATCGTTTGGCGTAAGTTTGGCGTAAATGGCGTAAATCCGAGACATCGCAACTCTTGAAACCCGCATAAATACTGGGGTTTTGGGGTGTTACTTATCTAAGGATTTCATTGTCGGGAACAAAAGAACATCCCTGATGGCGGGGGAGTTGGTCATGATCATGACCAGTCTGTCGATGCCGTAGCCGATGCCGCCTGTGGGGGGCATGCCGATCTCAAGGGCGTTGAGGAAGTCCTCGTCGGTGGTGTTGGCTTCTTCATCGCCGGCGGCAAGCATTGCCTCCTGCGCCTTGAAGCGCTCGCGCTGATCGATCGGGTCGTTGAGCTCAGAGTAGGCGTTCGCCATCTCCCAGCCGTTGATGAACATCTCAAAGCGCTCGACATACTCGGGATCGTCGGGCTTCTTCTTGGTCAGCGGCGAGATCTCGATCGGGTGATCCATGACGAAGGTCGGCTGGATCAGATGGCACTCGGCGTATTCCTCAAAGATCAGGCTGAGGATATCGCCCTTTTGATGCCTGTCCTCATACTCGACGTGCAGCTTGTCCGCGACAGCGCGCGCGTCGGCGGTCGTCTTGACCTCGCTCCAGTCGACGCCGGCATATTTCTTGACCGCGTCCACCATGGTGATGCGCTCAAAGGGCTTCTCAAAATCGATCACATGCTCGCCGTAGGTCACCTGCATCGAACCGTTGACCTGCTGAGCGACATAGCGATACATCGCCTCGGTCAGATCCATCATGCCGTGATAGTCGGTATATGCCTGGTACAGCTCCATCAGCGTGAACTCGGGGTTGTGGCGGGTATCCAGACCCTCGTTGCGGAACACTCTGCCGATCTCATATACGCGCTCGAGGCCGCCAACGATCAGGCGCTTGAGGTAGAGCTCTAAGGAGATACGCAGCTTCAAGTCCTCGTCGAGGGCGTTGAAATGCGTCTCAAACGGTCTTGCCGCGGCGCCGCCGGCGTTCTGCACCAGCATCGGCGTCTCGACCTCCATAAAGCCCCTGTCGTCCAAAAAGCGGCGGATGGAGGAGATGATCTTGGAGCGCTTGACAAAGGTCTCCTTGACCTCGCCGTTCATGATCAGGTCGGTGTAGCGCTGACGATAACGGGTGTCGGTATCGGTCAGGCCGTGGTATTTTTCGGGCAGGATCTGCAACGATTTGGAGAGCAGGGTCACCTCGGCAGCGTGCACGGAGATCTCACCGGTCTTGGTCTTGAACACCTCGCCGGTGATACCGATGATATCGCCGACGTCGTATTTCTTGAAGAGCTTATAGCTCTCCTCGCCGATCGAATCGCGGGCGACATATGCCTGGATGCTGCCCTTGAGATCCTGCACATTGCAGAACGACGCCTTGCCCATGACGCGCTTGAACATCATTCTGCCGGCGATACTCACCGTCTTGCCCTCGAGCGCGTCATAGTTGCTCTTGATATCCACGCTGTGGTGGGTCTGATCAAATTTCGTGATGATGAAAGGATCCTTGCCCATCTCCTGTAAGTTCGCGAGCTTCTCTCGTCTGAGTTTCAGAATTTCATTTAAATTTTGTTCCATATCCTACCTCGGTTTGATTATTAAATCAGCCTTCCCCTCAAAAGAAAGGCTCAGTCTGTAGAAAGACCTGTCAAAGCCTTCCTTTGGGAAAGGCAGTGGCGCTTAGCCAATCGCAGACTTTGTCCGCTCTTGGAGCGCTGTTGCATGGGAGTTATAAACCAAATCAAAGATTTGGATAACTCCTCAGAAGGTGTCAGCTGACGGATGAATTGCATCAATTGACCGACCGAAGGGAGATACTCTTTCATTACGCTTATTGTTAATGAAACGTAATCGTATAGAGATACTCGCTCCGCTCAAACAATTTAGTACAATTCCTCAGTCCCCGTTTGGGGACAGCTCCTTTTACCAAAAGGAGCCTATATTATTTAAAGATATCGAGCACCTTGAAGCCGATCACACCGGCGGGCACCTCTACCTCGACAGCGTCGCCGATAGCATGTCCGAGCAGCGCCAGACCGACGGGCGACTCATCGGAGATCTTACCCTCGGAGGGGTTCGCCTCGTTGGAGCCGACGATCTTGTAGGTGACCTCGCTGTCGGTGCGCAGGTTCAGCAGCTTGACCTTGGAGCCGACATGGATATGCTCGTTGGAGATGCCCTCCTCGTCGATCAGCACCGCATTTTTGAGGGTAGCCTCAATGGTCACGATACGCGCCTCGAGCATCGCCTGCTCATTTTTGGCGTCATCATATTCACTGTTCTCGGAAAGGTCACCGTAGGAACGCGCGACTTTGATCTTTTCCGCAATCTCTTTACGCTTTTCGCCTTTGAGAAGATCGAGCTCTTCTTCTAACTGTTTTAAGCCTTCGGCAGTTAACATTACCGGTTTCGCCATTTTTCTATCTTCCTTTCAAATCTTTGGTGATTCGGGATATTCGCATACAAATTATATTATATGACAAGTGTGGGGTGATGTCAAGAATTTATGCGGGATAACAGGCGATTTTTGAGCGCTCCGACAAGGCTGCCGCGGGTATGGATCGTTGTTCCGTCGCCGCATCGGGTAAAGACCTCGCTGCCCAGCTCCCGCGCGCCCGCCATCGCGTATAATGCCGACGCAAAATACATCTCATCGAGGAAGTCGGGACAGATCTCGCGGAACTTTGACGGCAGATCGAAGAAATACTCATATATCGTCACGGCGTTTTGCGGTACCGCGGGAGCCTCCCCCGTCAGGATCAGCGCGTCGGACGGACAGGGCAACGCTTCCTCCAAGCGTCCGGGCGCGATGATCAGATCGGCGTCATGCAGACAGCTTTTGTCACCGCAGAGCCGCAGAGCCGCGCCCTTTTCGTTGAGCAAAGACTCTGCCTGTGCCGCATAGATATCCGTTTCCTTGCTCAGCACATAGATGGGGTCGCAGTACTGCGAAAGATACTCGCACAGTCCCGCGCGATCACCGTCCTCATCCACAAGGACAACCTTCATTTTCAGCGTCGCGACAGATCGGAGCAGATACAGCGCGGCGTTCTCGCACATCCTGCGGCTCAGCTCGGACGATATAAAACGCTTGTACCCGCTGTTCGTCGCGATCTCCATATCGGGTGCGCATAAAACGCGGTTGCGCTGTGCCTTGACAAAGCGGTCGATGGACGTCCAGTTGACCTTGCCGCGGTAATGCTCATAGGTCACGCACTTGAGCGTCGCCGCGTCGCAGTAACGGTGCTCCACGCGGATCCTGTTGCGCCGCAGATAGCGCAAAAATCCCTTTTTATGTTCTTCGATCTTGAGTGCAGTCATCATAAAAATCCCTCCGCATTAGCTTATGCGGAGGGATCGAAATGTATGATTTCATTGTCGGGGATATCCCCTATCGTTGTTTAGAACAATGCCATCGGGTTGCTTCTCACGCCGCCGATTCTCAGCTCAAAATAGAGATGCGATCCGATTGAACCGATCAGCCGAACGACGGGAACAATGCCATCGGATTGCTTCTGACGCCGTTGATACGCAGCTCAAAGTGCAGGTGAGGACCGGTCGACCAGCCGGTAGAACCGGAGTAGCCGATCAACTGACCCTTGGAGACATATTCACCGGGAGAAACCGCGGTGCTGATCATATGACCGTAGATGGTCTGGTATCCGTTATCATGCTGGATCCAGACATGGTTACCGTATCCGCCGCCGTGGTTACAGCCGCCGACGCCCGCGCTGGAATGGGTGCAATCGTTGGACGTATAGAGGACTGTACCGGAGTTCGCCGCATAGATCGGGGTGCCGATGGAAGCGGCAATGTCCGTACCGCCGTGGCTCTCATAGGAACGACCCTCACCGTAGCCGCCTGTTATCGTGTAGCAGCCCGGGATCGGCCATGTCCAACCGTCGCCGGAATCAATGTGGCTGGGAGCGTCGGAAGAATATGACGAGCCGCCGCTGCCGTTATCGCTGTAGTCGATATTCTCTTCATCATTAGAGGTTGAAGACGAAGCCGCTGCCTGCTGAGACGCCGCAGCCGCCTGGCTCTGACGTATTAATTCCTGGATCTCGGGTTTCAATTTGCTGAGCTCCTCTTCGCTGAGCTCCAACTTCATCTGCGCGTCATTCGCCTCACTCTGCAGGCTCGCGAGCGTTTCCTTATTCTCATCGAGCAGCTTTGTCAGCTCATCCTGTTTTGTGGTCAGCGTGGTATGCTCTTCCTCTAATTTCGCTTTATCTGCCTCAAGCGCCTTTTTCTCCTCAGAGATCGTTTCGAGCTTCTTCTTGATGCCGTTGATCAGTTCAGCGTCATGTTCGCTGACATACTGAACCAGCTGGAGCTTATCGAGGAAGTCGGTGAAGTCCTTTGCGCCCATGACGATCTCCAGCGCGCTGACGTCGCCGGAAATATAAATGGTCTTGATGCGCTGACGGAGTGTATTCATATTGCTGTCGATCTCCGCGTTCGCTTCGTCGATCGCCTTCTGCTTCTCGGCGATATTCTTATCATAGATAGAGATCTTCTGGTAGCAGACCTGGATCTCGGCGGTCACGGATTCGACCTGACCGACAAGAGCGTCGACCTCTTCCTGCTTTTCAGCGACTGCGGAATTCGACTTATTCAGCTTTGCCTGATACTCCGCCTGCTGAGATTCCAGCTCCGCCTGACGCGCTTCCAGTTCGCTGATCGTCGCCGCTGCAGTGGAGACGGCGCCGCCTAATATCATGATGAGGGCTAAACATGCTGAAAGTAATTTCTTCATCAATCTCATAGCCTTTCTGCCCGCAGGATTCTCATACCGGTTACCGCGGGCGGGTAAACGGTGAAAATGTTTCTGTTTTCTTTTCATCGATTGAGATTGCCGCGAGCTGACACGCGTGTCGAGCTCTCGCAATGACTCATTATGTATTTACCAACCTAAGATCTCGTTGCCTTCGTGGGTCAGGAAGCGTCGGATCGAAACCATACTGCCCAGTGAGCCCACCAGCACGCCTGCCGCGACAAAGGAGCCGATGATCGGCCACATGACCTCGGTAAAGCGTGTATACTTGAAGTCAAGGATCTTCTGTACCGAGTTGATGACCGCGTCGGACAGCACAAACAGCAGGATGATCGCGATGATCGCCGAGATCAAACCGATAACAACACCCTCGATGATAAACGGCACGCGGACAAAGGCATTGGTCGCGCCCACGCTCTTCATGATACTGATCTCAAAGCGGTGCGAGAACATGGTCATACGGATGGTGTTACTGATGATAAACAGTGAGATGATCGCCAGTGCTAAGATGATCCACAGGCTCATCGTCGTGATAAAGGAGGAGAGGTTGGTCAGCTTCTCTGCCACCTCACGGTGAGAGGATACCGACGCTACGCCGTCTACTTCCTTGATCCTGGCGACGGTATCGTCATATTTGGACAGATCGTCCATCTTGACGCTGTACGCATAGGGCAGCGGGTTGTCATCGCCGGACATGTTGGCGAAAACCTCGTCGCCGAGCTGATCACGGTACGCCTGGATCGCCTCATCCTTATCGATGAACTCGACCTGCGACACGTTCGCGACCTGGCTGAGCTCCTTGCCCTTATAGACTGCCTCGAGCTTGGTATAGCTGTCATCGAGGAACACCTTGGTGACATTGGTATCGCCGACAGAGTCAACGATGTTGGAAACATTGACGGTCAGCATGACCGCCGAGCCTGTCAGAACCAGACAGGATATCAAAACGCCGATGGACGCGAGGGTCATCAGGCGGTTATGAACTAAATTCTTAAAGCCTTCCTTAATCAGATAGCCAAAACTACTCATACTTCCATTCCTTTCCGTTGTACTGATCCGAACTCAGATCGCGACAAATCTGTCGTCGTCGGTGTCAGATACAACTCTGCCGTCGTCGATAGTTATGACTCGCTTACCAAAGGACTTCACCAGCTCATGCTCGTGGGTGACCACCAACACCGTGGTGCCGCGCTTGTTGATTTCGGAGAGGAGCTCGATGATCTCGTAGCTCATCTCGGGGTCGATGTTACCGGTAGGCTCATCCGCAATGATCAGAGCGGGGTTGTTGACCAGCGCGCGCGCCAAAGAAACACGCTGCTGCTCACCGCCGGAAAGCTCTGACGGATGATCGTTCGCTTTATCGGCAAGGCCGACCAGTTCCAATATATAAGGTACACGTTTTTTGATGGAATCATTTCGCTTGCCGACGCAGCGCATCGCAAAAGCGACGTTCTCATAAACCGTCATCTTAGAGATCAAACGGAAATCCTGGAACACGATACCCATCGTACGTCTAAGATACGGCACCTTGCGGCGCGGGAGCTTCTCGAGGTGCATATCATTGATGACGATCGAGCCGGAAGAAGGCATCTCCTCGCGCATGATCAGTTTGAGGAAGGTACTTTTACCGGCGCCGGAAGAGCCGACGATAAAGACGAACTCTCCCTTCTCGATGTTCAGGGATACATTGTCCAGCGCGTGAACGCCGTTACTGTCATATACCTTAGAAACATTGTTAAACTTTATCATAGTAATACCTTTCGCTGACAGAAAAACTGTCTTTGTTGGGATTATATGGATAGATGGGGTTGAGATTGCTACAGCCCCGACGATATGTCAGGGGCTTCACAATCATGATCAATATTTTGTCGGGTTAGAGGTCAGGTACTTCTTGACCATCAGCGCGACCTTAAAGACGATCGCGTCCTCAAACTCTCTGAGATCCAGACCGGTCAGCTTCTTGATCTTTTCCAGACGATAAACCAGCGTGTTACGGTGGACAAAGAGCTTGCGAGAGGTCTCGGATACGTTCAGGTTGTTCTCAAAGAACTTCTGGATGGTGAACAGGGTCTCCTGATCCAGGCTCTCGATCGAACCGCGCTTAAAGACCTCTTTGAGGAACATTTCACACAGGGTGGTGGGCAGCTGATAGACCAGGCGGGCGATGCCGAGGTTATCATAGCTGACGATCGTGCGCTCGGTATCGAACACCTTACCGACCTCGAGCGCGACCTGTGCTTCCTTAAAGGAATGTGCCAGATCCTTGATGCCGGTGACGGTGGTACCCATACCGACGACGCAGTGGGTATAGAACTCTGTGGAGAGGGTGTCGACGATGGAGCCGGCGAGCTTCTCCAGATCCTTGGTAGAGATACCGGGCTTGATCTCCTTGACCAGCGCGATATCGGTCTCATTGATATTGATGACAAAATCCTTGGTCTTGTCGGGGAAGAGATTCTGTACCACGTCAAAGGCGGAGACATCCGTCTTGGAGGTGATCTTGATCAGCATGACGGCACGGCTGACGTCACTGTTGAAGCGCAGCTCACGCGCCTTCAGATAGATGTCGCCGGGCAGGATATTGTCGAGGATGACATTTTTGATAAAATTGGAGCGGTCGTATTTTTCATCATAATACTGCTTGATAGACGCAAGCGATACCGCCAAGAGCTGCGCGTATTTCTGCGCGATCTCGTCGCTGCCCTGTACAAAGACAGCGTATTCGGATCTGGTCGAAGAACCGAAGGATTTGAAGGTGTGACCGTTGATGACAAAAGGCACGGTCGCCGAGAGGGTATCGGAGGTGATACTTTCGTTCACCTCGCCGATGCGTCCGAGCTCCGAGCAAGCGATGACTACCGAAGTCTCGTCCACTACGCCGATCGTTCTGTCGATCGCGTCCTTCATCTGATGAATAACTCCCTGAAATAATCTATTGGACATAATGCTCCTCCGTCAGAAAAAATAGTCAAAATACCGAACGATTTGGCGACTTACCTAAAGAAGCCACCTATCTCATATACATTTTACACAAAGGAAATAGAAAAATCAACCTTTTTTTCAAAATTCGACGATGGATTTTCGTGCGAAAAAACGAAAAAATGTTATTTTCTTCATCATGGTTTCACTCCGGTAATCTTTTCAAAGGACGAAAAAGAAATGTCCGCCAGACAAAAACGGCTTGAACATCGCTTTTTTGGGCGATGATTTGCCGCGGGATTTTTCCTTATTTGCAATATAACAGAAAATAATGCAGAAATAAAGCGCTGATATTACAATTTTTTAAACTTTTTGTGAACAATAAAGAGAATTGTGCCGCACCGTTTTTTTGACCACAAGATGTTGGGAAGTGAGAGTGAGGAGTGAGGAGTTACCGAACGATGGAGCGTCTACCGTAGGGGAGGGGCTTGCTCCTCCCGTCACACTTCCGATATATCCCATCCAAATGCGATGCAAATGAAATACTTCCGTAGGGTACGACGCTTGCGACGTACCGCAACCTTTCCAATATATCTCATTTGCAAGATAAACTGAAAACTGAAGACTGAAAATTGAAAAATGAATAATAAACAAAACTCCGATCGTTAGATGATCGGGGTAGTGTGTAGGGCAGGGTGCTCCCCGTTGGGGAGACGTCACGAAGTGACAGTGGGAGATTCCCCTGTTAGGGGAAATGTCCGCAAAGCGGACAAAAGGGTTGCCGTTCTCGCTGAGAGAAAGGCGTCTCCGCCGAGGAATGCTCCCGCCGCAACCTTTCCACCAAACGCCACCTACCGCGAAGCGCATCAATTTCTCCGTAGGGTACGGCATTTATGACGTACCGCACGTTTGGTCACGATGCCATTCAAATGCGAAGCAAATACCTGCTTCCGTAGGGATGACCATTGGTCATCCGCAGAATGACGGGCGTTTCTTCTATCGGGAACGTCAGAAAGGTGGTCAGATCTACTGCCACGCGGACGATCGATGATCGTCCCTACGGTGACGTTTTCTCTCCTCAACCGACGTGGTTCGTTATCCAACGCCCTACCGCGGTACGTCATAAATGCCGTACCCTACAAATCCGCCGCAACGTTTCTTGTAGGGGAGGCGCTTGCTCCTCCTAAAGCCTTTCCGATATATGTCACTCAAACGCAAAGCAAATCGATCTTTCCGAAGGATGACCCATACATATGTAATACAAAAAGCCCGCTGCAAAAGCAGCGGGCAAATGTACTTATTTGGTTCAAAAACCCTCAGGCGCTTTGCGCCAGCTCCCTTGGAAAAGGGAGCCACAACCGATCAGTTGGTGATGGTCATCTCTGTGTCCTTATCGAAGATGTGGATACGCTCGAGGTCGAACGCAACGTCGATCTGGTCACCGGGCTTTGCGGTGGAGGTGGGCTCTACGCGAGCGGTTACCTGAGTGCCGCCGATGTTGACATACAGATAGATCTCTGCGCCCATCAGCTCGGTAACGACAACGTTCGCGTTGATAACGCCGTTCTTGCCTTCGCACTTCTCGATGAACTCGGGCTCGTCATGGATATGCTCGGGACGGATACCGAAGCGAACTTCCTTGCCGACGTAGGGCTCGAGAACGCCGTTCTTGTTCTTGCTGTCGGGCAGGGTGACGGTGTACTCGTCGAACTTGAGGGCGAACTTGCCGCCTTCTTTGACGAGGGTCGCGTCGAGGAAGTTCATCTGCGGAGAGCCGATGAAGCCTGCTACGAACTCGTTGCAGGGCAGATCATACAGATGCTGGGGTGTATCGACCTGCTGGATGAAGCCATCCTTCATAACAACGATACGGGTACCCATCGTCATAGCCTCTGTCTGGTCATGGGTAACGTAGATAAAGGTGGTGCCGAGCTTCTGATACAGCTTGTTGATCTCGGTTCTCATGTTAGCACGGAGCTTTGCGTCCAGGTTGGACAGCGGCTCGTCAAGCAGGAATACCTTAGGATCACGGACGATCGCACGACCCAGCGCGACACGCTGTCTCTGACCGCCGGAGAGAGCCTTCGGCTTTCTGTCGAGGTACTGTTCGATACCGAGGATACGGGCAGCCTCGCCTACGCGACGCTTGATCTCTTCCTTAGGCATTTTGCGGAGCTTCAGACCGAACGCCATGTTATCGTATACGGTCATATGGGGATACAGCGCGTAGTTCTGGAATACCATCGCGATATCTCTGTCCTTGGGAGCGACGTCGTTACAGAGCTTGTCGCCGATGTACAGCTCGCCCTTGGAGATATCTTCCAGACCTGCTACCATACGCAGGGTGGTGGACTTACCGCAACCGGAAGGACCTACCAGAATGATGAATTCCTTGTCAGCGATCTCAAGGTTGAAATCGGTAACAGCGGTAACGCCGCCGTCATAAATTTTGTAAACGTGTCTCAGTGATACATTAGCCATTAAAAAACCTCCATTTTTATCCAAATCTGCACGCCTAAAGAAGTGCAGCAAAAACTACGGAAAAATTGCTTTACGCACTTATGATAAGTGTACACCAATAATATAGCATACTTTTCTGTGCACTTCCACTTGTTTTTTTACTAAATATTCCGGTCAATATTTAGTTAAATTTCCGATAAGACAAAAAAAGCCCTGCTGTAATTGTGCGATTTGACAATGAAAAATCCAATGTATAAGCCAAACACCCTGTTTTTTTGTGTGATTTGTTAAAACCGTGATTTTCCCTGTTTTTTACATAACGATTCATTTTATGCAAGTCGGCGGCTTCGCGATTTCAGTCGAATACCGCCGCGGCTTCTTCGGCGGTCAGAACGCGTACTTCACCGGGCTTTGACCCCTCATCCAGCGCCAATCCGCCGATCCGTACCCTTCTGAGCGCTTCGACATGGTAGCCGAGGGCGGCGAACATCCGCTTAACCTGATGGTACTTGCCCTCGCTGATCACCACCGCTACGCGGCATCCGCCGAGTATTTCAGCCTGTCCGCTTTTACAAACGGTGCCGTCACCGAGGATGATGCCCGCTTCAAAGGCGGCGACGATGCTGTCGTCCGGTTCGCGGTCGAGGGTCGCGATATAGCGCTTTTGCACATGCTTTTTCGGTGAGAGCATCCGATGGGCGAATTCGCCGTCATCGGTGATCAACAAGAGCCCCGTCGTATCCTTATCCAGTCTGCCCGCGGGGAACAGCCCGTCGCGGCGCCACTCGGGCGGCAGGAGGTCGAGCACCGTGCGCTCTTGACTGTCCTTAGTCGCCGAAACAACGCCTCCGGGCTTGTCCATCATATAATAAACGTATTCTTGATAGGTCAGCGGCTGACCGTCCAGCGACACCGAATCGCACTCGGTATCGACCTTGGTATCGGCAGCGCGGACGACCGTTCCGTTCAACAACACGCGTTTTTCTTTGATTGCCTTTTGCGCCTCCTTGCGGCTTAATGCCGTCTGGGAGGACACATATTTATCCAGTCGTTCTTTCATCATTCACCTATATCAATTGATCATCCGCATCTCCCTGCCGTCACAGGTCGCGACATGGGCGGCGATGATCTTTTGCTCACTCACCAAAACGGTCGCATTGAGCGTATCATCGACAAAATACTCATACTCCACTGCGGGTTTTCCCTTATACGGCACCAGATCGAAGCCCTGCCGGCGCTGCAGTTCGTTATACTGCGTATAAATATCGTTCCAGTTCTTCGGCACGGTAACCTCGCTCTGAAAGAGGAATTCGATGGGGGAATAACCGCAGGAGGTGAGAAATGCCTCTACATCCGCCTCATTCTCCGCGTGCAGTGTGATCTTTTCACCGTTGATTTCTATGGAATCTGCCGATCTGCCGCGCAGGGCAACCAGACAGATCACGATAAAAAGCAAAATGCCGATCAGAGAGAGGATCGTCAAACGAATATTTTTGAGCTTGACCGATTGAAACATACCATCACCGGTACAAGTATATGCGGTCAAGCCGTGAATTATAACAGATTCAATATTTCCCCGGGACTGTCAGCAAAGCCGATCGCGCCGCATGCCTTCATACTCTCGACGGTACCGTAGCCGTAGGTCACACCGAGGAAATCCACCCCGGCGAGCTGAGCGCCCCGCGCGTCAAAATCGGTATCGCCGATCATCAGGGCGTTTTGCTTGTCCCGACAACCCAGCGTTTCGATCGCATAGGGGATGATATCCGCCTTGGCGCGACGGCTGCCGTCGAAGGTCGAGCCGCAGATCGCGTCAAGATAGGTCGAGAGGCCCATCTTCTCGCACACCATCTCAGCGACAGGCTCGTTCTTTGAGGTGCACACCGCGATTTTGAAGCCTCGCTCACGCAGTGCGGTAAGCATCTCGATCACGCCGTCAAACAATCTGTTGGCGTTTTGTCCGACCTCGTCGTAATAATCGCGGTAGAGGATCATGCCCCGCTCGATCTGATCCTCGGGCACCGCGCACATCCCGCGGAAGGTATCCTCCAAGGGCGGGCCGACGTACTTGGTATAATCGGACAGATCGGGACAAGGCAGCCCCAGCGCCTCCATCGCGTGCGCGAGCGACATCCGCACACTCTCGGCGCTCTCGATCAACGTCCCGTCCAGATCAAATAATAGGTAGTCATAATGTTTCATATCTTTCACCGCTTCAATTTTATGGGGAATCGGCGGTTTTGTCAACAGTTCATTGTCATTAGTATAAATTGACTTTTACATTATATAATGATAGAATATTATTAATAATGGGAAATTGTGTGTAATTCTCAGAATCGGTTGAGATTGCCACAGCATCGGCAATCGCCGACCCTTGCCACGACAATTATACAAAAGGAGATTGAAGATATATGAAATTAGGAATCGTGGGACTGCCGAATGTGGGCAAGTCCACCTTATTCAACGCGATCACCAACGCAGGCGCACAGTCTGCGAACTACCCCTTCTGCACCATTGAGCCGAATATCGGCGTGGTATCGGTGCCGGACAAGCGCCTCGACAAGCTCGCCGAGATGTATGACCCCGACAAATACACCCCCGCCACCATCGAATTCGTCGATATCGCGGGGCTGGTCAAGGGCGCGTCCAAGGGCGAGGGACTGGGCAACAAGTTCCTGTCGAACATCCGCGAATGTGACGCGATCGTGCACGTGGTGCGCTGCTTTGACAACGACGACATCATCCATGTCGAGGGCAGCGTCGACCCCGCCAGAGATATCGAGACCATCGACCTCGAGCTGATCCTCAGCGACGTTGAGATGGTGCAGCGCCGCATTGACAAGGCGCAGAAGATGGTCAAGGGCGATAAAAAGTTCCAGTCGCAGGTCGACTTCTTCAAGCGTGTGCTCGATACCCTCAACGAGGGCAAGCCCGCGCGTTCGGTCGAGTGTGACGATGATGAAAAGGCGCTGCTCGCCGAGGTCGCCCTGCTCACCAACAAGCCCGTCATCTTTGCCGCGAATATGAGCGAGGATGACTTTGCGAACGGTATCGACAGCAACGAACGCCTGCAGAGAGTACGCGAGATCGCCGCGGAGCAGAACGCCGGCGTACTGCCCATCTGCGCCGAGATGGAGGCGGAGATCGTCGAGATGGATAAAGAGGAAAAGGAAATGTTCCTCAGCGATCTGGGGCTCGAGCAGAGCGGTCTGGATCGCCTGATCAACGAGTGCTACACCCTGCTGGGGCTGATCTCCTACCTCACCGCGGGCAAGCCCGAGGTGCGCGCGTGGACCATCAATAAGGGTACCAAGGCACCCCAGGCAGCGGGCAAGATCCACACCGACTTTGAGCGCGGCTTCATCCGTGCCGAGGTCATCGCATTTGACGACCTGATTGCCTGCGGCTCCATGACCGCGGCAAAGGAAAAGGGTCTGGTACGCAGTGAGGGCAAGGAATATGTGATGAAGGACGGCGACGTCGTCCTCTTCCGATTCAATGTGTAATACTGTATCTAATATATACTGTCGAGATTGCCACAGTCCATAGCAACCCTCAGTCTGCTCCCTTAGGAAAGGGAGCCTTTGAAACAGACTGCTTATCTTTACGAGGTTCTTATGAAAGAAAAACTACAACGCACCCCCGAGGGGCTGTTCTCGCTGATGCGCCGACACCCCTATCTGCTGACGATTCTCCTGTGCGGACTGCTCCTGCCGTTCGGACTGGCTGACCGCGCCAATATCACCGCGGCGAGCTGTATCTATCTCGGCGTCGTCCTCGGCGCGATCTCCGTCGCCGCCGTGTTCGTGTTCCATCTCGGAAGGAATCGATCCGAAAAGCTCCTGCTGTGCGGCATTCTGATTGCCTGTATCACGGCGAGCATGCTGACCATCGGCTTTGTCAAAAACAAAGCGTTCGCCATCGCGATCATCGCGCTGATCGTCGCCGCGGCGGCTGTCCTGTTCATCCGATTCAACTACCAAATCAACGATACACTGATCATCGCGGTGTTGATCGCGCTGGGTATCGCGATCCGCTTTGTCTACGTCTTATATACGGGCGTTGTCGACCGTCAGCACGACGTGGGCGACTTTACCTCCACGATCGGTCACGCGGGCTACATCAAATACTGGTACGAAAACGGCTTGAAGCTGCCCGACTTTGATGTGCGCAGCTACTGGCAATATTATCATCCGCCGTTCCATCACTGGACGATGGCGGCGCTTTTGAAGCTGCTCACCATGCTTGGTGTCAGCTTCGACAAGGCGAGCGAAGCGATCCAGATCCTGCCCATGCTGTACTCCTCGCTGACGATGATCGTCAGCTACCGCGTTTTCCGTATGGTGAAGCTCAAGGGCAATCCGCTGATCGCGGCGATGGCAATCATCTGCTTCCACCCCACCTTCATTATCTTCGCGGGTTCGTTCAACAACGATATGCTGCTCATGCTCTTCATGATGGCGGCGATCCTGTGGGGACTGAGATGGTACCGCGAGCCCGTCATGCGCAACATTATTCCGCTGGCGCTGTGCATCGGACTGGGTATGATGACCAAGCTCTCGGGATGGATGGTCGCGCCCGCGGTGGCGTTCGTGTTCCTGATCGTCCTGATCAAAAACATCAAAAAGCCGCTCAAATACATCGGACAGTTCGCGGTGTTCGGCATCATCTGCGTGCCGCTGGGACTGTGGTGGCAGGTACGCAACCTGCTCAAATTCCACATCCCGCTGACCTATGTGCCCGACCTCGGCTCAAACAGCGTGATGTACTCGGGCAACATGCCGCTGGCACAGCGCCTGTTCAGCTTCGGCAACGGTCAGCTCGACTTTGTCTATGGCTCCATCACCTTTGTCGGCGCGCCGTATAACGAATACAATCCCACGCTGGGACTGTTCAAGACGGCGATGTTTGACGAATGTGCCAACAGCATCAACGACGTCCATTTTCCGCAGATCCATGTCACGGGACCGATCCTGTTCTGGATCTCAGTGGTGCTCTTCCTGATCAGCTTTGTCTGCTTTATCGTCAGCATGATCCGCAAGAGCGACAGCATGAACGGGATCGAGCGCCTTTACTTCTCGATCACCTTTGCCGTGATTTTGGTCAGCTACTACCTGTTCTGCTTCGCCTATCCCCTGTCCTGCACCTACAACATCCGCTACGCGATGCCGCTGATCCCCTTGTGCGCGATGGGCTTGGCGTTGGTACTGCAAAGAAGCGAGAGCAGTCAAAAGCCGATAGCGACATGGCTTCGCCGCGCGATGTACGCACTGTGTGCGGCGTTCTGCTGCATGAGCTATGTGGTCTACACACAGGTCGCCGCAACAATGTAAGCTATCTTATCATACAATAAGCTCCCTTTGTCATATGAAAAGGGAGCTTTTATTATGGGTTGAATTCTCGGCATAGGGTTGCAGTCGAAACAACCGCGCGGGAATGAATCCGCGCCTCAACGAACATAACGCCCGCTGTATCATACAGCGGGCGTTGATTGATACTATTATGATGAATTACGCCTTGGTTCCGTCGGCCTTCTGGCGGTTCTTATTAATGAACTTGAGCAGGAACAGGGTGCCGAGCATCAGCACGATACCGACAGGCAGTGCGATGTACCAAGACTGTACAAAGCCGGCTACGATAAAGCTGATGAACGATACCGCGGCAACGGTGATCGCGTACGGCAGCTGGGTACTGACGTGGTTGATGTGGTTACACTGGGCGCCCGCCGAGGACATGATGGTGGTATCGGAGATCGGGGAGCAATGATCGCCGCAGACCGCGCCTGCCAAACAAGCGGAGATACCGATGACTTGCAGCTCGCCGGACGGGAAGATGGACAAAACAATCGGGATGAGGATGCCGAACGTACCCCACGAGGTGCCGGTCGCGAACGCAAGCAGGCATGCAACGAGGAAGATGATAGCGGGCAGGAAGTTCTGCAGAGAAGCAGCGGCGCCGTTCATCATATAAGCGACGAAGTACTTCGCGCCGAGCAGGGTGGTCATGTTCTTCAAAGCGGTAGCAAAGGTCAGGATCAGGATGGGAGGTACCATCGCGAAGAAGCCCTTGGGCACCTGCTCCATCGCCTCTTTGAAGGTGACGATCTTGCGGAGCATGAGATAAACGATGGTGAATACCAGCGCGATCGCGCCTGCCCACGGCAGACCGACCGTCGCGTCGGTGTCGCCGAACGCGTCGAGGAAGGGCACGCCGTCGAGGATGCCGCCGTTATAGACCAGCGCGAAGACGGAGATGCAGATCAGGAAGATGACCGGCAGGATCAGGTCGATGACCTTACCGTTGGGGTTGACGCCCTCGTTCTCGAGCTCCTTGTCAACTCTCTCACCGGTAGTGTAGAGGTCGTCCTTGAACTGAGCATTATACTCGTGCATCGCCATGGAACCGTAATCAAAGCCCATGATGCAGATCGCGATGATGAACACGAAGGTGAGCAGGGAATAGAAGTTGTAGGGGATCGCAGTGATAAAGAGCTTTAAGCCCTGACCGTCCTCGGCATAGGAGGCGACAGCCGCCGCCCATGAGGATACGGGTGCGATCATACAGACAGGAGCCGCGGTCGCGTCGATCAGGTACGCGAGCTTCGCGCGCGAGACCTTGTGACCGTCGGTAACGGGACGCATGACGGAACCGACCGTCAGGCAGTTGAAATAGTCGTCGATGAAGATCAGCACACCGAGTACAAAGGTCGCGAGCATCGCGCCGGTACGCGTCTTGATGTGCTTAGCCGCCCATGTACCGAAGGCGCGGGAGCCGCCCGCCTTGTTGATCAGAGCGACAATGATGCCCAGCTCAACTAAGAAGATGAAGATGCCCGCTGTATCGCTGACCGCCGTGATCAGGCCGTCGGAGGTGATCGCGTCCATCGCCTTGAGGAAGTCGAAGTTCGCGTACATCAAGCCGCCGACAACGATACCGATCGCCAGCGAGGAATAGACTTCCTTGGTGATCAGCGCCAGCGCGATCGCGATGATCGGAGGCAGCAGTGCCCACGCGGAGCCCTGTACCGTACCGTCTCCGGCGATCCTGCCATAGCCGTGGCAGTCCTCGCACAAGGCGCCGTCGATTGCGCCGTGAGCCTCACAGGTCTCACATTCGGCGCTGCAGGTCTCGCAGGGTGCGCCGTCGACTAAACCGGTGCCGTCGCAGTCCTGACACTTGACCGTGCCGAGTGCGCCGCCCGATACCGCGACATAGATCAGCAGACCGACGATGACGACTGCCGCGATCGCAAGCACGATTTTCTTTGTTTTTGTCATTTGTTTTCTCTCCTCTTTTATTTGGATAGGATGTCAAGCAGATTCGCTCAACAGTATAAAAGCCGCGGGAGTACCCACGGCTCAGAAAACAAGCTGAATGAATAGCACTCCGTTACATTATCAATCGTCATTGCGAGGAGTTGACCTGCGGTCAACGACGTGGCAATCTCCACCGATCAGGCATGACATATTGATGTATGATTAACGACAGTATAACGCATCTTCTGCGTTATCCCAGCGGTCATGCCCTCGGGAGGAGCATGTCGCTTCGGCAGGATCCCCTTTCATCGGTGCACTCCCGTACAGGACAATGTCCGACCGATTACTGATGAAGCCCGCGCCTCTATCATAACGTTTATTATATAACCAAAAATCCTCATCCGTCAACTGTTTTTCATAAGTTTTTTACAAAAAGTGACCGATTCCTTTGAAATCTGTATCAAAAATGACAAAACAAATAAAAAAAGAAAAGCTCCGAAGCAGTTGCTCCGGAGCATGGTGATCCAATATAAATTATGATTTCTTGGTGATACGCAGGTTCTGGCGGGTCTTGCGCAGCTCGGTGAGCTGAGCGGTGATCGCGTCATCGGTGCGCTTCATGACGTTCTCAACATAGTCGTTAGCGGCTTTGCGCATCTCAGACGCCTTCGCCTTTACGTCATTGAGCAACTCAGCAGCCTCGGCCTTCGCCTCGCGCATGATCTCGCTCTGGTCGACCAACTGCTTTTTGCGCTCTTCGGCAGCGCGGATGATATCATCGGACTCTTTCTTTGCCTCGGCGATGATCTGGCTGCGGTCGGCAACGATGTTCTTTGCCTGTCTAACCTCGGCGGGCAGGGTATCCTGGATCTCGTCGAGAATGTCATAGATCTTATCTGCTTCGATAATGACCTTACCGCCGGAGAGGGGCATGGTCTTTGCGTCCGCTACAAGGTCCTGTAATTCCTGAATCAGTTCGTCTACTCTCATTTTACTTATTTCCTTTCAATGTAAATTCGTTTGAAGATCTCGTCATGAATACAGGCGGGAACAAAATTAGAGATATCGCCGCCGTGATACGCAACATTCTTTACGATCGAAGAGCTCAGATAGGTGTAGCTCGCGTCACTCGCCAAAAAGACGGTGTCGAGCTCGGGGTTCAGCTTTCGGTTCGTCAGCGCCATCTGGAATTCATACTCGAAGTCCGATACCGCACGCAGTCCTCTTACGACTGCCGAAGCGCCGAGATCCTTCGCGCACTGCGCCAACAGCCCGTCACATCCGATCACCTTGACGTTCGGGATATCGCCGACCGTCCGCTGTAAAAAGTCGATCCTCTCCTCCATCGAGAACAAAGGATGCTTTTCACCGTTTGCGAAAACGCCGACGATCACATGATCAAACATCCTGCTCGCGCGGGTGATGATGTCGATGTGTCCGAGGGTGACAGGATCAAAGCTGCCGGGGCATATCACGGTACTGTGCATAGAACGTTCCTAACCTTGCTTTTCAGTCACATATCCTATCGGCGTCAGTCGCCGACAAAATCTTCATGACGATATGTGCTTACCCTTATTTTACCATAGGTTCGTTCTCTGTCAAGAGTAAATTTGTAATATTTTTGTAATATTTTATCATTTAATGCACTTTCACAAATAATGACCCCTGTTTTTTTCATTCTTTGTGCAATAATTGGCATGATTTCCTGCAATATTCCGCGATTATAGGGGGGATCGAGAAAGGCGACGTCGAATTCGCGGGTGGTGTTTTTGAGATACGCGACCGAGTCGGCGCAGATGACTGTCGCAAATTGTTGCAGGTTTGTAACCTTTAGGTTGCGTTCGATTACCGCAATGGCTTTTTTGGAAGAATCAAGAAAAACCGCGCTCCTCGCGCCGCGGGACAGCGCCTCGATCCCCATTTGACCGGAGCCCGCGAAAACATCGATGAAATCGCGCCCCTCGATCTCGAATTGTACGGAGGAAAAAACCGCCCCCTTGACCTTGTCGGTCGTCGGTCGGACGATATCCTCGCCCTTTAAGGTCTCTAACGCCCTGCCTCGCGCAGAGCCGGTGATCACACGCACCGCTTGCCCTCCTTCATTTGATACTGATAAATCTGATCACGAATCACTATTTCTGTTTTTTAAAAACTATTGTATCTCCCAGTTTATATATTGAAATGTCCGCATCGACTTTTTCGACATTGACGGTCAATGAATCGGCAAAATAATTCATGTGTCCAATTCCGGATAGAACGAATAATTCATCTTTCGTTCGTATGGTTAATCCTACTTCTCTTATAACTTTAGTCTCATATTCAGAACCGTTGTTATCAACATATTTTCCCTGATAGACGCCTCTGCCTTGAATACCTTTGCTGCTCGTTACCACAAACGATAAGTGTTTATCTGTACTGATCCATTCAACAGCATATTTATTGTCATAGGTGTCTCCCCATGTAAAATAATTATTAATATATTTCATCCCGGGGATGCTTAACGCAATCAAAATAGCACCCAAAACAACGAATAATATGATAATAATGATTTTCTTTTTCATATGACTCATTTCTTTCTTTGCTTTGGGAGCCTATGCATCCTCATGAAAATAGTTGTAGACATTCAGCGCGGCGGGGTGGGTCATGCCGGGCGCCTGCTCGAGCTCCTCGAGTGACGCGCTGCTGATATTCTTGATCGTGCGGAAGAAGCGGATCAACTCCTTGGCACGCTTCTTGCCGATCCCCGGGATCTCCTCCAAGGACGATCCCAACACACGCTTGCGCTGCTGGCGGTTGAAGCCGATCGCATAGCGGTGCACCTCGTCCTGGATATTGGTCACAAAGGTGAACGCCGCGCGATTGGGTCGCAAGGCGATCTCGCCCGCATCGCTGACGATGGCGCGGGTGCGGTGGTGGTCATCCTTGACCATACCGAACACGGGGATGCTCAGTCCCGACGCCGCTACCACGGGCAGCACGGCGCCGACCTGTCCCTTGCCGCCGTCAAGCAGGATGAGATCGGGCAGTCTGCCGAAGCCGGTAGACACGCCCTCCTCCTGCGCTTTTTTGTATTCATTCAATCGGCGGGTGAGCACCTCCGCCATGGAGCCGTAGTCGTCCTGTCCGGAGAACGACTTGATCTTGAACTTGCGGTAGGCGCTTTTCAGCGGGCGGGCATTCTCGAACACGACCATGCCCGCGACGTTATCCGCGCCGGCGAGGTTGGAGATATCGTAGCTCTCGATATATTCGGGGATCTTTTCCAGACCGAGCAGGTCTTTCAGCTCATCCAGCACGCTCAACTGCCTGCCGGTAACGCCCTTGAGCTGTCCGAGGGACTCAAACGCGTTTTTACGGCACATCTCAACGAGGTTTTTCTGCGTGCCGCGCTGAGGAACGCTCAGATACACACGTTTTCCCTTTTTCTCACTGAGCCAGCGCTCGGTATTCTCTCTATCCTCGATCTCGCCGTCGAGGGCGATGTGCGAGGGGATCTCATTTCGCAGGGTGTAGTAGCGCAGGATGAACTGGGAGCGGAAATCGACCTCGTCATCCACATCGTCGATGATGAAGTTCTCAGTATCGTACAGGCGCGATTCGTTGAACCGCAGGACGGTGGCAGAGCCTTTGCTCTCCTGCCGCGCGACGGCGATCACATCCAGCTCGTCGAGGTGGATATCCACAACCTTCTGCTTGTCGCGCATCTTCTTCATCGCGGCGATCTGGTCACGGTAATGCGCGGCGCGCTCAAAGTCCAGCGCCTCTGCCGCGGCAGCCATCCGCTCCTGCAATTCGCGCAGGGTCTTGCTGCTGTCGCCCGACAGATACTCGAGCGCATTCTCGACGCGCTCGTTATAATCCTTGAGCTTGACGCGCCCCGTACAGGGGGCGCAGCACTGCTTGATGTGGAAATTCAGGCACGGACGATAGCGCCCGAAATCCTCGGGGAAACGGCGGTTACAGGTCGGCAGCCCGAAGATCTTGTTCGCCTCCTCCACCGACGACTTGACGTAGTAGCTCGATTTATACGGCCCGATGTACCGCGCGCTGTCATCCGCCTTTTGCAAGACATAGCTGAGCCTGCGCCACGGCTCATTGGTGACGCGGATGTAGCTGTAGCCCTTATCGTCTTTTAATAATATATTATATTTCGGGGTGTGCTGTTTGATCAGCGAGCACTCGAGGATCAGGCACTCAAACTCGCTGTCGGTGATGATGTATTCGAAGTCGTCAACATTGTCCACCATGCGGCGCACCTTTTCGGTGTGGTTGTTCTGGGAGCCGAAATACTGGCTGACACGGTTTTTGAGCTTCTTGGCTTTGCCGATATAGATGATCTCACCTTGGGCGTTTTTCATGATATAAACGCCCGGCTGCAGCGGCAGCGCCATCGCCTTGGTGCGCAGCTCCTTCAACTTCGGATTCATCATTTCACCTCCATTTCAATCTGCTTTATAAATAAGTGTAGGGGAGCGGCTTGCTGCTCCCGTGTCCCAAAGGGACATTCGCGAAGCGAAAGCTACGGTTTACTCTGAAATAAACAGCTGTTTAACAAACGCTTCGGGAGGAGCAAGCCCCTCCCCTACAATAATAACACAACTGTCAGTAATTCCTGCGGATTATCTTTCATGCACATGCTTGCCGGTCATGTGCTCGATCTTCAACTCGATCACGGCGCATCTGTCGCCGTTCTTCTGTATATCGCTCTCGGTCATCTCGGTGTTCGGGAAATACTTGTTGCCGAGCTTGCGGAGATGCTCGGTCTTTTCAATCGGATCGGTCACCTCGCGCAGTCTGCCGAACGCGGTGACGCTGTCGAAGAAATACGACCAGCCGTCATCCGCCTTTTGCGGTTCACCGAGCACGTTGAACGAGCCTTTGTCATATGCGCGGATCGCCTCGAGCTTGTG
Organism: uncultured Clostridia bacterium; assembly: GCA_946407065.1. GTDB lineage: Bacteria > Bacillota > Clostridia > Oscillospirales > Acutalibacteraceae > Ruminococcoides. Next base: position 11,962 of record CAMJMQ010000027.1, on the reverse strand, counting down.
ACCCGCTACGGCAGAGTGAAAATAGATGCAACCGTTTTCATAGACAAAGTTGAGCGGTACAGCGTAGGGATAACCCTCATCGCCGAGCACCGCCAACACCCCGCGCTTTTGGGCACGGAGGATACGTTCGCATTCTTCATTTGTCAATTGCTGTTTGAAGCGCCGCATTTTTCTGAACATTTTTGTTTCCTCTGTTTGATAAGTTGTGCTTTGCGGCGGGAGCATTCCTCGGCGGAGACGCCTCCCCCACTGTCACTTCGTGACGTCTCCCCAACGGGGAGCACCCCCGCCCTACTATGAAAATGTTTGAGCGTGACACTTGTGTCACGCGAGTGACCGACACTGTTCTCTATTCTCCGTTATCTTAACTTCGATGTATCCATCAGCACCAACGAGAACCGTCCGCACTCGTCATAGATCTTTTCAAAGCGGTCGGCGTCCTCCCACTTGGTCACGCCGCCCCACGAATCGGCGATCTTGACCTCGTTGTCCTCCAGATCGTAGCCGTACAGACAAACGCAGTGCTCCGTATCATACCACGGATATTTGACGCCATCATATTCCTTATACTGCTCGATGCGGGGGCTGGTGCGGTCATAGGTTGTCCAGATCAACACGGGGCATCCCGCGTCGACAAAGCGATACAGCTCATTCATACTCAGTCCCGTTGTATCAAAGGGATACAGCTCGACGTCGTTTTCATCAATAAAATTCCATGCCGTCGTCACCATGCCGGGCGGATAGATGCCCGCCCCGTCATAAAATCGGCGCGGATTGCCGCAGTAACCGATGACGAAATTGTTGTCATAGACCATGTAATCATCCACAATGTCGTCGATATCCAGATCGAAACCAAAGTGGCTCAGCGCGGCGGTCAAGGCGAGCGCCTCGCATCCCGCCTGCATACCGTTCATCTGGTTGAGCGCCTCCACATCCTCGAGCTGGGCATAGTCGGCATAGGAGCCGTTCAGGATCTTATCATACTGCCGCTGCGCCAGCTCCTCGATGGTCGGCGGCTCGGTGGGCGGCAGCGTCGGCGGCTGGGTAGGTGGTTGTGTCACCTCATCGGCTGAAGCGGAATCCGCCGTCGCACTGTCGGGCGTTGCTTCGACATTTTTCGCACAGCCGACAAGCAGGAGCATCACCGCCAGCAATAATATCCATATTCTTTTCATATCTTACCCCTTATGTAAACATGAATCTGTAGGCGGCTTGACGCCCCGAATGGAAATGCGCGATCGGTTCCTACAAACGTGTGATTATTTTATTTCTACGATCGTCACGCCGCTTTCGCCCTCGCCGAAAGTACCCAGACGGAAGCTCCCCACCGCTTTATGATGTCTGAGATACTGCTGGATGCGCGAGCGCAAAACGCCGGTGCCCTTTCCGTGGATGATCGTGAGCATATGGATATTGCTGAGCATACAGCTGTCGAGGGCGCTGTCTACGCTCATGATCGCCTCCTCGGCGGTCTGTCCGCGCACATCGATCTCGGTTTTGGCGAGCGACTTGACGTCCTTGGTGACGGTGCGTTCACGGCGCTTGGGCACGGTGACCTTCTCCGTCTCCAACAGCCGCAGATTGTTGAGCTTAACGCGGGTCTTGATGATGCCCGCCTGCACCAGCACACTGTCCTTCTCGGGTTTTTCGAGGACGACAGCCTTTTTATCGATATCGAAGATCAGGACGTTGTCGCCGACCTGCAACGGTCGGGGCAGCTTGTAATCGCCCTGCTCGGATTCTTTGATGGGATCGGCGGTTTCTTCCAGCACTTTCATCCCTGTCTTGAACTTCGCCTTTTGCTCCGCCTCATACCTTTGATTTTTCTTTGCCTGTTCAAGCTCGTCGATGATCGCGTATGCCTGCGCTCTGGTTTTGGCGGCAAGCTCCTGTGCCTTGTGCTTCGCCATTTCGACCTCGCGCTTTGATTCGACCTTGGCGCGCTCGAGCTCTTTTTCTGCCTGTGCCTGTTTTTGCTGTGCGGCGAGGGTCGCTTCACGCGCTTTTTCCAGCTCGTCCGCCAGTTCCTTGCGGCTGACCTCCAGACTCTCGACCACATTCTCGAATTGGCGGCTCTCGGAGGAGGTCAGGAGCTTGGCGCGTTCGATGACGTCATCCTCCATGCCGAGACGCTTGCTGATTGCGAAAGCGTTGCTCTTACCGGGCACGCCGATAAGCAGCTTATAGGTCGGGCGCAGGGTGGTGACATCGAATTCACAGCAGCCGTTCTCCACACCCTCTGTTTTCAGTGCAAATTCCTTTAATTCGGAATAGTGGGTGGTGGCGGCGATCTTCGCACCGCGTTCGCGGAGCTTTTCGAGAATCGCGACCGCCAGTGCCGCGCCCTCAACAGGGTCGGTACCGGCGCCCAGCTCATCGATCACCGCGAGGGTGGAGCGGTTGCACAGCTTCAAAATCCCGATGATGTTCGTGATGTGCGCCGAGAAGGTGGACAGGCTCTGTTCGATGCTCTGCTCGTCGCCGATATCCACCAGCACACGGCGGAATACCGACAGGCGGGAGTTATCCGACGCGGGCACCATCATGCCGCACATCGCCATCAGTGTGAGCAGTCCGAGCGTTTTCAGGCAGACGGTCTTACCGCCCGTGTTGGGGCCGGTGATGACCAGCGTGTCAAAGTCCTCACCCAGTCGGATATCCGTGGGGACGACCTTATCCCTGGGGATCAGCGGATGACGCGCCGCCTTCAGCTCGACCACGCCGCTGTCGTTCATCACGGGGCGCACCGCTTTCATTTTATATGCCAAATGCGCTTTGGCGAAAATCAGGTTCAGCTGAACCAGTGTTTTGTAGCTTTCGATGATATCGGTCGCACAGCCGGCACATAAGCCGCTGAGCTCAAAGAGGATGCGCTCGATCTCCTTCTCTTCCTCACCCTTGAGAACGCGGATGTCGTTGTTCGCGTTGACAACGCCCATCGGCTCGATAAAGACCGTCGAGCCCGACGACGAGGTGTCATGCACCAGACCCGCGACCTGAGAGCGGAATTCCTGCTTGACGGGGACAACATATCTGCCGTCGCGCTGGGTGATGATCGCCTCCTGCAGATATTTTTGGTAGGTGGAGGAGTGGATGATCTTGTCCAGTACCTCACGCGCCTTGGACGCGGCGATCCGCATTTTACGTCGAATGTCGGCAAGCTCTCTGGACGCGCCGTCCGAGATCTCGTCCGCGCCGATGATACAGGAGGTGATGCGGTCGCTGAGGTTGGGATTGGTATACAGCGCGCGGAAGTAGCCGTCCAGCGAGGTACTCACGCCCGCACAGTGCGCGTGCCAGTCACGCACGCCCTTGATGACACGCAGCGCACGCGCGATCGAGAGCAGCTCCGAGGTATTCAGACAGCCGCCTGCCTCGGCGCGGCGCAGGGCGTTGGTCACGTTGCTGATCCCGCCGAAGGACGGCGCGCCGAATCGACCGATCAGGATATGGGCGTCCTCGGTCTGCGTCAACAGATACTCGACCTTATCCAGGTCAACCTGCGGCTCGACAGCGAGCGCGAGCTCCCCTGCCTCGTCGATGGAGGTCTCCTCCGCCAACATATGTAAGATTTTATCCAGTTCCAGTGTTTTAAAATGTCTGTTCATCATGATTCATCAATGGTTGCTGATCTCCCGATCAGGTTGATTGTATCGCTTTATAGAATTGTAAGGTCGGATAGTCCTTTTGCGTCATGTAGGCGACATAGCGCTCCGACGCGAGGGACAAGGGCGCTAAGAGCTCCTCCTTGAGTTCAAAGGAAAAGAGCTTGTCAAAATCGGCGTACACGGTATGTCTGAGCGCCGTGATTGAGGAGATCGGCAGGCGCACGCCTTGAATGCCGTGCTTGTCCGCGCAGGAGGAGCAGTAGAGCTTGCCCGTATGGGGCACAAAGACCATCTCGGGCGCTTCATACGTACCGCAGATGTCGCACATCACGAGGTCGGGCATATAGCCGCACAGGGTGATCAGCCGCATCTCAAAGCAGATCTTGATCTGCTGCGCGGGACGCTTTTTATTTGCCAAAAGGTAGATCGAATTGAGCGCCAGCCGCAGCTGTTCCTTAGCTTCCTGTCCCGTCGGACAGAGATGCAGACACAGCTCGCAGAAGTACTGCGCGAGCGACATATCCTCGATATCGGAGCGCAAGCCGATAAACTGCTCGAGCGCCTCTGCTTCGTCGATGCTGTAGCTGTCGCGCCCCTCAAAGATCGTCAGTGCCGCATATGATAAAAGCCCTGTGCCGGCGCACTTAGGGCTTTTGATATTTTTGGCGCCGCGCGCGAACGCACGCAGGATGCCGTGGCTCTCTGTCAAAACCCATACCAGCCTGTCACGTTCACCGATATTCTGCTGTTTGATGATCAGACCCTTGGTTTTGAACTTCATCCTTATCCTCTTGCTGTTCACCACCGTGCCGGTGTTGGATCTCTTTATAGGCAAGATAATCCATGACACTGCCACTCTCGGTAAACGATCTCCACGCGTCTTTTTCGTCTTTCACACGATCATTCCCTTTTCATTGGTATAGGGTTATTATACCGAAATAGGTGGGTATTATCGCGTGAAATATGTAGATGGAAAATTTTCGTAAAGCGGTCGTCACGAAGTCCCGTGGATACGCATGATCTAAACATATCGGAACGACGGCGACCTCAACCGAAATATTCCGCTGATTTCTTCACAAACCACTACATATTGATTCTATCATAAAAGAATGAGCATATCAAGAGGAATCTCGACCGAAATCGGAAAGAAGTATACAGCTAAAGCAGAAAGTATATTCCCCTTCTCTGTAGGGCACGGCGCTTGTCGACGTGCCGCAGGAAACCGGCATTTTCCTTTTGTCATCTCGCCGATACAACCGTGAAGATTATCTCGGTACGTCATAAATGCCGTACCCTACAAAAAGGTTTTCTATCCGCATAAACGCAGTGCATTTCTGAAAAGAAAAGCATCAATTTTATATAAGAAAACTCCCTCGATCGAGGAAGTTCAGTCGGCATAAAGCCTATCAAAGCCTTCCTTTGGGAAAGGAAGGTGGGCTCGTGTTAAACGAGCTCGGATGAATTGTATGAATTGACCGACCGTAGGGAGATACTCTGATATTACATTTGTAATATATGCAACGTGGTAATCATATAGATACTCGCTCCGCTCAAACAATTTGATACAATTCCTCAGTCTCCGGACACGAATGTCCGGGGACAGCTCCCTTTCCCAAAGGGAGCCTTGGAAAACGACTGCTCATATATGATTGATTACTTTTATGACAAACAAAAACTCCCTCGTTTGAGGGAGTCGGTATTTGAAAAAGTATCAATCAAAGCTCTTTTTATCATAGCCGAAATTCGTGAGCAGTGCGCGGCGATTGCGCCAATCCTCCTTTACCTTGACCCACGTTTGCAGGTTCACCTTACAGCCGAAAAAGCGCTCGATATCCTGCCTTGCATAGGTCGAGATCTTCTTGAGCATGGTGCCCTTCTTGCCGATGATGATACCCTTGTGCGAGTCACGCTCACAGAAAATGGTCGCCTCGATATCCATGAGTTCGCCGTTTTCACGCTCTTTGAGACTCTCGATCACCACCGCGGTACCGTGAGGGATCTCCTTGTCGCAGAGTCGCAGGATCTTCTCGCGGATGATCTCGGAGACGATCACCTTCTCGGGCTGGTCGGTCAGCGCGTCATCGTCAAAGAAATGGCCGCCTTCGACGCAGTGCTTTTTCAACTCGTCCGTCAGTGCGGGGAAGCCCTCGCCTGTCTGCGCGGAGATCGGCACGACCGCGTCAAAGTTGTACAGCTCGCTGTAGGAGAGGATCGCTTCCATCAGCTCTTCCTTTTTATTCTTGAGCATATCGATCTTGTTGATCGCGAGGATCGCGGGCATATTTGACTTTTTGAGCTTTTCGATCAGGCTCAGCTCGCCCTTGCGTACGCCGCCGGTCGCTTCGACCACCAACACGGCAACATCGCCGTTCGGCACGCTCTCGTTGATCGCCTTGACCATATATTCGCCCAGCTCATTGCGGGGTTTTAACAGACCGGGGGTGTCGATGAACACCAGTTGATCGTCGCCGTCCGTGAGGATGCCCGTGATGCGGGTACGGGTGGTTTGGGGCTTGGAGCTGACGATCGCGATCTTGTGCCCTAAGATACGGTTCAGAATGGAGCTTTTGCCGACATTCGGGATGCCGACGATGGTGATGAATACGGATCTTTGTTGATTATTCATAGTCGTTTTCCTTTACCTTTTATCAATCAATGTTATACCTAAAAAACAATAAATTGTCAATATTATTTCCGTCATAATTGAAGGCGCACGCTCTGCGGCGTGCGCCCGATGTTTTAGATTCTTTCCAGTCCGATACGTGCCATGACGGTTTCTTCCTTCATGCGCATCTCGGCTTTTTCCTGCGGCTCCATGTGGTCGTAGCCCAGCAGATGGAGCATGCTGTGTACGGTGAGGTAACACACCTCACGCTCAAAGCTGTGACCGTATTCTATCGCCTGCTCCTGCGCGCGCTCCATAGAAATAACGACGTCGCCGAGGAGCTTGGCGCCGGTATCGGGGTTAACGTCATACACGCCGTTCTCGCCCAGAGGGAACGAGAGCACGTCGGTGGCGGAGTCGATGTTCCTGAACTCCTTGTTCAGCTTGCGGATCTCTTCATTATCCACAAAGCTCACCGAGACCTCGCTGTCACCCTCGAACCGCTCCTCACGCAATACGGCGATACACGCGCGGCGGATCTGCATCCGCAGTCCCGTGGGAATCCGCACCTTCTTCTGCCTGTCGGTGATGATTACTTTCACTTTGTCGGTTGCCATTGCCATCATAAACATCATAATCCCTACTCTCTCTATGGCTCATCGATACGATGAGATCATGTTACGCCGGAATACGAGCAGTGTAGGATCATTGAGGGTCGTCTTTACCGGCAAATCCATAACCAAACTTATCCTTCGTTAACGCGTCCTTGCTACCTCTCTTATATATAAAGTTTATGAAAACCTACTGCGGCTTGTTGCTTCTGTTGCGTTCCTGTGCCTTTTCATACGCGCGGATGATATCCTGTACCAGTCGATGTCGCACAACGTCCTTGTCGGAGAAGGTCATGCGCTCAATGCCCTTGATCCCCTTGAGGATCTTGACGGCTTCCTTCAAGCCGGATTTCGCCCCCGAGGGCAGGTCGATCTGGGTGATGTCGCCCGTGATGACCATCTTGGAGTTATTGCCCAGTCGGGTGAGGAACATCTTCATCTGCTCAGAGGTGGTATTCTGCGCCTCGTCAAGGATGATGAAGCTGTCATCCAGCGTCCTGCCGCGCATATACGCCAAGGGAGCTACCTCGATATTCCCTCTTTCCAGATATTTCTGATAGGTCTCGGCGCCCAGCATATCGAAAAGCGCGTCATACAGCGGGCGCAGATAAGGGTCGACCTTGCTTTGCAGATCGCCCGGCAAAAAGCCAAGCTTCTCACCCGCTTCTACAGCGGGTCGGGTGAGGATGATACGGTTGACCTCCTTACTGCGGAAGGCGGTCACCGCCATCGCGACCGCCAGATAGGTCTTACCGGTACCGGCGGGGCCTACGGCGATGGTGATCGTATTGTTCTCGATCGCGGAGCAATAACGCTTTTGACCCATCGTCTTGGGCTTGATGGGCTTACCCTTGGCGGTCACACAGACACAGTCGGAGGCGAGCGTTTCGATCTTCTCCTCACTGCCGTCGTTGACCAGCGAGATACAATAGGTGATGTTCTGCTCCGAGAGCTGTTCTCCGCGGTTGAGCAGACTGAGCAGGCTATCAATCACCTTGCTCGCCTTGAGCACACCCTCGGCTTCTCCGGAGATCTTGAGCTCGCTGTCACGCGCGTGAACGCGCACGCCGAACTCATCCTCGATGATTTTGATATTGGAATCAAAGCTGCCGAACAGGGCGGCAGCATGCTCCATGCGGTCGATGTTGATAATTTGTTCCATAATGCCTCTTATAGAAAAGCATGATGCTTTTCATTTATATGTCTGATTATTATACCATAAAATTCTGTGAAAATCAACTATATTTTTCAAATAAATTCTATTAAAATTGCCAAAGTGCCAAATTTTATCCGCCGGCGCTTCTCTTCCTGATCATATTATTGACATTTGAGAAATAAATATAGTATAATAAGCGTTAGCCCAATTTGAAATCCGATAAAAATCTATTCATTATGTGTTATGAATAAGGAGATAATACCAATGAAACGAATCATATGTCTTGCGCTTTGCGCTTTGGCGGCTCTGCTGGCATGCGCATGTGACAAAACGAAAGATTCTTCTACCCCCACGCAGGTACAACAGGATGAAACACAGGCAATGCAAACGCCCGATTCTGTTGCTCCGACCGAGAACGGCGGTTCATTGAGTCTGAAAAAGTTTATCAATACGTTTGATACCAAACCCACCGTCACGGAACAGAAGAAGATCTATGATGACGAGAATCTGTCCGTCTCGCTGAAGGGTATCGACTACACGGCGGTCTCCGGACCGCAGCTGTTGCTGACTGTTGAAAACAAGAGCAACAAGGAGATGGTTGTACAATCCCCCTATTCGATCGTCAACGGCTACATGATCACCCCCGAGATGAACACCAAGCTCGCTCCCTCCAAGAGCGCCGACTGCTCTTTGACCTTACCGTACTTCAAGCTGGCGATCGCAGGCATCACCTCGATCAAAAAGGTCGAGTTTGCGCTCAGACCCGTTGATTCCAAAACCTACAACCCCATTGCAACGACCGATCTGATCACTGTCGAGACCTCCGCCAAACAGGATGAAGAGGTCGTATGTGACGAAAGCGGCCAGGTCGCCTATGATAAAGACGATATCAAGATTATCTTCAAGGGTGTCAATACCGACCGTGCCTATTCCGACGGCACGGAGGTGATGGTCTATATGGTCAACGGCACCGACCGAAAGATCGCGGTCAGAGCAGAGGACGTCGTCGTGAACGGTTACGATATGACCTCTGCGATGAACAGCACGATCCTGCCCGACAAGCGCGCGGTGGATGTCGTCACCATCTATAAGCTCGATATGAAGGAGCATGATATCGAAGAGATCGACAGTATCAAGGTATCCTTTACGATCAAGGACGCCGACAACTGGGAGACCATCGACTCCACCGAGCTGATCAGCGTGACGCTGCCGAAAAAATCAACAGAAGCCGCTACAGAAGCTGCCTCTGAGGATGAAAAAGAAAAATAAATTCAACCGATACCCCGAAAGCCCGCCTTGATGCGGGCTTTTTTCTCACAAAAAACTTGACAATCCCCGGTCACGGTGCTATAATAGCCGAGGTGTAAAGTTCTTTGCTTTACAGGAAGGATGAAGCGCCGATCATGAACAGTAAGCCGGATATCTCACTGCTCTACGATTTTTACGCGGAGCTGCTCAATGACTCCCAGCGACGGGTCGTCGAATTGTATGTCAATGAAGACCTGTCCCTGTCCGAGGTCGCCGAGATCCTGCACATCAGCCGCCAAGGCGTGCGCGATTCCTTAGCTCGTGCCGAAAGGAAGCTCTGTGAATATGAGCAAAAGCTCGGGCTTTTGAAGGATTATCATCAGCGCCTCGAGCGCGACGACGCCATCCGCGGACTGATCGACAAAATCAAACACACAGAGAGCGGCAATATCACACCGCTGCTCGAACAGATAGAAGCATTATTGCAGCTGAACAGCGATTGATGTTCAACCCGACGAAAGGAGATGACCGAAATGGCATTCGAGAGCTTATCCGATAAACTGAATAACGCGTTCAAAAAGCTCAAAAACAAGGGCAAGCTGACAGAAGCCGACGTCAAGGAAGCAATGCGTGAGGTACGTCTTGCGCTGCTCGAGGCCGACGTTAACTTCAAAGTTGCCAAGGGCTTCACCAACACCGTCACCGAGCGCGCCATCGGCGCCGACGTCATGGAGAGCCTGACACCCGCCCAGATGGTCATCAAAATCGTTAACGAAGAGCTCGTCAACCTGATGGGCGCTGAGGACGCGCGTCTGGACTATGCCTCCAAGCCGCCCACCGTCATCATGCTGTGCGGCTTACAGGGCGCCGGTAAAACCACCCATGCCGCCAAGCTGGGCAAATACCTCAAGGCGCAGGATCACCGACCCATGCTGGTCGCCTGCGACATCTATCGTCCCGCGGCGATCGAACAGCTCAAGGTCGTCGGCGCGAAGGCGGAGGTGCCGGTCTTTGAGATGGGTACCGAAAATCCCGTCACCATCGCCAAAGAGGCGATCAAACACGCCAGAGACTACGGCAACGATATCGTCATCCTCGATACCGCCGGCCGTCTGCATATCGACGAAGCGCTGATGAAGGAACTGCAGGACATCAAGGCGGCGGTCAGCCCCAACGAGATCCTGCTGACCATCGACGCGATGACCGGTCAGGACGCTGTCAACGTCGCCAAGACCTTTAACGATATGCTGGATATCACCGGCGTCATCCTGACCAAGCTCGACGGCGATACACGCGGCGGCGCGGCGCTGTCCGTCAAGGCGGTCACCGGCAAGCCGATCAAATTCTCCGGTACGGGCGAGAAGCTCGAGGATCTCGAGATGTTCCACCCCGACCGCATGGCGTCCCGTATCCTCGGCATGGGCGACGTGCTCACGCTGATCGAAGAAGCGGAGCAGAAGCTCGACCAGGAAAAGGCGGAAGAGCTCGCACGCAAGATGCTCAAAAATAAAATGGATTTCAACGACATGCTCGACCAGCTCGATCAGGTGCGCAATATGGGGCCCATCAAGGGTATCCTCAGCAAGCTCCCGGGCGTAGGCAACAAGGTCGATGATATGGATATCAACGAGCGTGTGCTCGATTGGAACAGGGCGATCATCCTGTCGATGACCCCTGCCGAGAGAGAGCACCCCGGACTGCTTAATCCCTCCCGCAAGCGCAGGATCGCAGCGGGCAGCGGCAGACCGGTGGAGGAAGTCAACCGACTGATCAAACAGCTCGAACAGACCCAGAAGATGATGCGTCAGTTCACCTCTAAGGGCAAGAAGGGCAGACAACTCAGAAAGATGCTCAACTCAAACGGCGGCATGCCCCCGATGGGCGGCGGCTTCCCGGGGATGTAAGCCGGTGAATGGTTTTCAGTGATCAGTGAACAGTTCTCGGCGGGCGCTGCCCGCACCCGCGACCACTAGCCACTAACCACTGACTACTAATCACTGACCACTAGCCACTAGCCACTGACCACTAACCACTAACCACTCTGATCACGGAGTAATCCGTTCAGATAATTTACGATTTCCGATTGTAAATTAGATATAGTATTCTAAACAGACAAGGAGGTAAGACCATGGTAAAAATCAGACTGAAAAGAATGGGTGCGAAAAAGAACCCCTTCTATCGTATTGTTGTAGCTGACTCGCGTTATCCGCGTGACGGCCGCTTCATCGAGGAAATCGGTACCTACAAACCCACCGCCGAGCCCTCTGAGGTTAACGTAGATGCCGACAAGGTTAAGGAATGGATCGCCAAGGGCGCACAGCCGACCGATACCGTAAAGGCTTTATTGAAGAACACAGGCATTATCTAAGTATTTCAAACCGGAATACTGAATCAATAGTATTTCTAATTGTAATTGCGAAAGGACCATAATTATGAAAGACTTACTTCTTACGATTGCTAAGGGCTTGGTTGAAGAGCCCGATGCGGTTTCCGTGACCGTTGACGAACCTAACGAAGAGGGTACCATCGTGTATCACATCCATGTTGCAGAGGGCGATATGGGCAGAATCATCGGTAAGCAGGGCAGAATCGCCAAGGCGATCCGCACTGTAGCACGTTCCGCCGCGATCCGCAAGGACGAGAAGGTTATGGTAGAAATCGACTAATTCCACATTCCATAATCATGACCACCCGTCAAACGGGTGGTTTGCTCTGGGGCTATAAGCCCCTGTTA
>CAMJMQ010000026.1 GCA_946407065.1 uncultured Clostridia bacterium | reverse complement strand
CACATTTAAAGCAAAAAGCCCAGCTTTCGCTGAGCTTTTTCGACAAGCTGAGCGCCCGCATATGCGGGCGCTTTTAAATTTTTTGTCACACTTTTCTTTTTTGGGTGTATACACAATTGAAAATCACAACGGATGAAAAAATTACGATTGTGAAACACAATATCCAAGGAGGAATATAGGATGACAATGGACAATAATATGAGAAACAACTGGATACAGAACTTAAGTATCCTGAGAGAAAAGATCGTTAACGTGATCGAAAAATCGCGCGAGCAGGCGAAGGTACTGAATAATTTCAGAGAAGAACAGCAGTTGATCACTGCGCGCAGTATTCCGATGGCGACTTACGGCAGATTGGCGTACATCACACTGGCGATCATGTTTATGGTCGTAGCGCTCTTCGGCGGACAATGGATCCCGCTTTTGATGATCGCCGCGGGACTTGGTTCATACATCTTTTCCCTGTTTAAAGGAAAGGCAGTCAAATTCATCTCCTACGCTTTGATGGTTATCGGAATGGTCACACTTGCTTTTGGAATGAGCAGGAACATCAGCACGTTTATTATCTTGTTGATTGTTTATCTGTTGATTGTAGCCGCGGAGATCGGCATCGCCGCCCTCATCAACGTGAATCGAAACAAAAACAACGCCAATATTCGTGTCCATAATTCGCAGAATCAGATCGCTTATGATCAGGTTGCGCGCGAATTTGCATATTTACAGGATGATCTGCTCCAGTTTGCCAACGCGATCAATTATCCGCCCGATTATATGAGTATCGACGCGGTAGATTACTTTATCAACGCTGTCAGAAATTTCCGTGCCGATAGCTATAAGGAGCTGATCAACCTATACATCGACGAGTTGAGATATCGCGCACAGGTCGAACACTGGGCGGTTCAGGAATCCGAGCTCGCCTCTATTCGCAATGAGATGGAGATCAACAACGCCCTGACCCGTGAGAACAACGCGCAATTAAGACGACTCAACGCTCTGTCTGTCGCATCTATGATCCAGAACGCCGCCAACACGGCTATCATCACCGGTGCGATCAATACAAATACCAACGCTGTGTTAGGTGCAAAAAACGCTGTCAATTATCAGACAGATGTCATGCTGGGCAGAAGAAGATATTAATGATCACTGTTTAAAAAACACCCTCGGAAACACTCATCAGAGTGATCCGGGGGTGTTGTTTGTTTTATGTCGGTTGAAGCGTTCTTCAAATTCGCGGTTCAACCTTGCCCATTCTGCAGGGGAGCGTTTCTTTTCGATCACCTTACGCGCCTCATCCATATTGGGCGGTCGTTTTTCGGTGTTGTGGCAGTCGGTGCCGATGAAGTGCAGCAGATCGTTATCGATCATTTTCAGTGCCAACTTGCGCGAACGCCACGAGGTGAACGCCTCGGCGTTGCACTGGAAGTAGAAGGGCTGATCAAAGAGCTGCGCGTACATATCACGCTTTTGGATGGATTGGTAGCGCTCCACGTGCGCGAGCACAATGTGCAGATCATGGCTGTATTGCAGGGAGATCAGCTCGTCAAAGATCCTATCCGACCAGGTGACGAAGGGCATTTCGATCAACAGCAGGTCGGTACCCTGTATGATCAGCTCAGGGATGCTGTCGCTGTGGGAGATGCCGGGATAATAGAATACCTCGGCGCCGAGGAAGATCTCGGGATCGTTATCGGTCAAAAGCGGTTGGAGTTTATCGAAAGTATGTTGTCTGCGGTGTAAAAACCGCTCGGGGGATTCATCCGTGCCGTAAAAATGCGAGGTGGAAACGATAGTGGTGACGCCCTGCTCGCGCGAAGAACGCAGCATTTCCATCGACATTTCTGTCGATTTACTGCCGTCGTCCATTTTCGGCAAAAAGTGGCTGTGAAGATCAAGCATGATATCCCTCCTTTTCCTTATTATAGCAGACAGGGGAGAGAGAATCAACTTGATTTTTGACGAGAGATATGATATGATTCGCCTATACAGCTTTCTGTGTTTCTGTATCAAACACAGGGAGCTTAATTTTTTAGTTAACGGTTATCAGTTAACAGTGAAGGGCGGGACACCCGAACCCGATTGATAGGGAGAATGTACAAAATGAGCGAGAAAGGGTAAGGATTATGAAAAAACGAACGTTTTATACGGAGTTGGCATATGTGTTCGGCATCATTTCACTGGTGTTCGGCGTGACCTTTATGGAGCGTGCCGACTTCGGCTTGAGCATGGTGGTCGCGCCGGCATATGTCCTGCACCGCTATATCTCCACCCTGCCGGGGATGGAATGGTTCAGCTTCGGTGTGGCGGAATATACCTTGCAATTATTCTTAGTGATCGTGCTCATGATGGTGGTGCGCAAATTCCGGATCTCCTACTTCTTCTCCTTTGTCACGGCGGTGCTCTACGGCTATTTGTTGGATCTGGTGATGTGGCTGACGCCCGTGATCACGTCGGAGAATCTCGCGCTGCGGATCGTGTTCTTTGTCCTCGGCGAGCTGTTCTGCACCTTCGGCGTATCGCTGGTACTGCATACCTATATCCCGCCCGAGGCGTATGAGCTGTTTGTCGCAGAAGTGTCGAAACACTTTAATTTGTCGACCGGCAAGGTGAAATGGGTGTATGACATCATAAGCTGCATCATTGCCGTGGCGCTATCGTTCATCTTCTTCGGCTTCGGCGTATTTGTCGGCGTGAAGTGGGGCACGGTGCTGTGCGCGGTGATCAACGGACTGATCATCAGCGCCATGATCAAATGGGAGGATAAAATTTTTAACTTTAAGGACGGTTTGAAATGGCGCAGGTTTTTTGAAAAATAGCAGGAAAAACGCAAAAACTATTGACAAACCAAGCGGTTTATAATATAATAATTTTTACTTTAGGTCGAGATTACCGGACCTCGACCGCAGCATAGATGGCGGAATAGCTCAGCTGGCTAGAGCATTCGGTTCATACCCGAAGTGTCGTAGGTTCAAGTCCTATTTCCGCTACCAACGGCCCGGTGGTCAAGCGGTTAAGACACCGCCCTTTCACGGCGGTAACACGAGTTCGATTCTCGTCCGGGTCACCACACCCCCTGTCTTGTGGCAGGGGGCGTCTTACTATTACAGCGCATTCAGCGCCGCATGCCGGTGTGGTGGAATAGGCAGACACAAGGGACTTAAAATCCCTCGGAGTAACATCCGTACCGGTTCAAGTCCGGTCACCGGCACCAAAAAAGGCAGTTTTTTAACTGCCTTTTTTTGTTGCCTAAGTTGCCTGAAACGGCTTAAAATCTGCCTTTTTTGATTTTTCAAAAATTGGTAAAGTTTGGTTAAATTCCTTAAAAACAATTTCTATTGCACTACTACTGCACTACTCGCCTTTTTGCATACGAGTGAATAAAGCGCATACTCATCATTTTTGGGTATTTATTATGGTCATTTTTTGCCTTTTTTTGATCAATTTTTGCGGGCTTTGAGCAACAAAGTTGGCGCGTCATCATTGTTGCGTTCGCTTGTTTTTGTCGTGATTTTATGTAATGATCAGGGTACATCATTTTGGAGGTGCTATTATGGAGATTACATACACTCGACAGGGTGACTACTATTTACCGAATCTGACATTGCCGGAACAGCCGAAGGTTGAGCTGGGGATGTACGCACAGCTTAGACGGAGATTTCTGGCGAATCAGCATAAGATCCTCTACTATAATCTACTGACGAAATGTAAGTTGATCGAGCATCTGGCAGATATTGAGCAGCAAGCCTTTGATATGGAGGAAAGGATCATCCGTCAGATGGCGGAACAGCAGGGCGTAACAGAAGCCCTGAAAGCACAGGATCAGATGCTTTGGGTCGCGAGGATGAACAATATCCGCAACGCCGCCAGAGAGATCGTGTGTGAAGAATTGATTTACACGGTATAAGGAATAGCCTCGCGGCTGAGCATGATGATTCGGCAGCGAGGCTTGTTCTGTTTTGATTAACTATTGACAAATGAAGAATTATCAAATATACTAAATTTAGTAATACTATTATTCAATATATAATATTAGTGTAGTTCATACCAGAGAAATCAATGAGGCGATATATATGAGGGAGTTGTCCTTCAAGGGATATTTGCAACAACAGCTTTGTGAACTATCAAATTACGATAGTAAATCCTTGTATAAGTTTGCAAGATTGGCAGAGAGTAATGCAAGATTAAAGAATACTTTGTGTCTGTATCTTAATTACTATGTTAGTGAGAAGATGAAGAAGCAATTATGTAAAAAGTATTCGTGTCTTCAAGAAGAATGTGATCGCCTTAACGGTGTTGCAATTGAAGATCTTGATCTGAGTGAACACAAGACAATCTATAATAACTACTTGAACTATAAGAATCGAAAGATTAACGATGATAAGATCAAATTGTTGATGCAGAAAAGAATCGTAAAAGTGCAGAAAGAAAAAGGTATCACGAATTATCGTATCTATAAAGAGCTCAATCTGAACCCCGGAAATGTTAATGCCTTTCTGAAGAACAGAGATACAGGGAAGGTAGGCTTGGATACAGTCCAGAGAATGCTGGCGTATGTGAATGGATAATTGTGATAATAAAAGTGTGTAAGCCAAAGATAATTGCTTACACACTTTTTAATGTGTTCAATTAGTTGTTTTCTTCGAAATTCTCTACCTGTTCCATTACCTTGCTGAAGACTTCAGGGCTATACTGAGGTGGATAACCATTCTTTATTAAACAGACTTTGATATCAAACTTCAGCTGATCACGAACAATCTGATTGTTCAGCCAATCTGCAAAGGAAGATTTTGTATCAATGATCTCTTTGATTTTCTTAGCAAGTGAACGACACTTTTCATTAACAGCGACGCCATCAATGACATTGTCTTCACCATATTCAAAGTTATACTGATCACGCAGTGCTATTAAGATATCGTAGAATGCTTTTTCTTCAAACGTAAGACCAACTTTACGGAAGCTCTCACGATCCTTGTGCATATCTTTTAGGATACTCAACGCTTGTTCGGTAGCTTCTCGAATAATATCCTCAGATGCCTGTTCCTGTGCTTCTCCTGCTTCTTCAGCAGTCAGATGTTTACGACGTTCATGATAGTCATTGATTGTTTTCTCCAGCATTTCTTGATACTTCTTAGCCGCCATCTGATTTGTTTTACCATACTCCGTAATTTGTTTGCGAAGCATTTTAATCAGTAATTCAAGTTTGGATGCAGGCATCTTAACATTGGTCAGCGTTTCATAGTATTCCGGACTGAAGATATCCTCTTGCTCGCCCTCTTCAAGCACACTTTCTACCTTGTTATACTTTAATGCCTCCTCAACCATTTTTGAGACACGGCGGTTCATAGTGTCTGTGTCCAGTTCAGTGGTACCGCTCATTTTTCGCACAAATCCTGCAATCGCCATAAAGCACTGAGCCAGAGCAGATTCCTCTTCACTCAACTCACCGGATGGTTGGCAGATATCATAAGCCGCACGCATACGTCTAACAGTTTTTAGAAAATACGTCTTAAACGAAACCTGTTTAACGCTCTTTCCATCTGAAGACTCAGATTGCAATTCTTGTGTTGAAACAAAGACAAACTCAGCCGCCTGTGTTAACAGTCGGTATCGTTCAGTCGGATCTCCGTTAGGATCTAAGAACGGTTTAAGATCATACCCGGTAAAGAGTTCTTTTAATACAAACAGTTCTTCTCTGAATACTCCGGTCGCCTGCTCGACATCATCCTGAGTAGGCGCAACAGAACTTTCACCGCCATAGAGCTTTACCGCTTCACGCATATTATCACGGATACCGATATAGTCAATAATACAGCCACAATCTTTGCCGGGATACTTTCTGTTGACGCGGCTGATCGTCTGGATCAACAAATGCTTTTTCAGCGGCTTATCATTGTACATATAAGTCAGCGACGGGACATCGAATCCGGTGATCCACATATCCACGACGATAACGATACGGAAGTTTGACTTATCCTGTTTGAATGCAGCGTCAAGCTCCTCGGAGCGCTTATTATTCTTCACTCCACCGAGATAGTTATACATCTCTTCCGAATCATTCTTGCCGACACTTGCTACCATAGCCATGAACGGCATCGGTTTCAGCTCGCGCAATTCTTCATCAGTCACATCTGTACCAACAGGAGATTTTTTCTCCACAAACCAATCGGGATACTTATCCTGAAACACCTTCAGGAGCTTATAGGCAATCGGCCTGCTGGAACATACCACCATAGCCTTCTGCACTCTGTCAGGATCGTTTGCACATGCCGCTACATAATGATCGTGAATATCGACGGCAAGTCGCTCCAAGCGTCCCGGCTCGTCAAGGATTTTCTCCATCGAGCTCATTGCTTTCTTGCTTGCCTCAATATCTTCTTCTGTCGCGCCGTCGTCAGCACATTTTTTATAGTAATCCTCAATCTGCTTGACTTTCTCTTCGTCCAACAGAACCTTGGCGATACGAGGATGATACTTGATAGAAACCGTTAGTCCGTCAGCAACAGCCTGATCCATTGTATAACGATCAATTTCATCGCCGAATGTCTGATAGGTTTCCGCAATCGGCGTACCGGTAAAGCCGACAAAAGTAGCATTCGGAAAAGCCTCTCTCAGCACTTTAGCGTAAGGCTTAGAAACCATCGCTTTCATATTGTCGTCAACATCTTTGCTGAACTTTATCGTCTTAGAATGTTCCAGCTGTGTTCTGTGGGCTTCATCAGAGAAACAAATAATATTGCCGCGGTCATTGATCAGACCGATCTTATCATCTTCTCTGTCAACAAACTTTTGAATCGTACAGATATAGAAGCCGCCGCTCTGTCGGGCACCGAGTTCTTGTCGCAGATCTTTTCTGGTTTCAACGACCTTGACTTCACCGAGATTCAAGAATTCCTCGCTCTTTGTAAAAAGTTTGGCTCCTTGCTTCTGAAGTTCCTCGCGGTCGACGATCATAACAATCGTCGGGGAACCAATCTCGGGAACGTCGGTGCATCTGAGAGCCAGCTGACGAGACAGAAAAGCCATCGTATATGTCTTACCACAGCCGGTAGCGCCGAAGTAAGTCCCGCCCTTGCCGCTCTTCTCCCTGACAGACTTTACAATACTCTGCTTCAACAATCTTGCAGCAAAAAACTGCGGATAACGGCAAACGATTTCGCGCTCATCGCTGTCGTACCTGCTATCCTGAAAATAGATGTAATCGCGGAATATTTCGAGGAATCTTTCAGGGCTGTAAACGCCCTTGATCATCGCCTTTAATTCGTCAAAAGGCGTAGAAGATACCTTATCTCCGTCATTGATACGACGCCATGCATAGAAGTGCTCATACGGTGTACGAACGGTACCGAGTCGGGTTTTTACTCCATCAGAGATACACGCAAGAGGGCAGTAATGCAACAGGTGCGGAATATCGCGCCAATATCGAATTGTGATTTGCTCCCATGCGTCATAGATTGTCGCATGGCTGTCAGTAGGGTTCTTTAATTCAATGATACACAGCGGCATACCGTTGACGTACAAAAGCACATCAGGGCGCCGATTCTGGACTTGTCCGTTGTCGGTATATTCCACAGTGAATTGGTTGACGACGCGGAAGATATTTTTACCGGTGTCCTCATAGTCAATCAGCGCCACTGTCTCAGATTCTCCGCTTTGCGGCGTGAATTGAATTCCGTTTACCATCCAGTTGTACACCTTATGAAGGGTTGAAAACTCGCTTTCAGCACCGACAAGGCGCACTTTGTCTATTAACTGAATGATCTCGTCATCCATCAACTCGGGATTCGACTTTTTCAAGAATTGCTCCATATCATCAGTATACAGAACATCTCTCTGCGATCCGCGCGGAATACTGCCGCCGGGTAAATACTGCCAGCCTTCTTCCTCCAGATATGTAATAAAGGCATTCTCAAAATCATATTCGCAATAGCGACCGTTATAGTTTTGTAGTTTTGCCATGTTATGCCTCCGAGTCAATGGATGCTTCGGGATTATTTACACCGTATCTTGTCAATGCTTCCTTAAGGTTTTTAATAAAGAATCCTATCTGATGCTTTTGTATTTTATCAAAACCATCAAAGCCTTTTAGTTCTTTGACTTTTGCATATAAATCTAAAAGGGCATCCTTATCATTAGGGAGAAATTCACTGATATTTCCTGATTCGTAGATTCTATAATACACTAATCGAAAATCCTGGATCTGTGCTGCCGAACACTGTTTCAGCATACTAACGATTTTCTCATTATCGAGTCTGGTCGCAAAAGAACCATTATCTGAGATTTCACCACCCTTTTTTTCGACGGTATCTCTAAAGTTGGAGATAGTGGAAGGTTTATAGTCAAACCCATATATTGCTTCACCTATTGAGTTAAGCGAGTTTTTCATATCTTTTTTTAGCTGTTGTATTTCTTTAACTACTGCTGGATCATCTTTATTGTTAATGAGAAACGTAAAAATATTATCAGCGTTAATCTCCAGACCTTTTCCTTTTAGATTGCGAATTAACAATTCTTTAGCTTTGTCAATACTACAACCTACTACATGTTTGATTGAAACTAAACACAAGGCAAGATGCCCATATTCGTAAAATGAAATATCCTCTTCATCTTTCAAACGTTCAGTAACAGTTTCTACTGCTTTTCGTACATCGCTCTCAGGACATAACCACCAACTATTTATTATACACAAGTCAGGATCACCTGCAGACTTTTTCCTATCATATAGCCGCAGGGTGGCCAATGCTTCTTTAGCTTGCCCAACTTTACTAACATCGATTATATGCTGAGTAATATAGTCATAACAAAAACGGAATAATGGATACTTTTCCGTAGCAAGCTCAATAGAAAAAATATCGCCTTCTTCCCATGTTGCTCTCTCTCCAGATTTAATCTTTTGTGAAAATGCGACGATTCCATAGAAGATGGTTTTTATGAAATCTGATTCACTTGTAGTATCTGGCTTTATCTTCTGAAAAATATCAACGGCTTTTTGACAAGCATAAACAAATGTGCGGAGGTTAATAATCTTAATCTCATGGCAAAATCGATATAAATCACTTAATTCTGTACCGACTGCAAATTGATCCAGAAGGGTGTTGTGATAATCTGTGATGATTTCTTTGATAGCCAGTGAGAAGGGACTTTCAAACTGAATTGTATCACTGATTGTTTTCTCTTTGTTTGTTAAGTATTCCACTGTAGCCTCAGTAAAAATCCTTCCCTTATGGTTAGTAATTCTATCTAATAATTCAGCTCTCGCTTTCTCTTCCGCGTTATCGGCAACAATCGGTTCATACTTAATAATCTCATCTTCGTTTGCCACAAGCAACACTTTAACGCCGTCTTGTTCTACCAGATTATTAACGTAGCCAAGCACCTCAAGAATACTGATCTCTGTTCGCTCAAGATCCTCCAAAATAATCAGCTTACCTGAAAAGTCTACCGACTCATAAAGCTCTTTCATTTCCTCTTCAGTTTTGGATAAGTCGATATTAAAAAAGCTGGTAACTCCCTTTAATACGGTTTTAGCAGCGAATTTTCCGGTTGTAGCAGCTTCAGATGGATTCACAAGCTTTTTAAATCTGCTTTCCATATAAAGCGCTCTGCTTAGATCGAAAAGAGTATTCATTCCATATAGAGACACAACTATGCACTTATGATTTCCATTCTCTTCTTTAGAAAGAAAAGGAACAAGTTCATTTTGTATGTAATAGCTTTTTCCAGTGCCCCAAGGAGCTGTAAGCATGATAGCGCTGTTAGTCTTATCCTCAGTAAGATAATGAAGGATATATTGACTTAATTTGTTATTTGTCATTTTTGGTTCTTCCTTTTCTGTCTGATTGTCATCTAAAAAACCGGATTTTAGTAGGTTTAGATATTTAATCTTTAACTCTGCTTTTCTTTCTTCAGGAATGTTATCCATTTCATTTATCGTTTGTATGCCGGTATCAACAATCGTTTGCAAAATAGCTTTTCCTTCTGCCGCATCCAATTCCTCTTTCGTGACTGCATTGTCTTCCTTTAATTGCTTTTTTTCTTTAATATAAGGCATTAAAATATCAAGGAACAAACGAAGAAGCGTATTTGTTGAAAAAAAGAAAGTACATATAATCAAATTCTGTGTTATGAGATTTTCCGGGATGTGAGATACATAAACTAAAGCGGTAGCAAACAGTAGAAGAATAAGATTGATAACTAATAGTAATATTGTGGAAGAATATAAATCTATTTTTTGAGAAAAAGATTGTTTATCTTGTAAAAACCTGTACCGCTTCTCAAAATCAGCATTATTATCTATTGTCGGTTGGCTCTTTTTTAAGTAGTTTAATACGATTTCCCATACCAAAAAAATGGATATGGATAGCCCAAGCATTGTCCATTCAATATTTATAACATCTTTAATCTCTTCCGTCTTCCAGATGATTTTATCAGTAATAGAACTTAATAAAAGCACTACGATAATATAAGCGATAGTCATTTTAGGATAATGCTTTCTCATCCAAAACGAGATCTTTGTAGTTTTCTGTTTGTTAAGATCAACTGCAAACAAGATAGTGTTAGTAATTGAGAAAAGAAAACTACATCCAATCACAACAAAAAAGAATAGTAAAGAATCTATTTTGACAAATTTATCTACACACCGTAGAAGATAGTAGATAAAAACAAAGGAAATAAGATAACCGAAAATGAATACAATGATATAAAGAAATATGGAATTGCTTTTTTTCATTGCTTCCCTTCCTCCAATGACCCTTTTATCAAAATCGGGCAGATGTTTTTTATCTGAGCTTTGAGTTGCTCATTGATTGCTTTGCGTTTTTTGTAAACGGTATAAATATCTGCGATAGCTTTTTGAACTTTAATATCGGGAATGGGTATCTGCACTTCTAGTAAATCATTCCACGTGAATGTTTCTCTTGCTGACCCCCACGAATGGAATCGAGCGTACCTGTCAAACTCAGTTCGGTTGAAAAACATACATAGGTATTCCGGATATAACTTGTCCTCCTCTGTAGAAAAGACTTCATTTACCGAGGAAACTACAATATCTTCATCTGTATTATTGAATGCATATGCAAACACTTTTTCATTGTGAGTTGTCTGAACAAATCCAATCTGACGCGGTTTTACTACTTTATAGTTGGATAGTTCATTTCGGTTTACTTTAGCAGAAGGTTCACGAAATTCCTTTGATGTACTGATGCCCATTACGTTTTTTGTTCCGTTTTGACCGTTACGAATATCATGCCTGTGGATATATGGTCCGATTTTCTTACATGGCATTTTTCTACGCAAATCTTCAATATAACCGTCACAGACGAGTTTCAAGTCATCCAATCCGCGTTCGTAACTCTGCTGATTGGCAACCATGGCATTGTAGACGTCAACATACTTCTGCTGAACAGTTAATTCAGGTAAAGGGATTTCTAATTCACTCATATCATTGAAATTAAACTCAGGTCTTTGGCTTCCGAAGTTTCTGAAAGTAACTTCTCTATAGAATTCTTCTCTGCGAAAATACATATAAAGATACTCTGGATTAATTCGCTTTTTTCCTTCATCATTTAGATAGAATACAATGTATAGATGAGAAACAATGCAAAAGCCTTCTGTGCGATAAGCTAATGACCCAATATTTAATCTTGATGGATTATAGACAAATGCCCCATTGTCAACCAGTTTATAAGGCTTTAGATCTATTTCCAAAGTGCTACCTTTTGGTATTGAAAACTTTCCCTTGTTTGTTACTCCTTGGATCAACTCAATGCCATATTTTAAATCTTTATTGTTTACTGTGGAGCGCTTAATATAGTCTCCAAGTCTTACTCTTGGAGCGTTTGGAAACGGTGTTTTTGGATTATAACTCATATCCAATCCCCCTGAACGCATCATCCAGCATCTTTTGAGACTCTTTCTCTTGTGCGATGACATCGTGCATTTCCTGCTGAATACGAGCCATTTCAGCAGGGAAATCAATCTCGAGATCATGGTCGATGAACTCAATATACTTGCTGGGAACAAGGCTCCAATTATTTTTCTTAATCTCTTCTAAACCGACGCTGCGATACAGCTCCGGAATAGCATAGTTACTCCCGTCTGTGCCCTCACTCTGCCAAATATGATAGATATATGCTGCACGCTCGATCTGATCGGTCAATAGACGTACTTTCTTCTTGTTTTCTCCCTTTACTGGATTCTCTCGCCATTGACGCAAATCCATAAAGAGTATCTCGTGCTCACGGTTGCGCAGCTGTCTGCCGTGATACTCTCCGCCTTTCTTGTTCTGATTGAGGATCCAGAGAGTAACACTGATATCTGTTGTGATAAACAGTTCTCGAGGGAGAATAATAATCGCCTCAACTTTATCATTTTGAATCAGCTTTGAGCGAATATCTACTGTATCGCTGTCACCTAAGGCGCCGTTGGCAAGCAGAAAACCGGCAACACCTTTCAGTGGTTTCAGATGGGACAGCATATGAAGGATCCACGCATAGTTTGCGTTGCTCTCGGGAGGGACAGCATAATCCACCCAGCGAGGGTCATTCTTCAGATTACTGTCATACCACCCCTTGAGATTAAACGGCGGATTCGCCATGATATAGTCAAAATATAAACCCTTGTGCAGATCATGCGTGAAGGAAGAGTCTGCCATTTCTCCAAGGTGATGGCTGATTCCGCGCAAAGCAAGATTCATCTTTGCCAATCGATAAGTTGCCGGTTCTTTTTCCTGACCAAACACATTGATTCGACTGGTATCTCCCTGTTTGGCGCGTACCAGATCGGTGCTCTGAATAAACATACCGCCCGAACCACAGCAGGGATCGTATAATGTTCCGTCAAATGGTTCAATCATGGTTGCAATCAACTGGACTACGTCATGCGGCGTGTAGAACTCGCCCTCTTCCTTAGTCGCATTGACTGCGAATTCCTTGAGGAAGTATTCGTATACGCGACCAATCAGGTCTTTTTCTTCCCCAAATGTTTTGTGGTTGATTTTACTGACTTCATCGACGAGCTTTTTGATATCATTCGGGGCTAAATTGCGGGTGGTAAAGGTACCTTCAATAAAGCAGCCTTTTAAGTCTTTATCCTTTGATAAACTCTTGAGCGCAGTATCTAAAGCAGCGTTCAGCTTAGGCGCCGGAGTGTCAATAATGGTTGACCAGCGCGCATCTATCGGTACATTATAGGTGCCATCCGTAAAGGTGGGATCATCAAAAAAAGCTGTTCTGATTTCTTCGTCATTCGGATCTAATCCTTGTTCTTCAAGTTTTTTGCAGAGATTCTCGATTCCATCCTCAAACTTCTCGCCGATAAAACGCAGGAATACCAGCGTGAGCATCATATCGCGTTTTTCAAAAAAAGATCCTGAGTTGCGTGCCTGACGCAGTATATCACGACACTTAAACAGTATCGTATCCAGATTCAGCTTCTCTTCTGCCTTTTTTCGTGCCATATCTTATACCTCGTTGTTTAGTCTTGATTTTCCGTCTCAGCTTTTTCAGGAAGCAGTTTAACTAATTCATCTGCGATTTCACCCGGCGTCATTGTTGCAGTCGTCATAGCGAGTTTATCTGCAATAATCGGACTGAATTCAATAACCTGCTTTTTGGTAAGATTATGCCATATTGGGAGAAGCATTTTTCCGTTTACACTCTCAAGTTGAAAAAGACCATTTAATTCTGCTTTTGTCCAATACTTTCCCTCTGCAATATAATCCGGAGATAATATTGCAACTCCGAATTTTGAATGGCTCAACCCTTCATCTATTCGTTTTCTCATAGAATCTCCCCATTTCATTTGGGAAGTATCATACCATACCTTAATATCTCTCGCCCTAAGCTCTTGAACAAATTCATCAACAAATGACTCTTTATCTTCCCATGCATGAGAAACAAAAACATCATATTCTTCTGATGAATCCATGGCTTGTTCTGATTGATTTGGAACGGGGATTAATCTTTGTAACTCCATTATTTGATCTTCATACTGCTGGCGCATACTGTCCATCGCTTTTTGTTGAGCAACTTGTTCTTTCTTCTGCTCCTTTAGTTGTTCCCTCTGCAGCTTTTGATAGGCGTCATTCCGCTTTGTTTGCTTTTCAGCAATCTTTTTTGCTAATACAGCGCTTTCAGATGACGCTTTTATGCTTGCGTTAGTATGAGACTCAATTTGCCTCATTTTGGACTTAACAGTAGCCTCAGACATGCTTTTAGTGATTTTTATATCACTAGCCTTCTTGCTCTCACTTGACGCTTTTTGATCAGCGGCTGCTTTTTTCTTTGCTAAATCTGCTATTTCTTTATCAAGACTATTAACTGTACGTTGATATTGATCTACGCTCATTTATTTCTCCTTACAATTATAGATATACTTAAACAAAGTATATCATACAGAACGATCTGGTACAATCATTTTCAACAAAATATATTGAAATTTAGTGGAGAATAGAGTAAACGAATCAAATCAAAATAAATAAATCAAAATAGTAATCCCGAAATCAATTTAGGATTATATTCATGGTTTATTCTTCCTACAAAAGTGGTCCAAACAGTTGCAAAAGTGGTCTAATTGATAACAAAAATGGACTAATTACAATACCGATATGTGGTAGATGTAAATTATTTCAAAAAAACCGCAACAACCATTACTTGCACATTTGTATGAAATGATAGCATTTTCTTTACTTTTTTAATTATTTGCTTATTTGATTGATTCGCAGGCGATCGTTTGGGAAACAAGCGGTCGCTTGTTTTTTTTGCTGTGCTATGGGGACAGAGCTGACGACGGGTGGAGACGATTTTGTGCCAAAGTGGCACTGCTGAATTATTGAGGCGCCGGAATTGGTGCCAATGTGGCACGAAAAGGGACGAAAATGACACCGAAAAATGACAGCAGAATGACGTCACGAAATCGGATGATGACAGCAAAGTGACGTCATGCAGATATGCGATCGGGAGAAAGTATTTGACATAGTGAAAGGGAAGAAAAACTGCATAATCTTAGCAAGCAGACCATTTGTGCTCCTTGCGGTACACAAACGGTGAAGAGTTGGGAGCGCCCAAGCCCCTGCGTATCCTGACAGAATGGAAATAGACACAAAGAAAAAGCGGAGCAGTTACTTTCGTAGCTGCTCCGTCGGGTTATTGTTTTGTACCGGTTTTTCTGAGCTGTCCGGAGTATCTGATCTGCAACTCTTTCGGCAGCTTATGCCAGAGCATGAAGCCGGGATCCGGTGCAAGATACCTTACCTCCAAATCTCTGCGGAGTTTCTGCCACCATCTGATCTCTTTACGGAGTTCGTCGGTGTCAACGCTGCCGGTGGATTGGATCGTGTTTCTCAGCCTTCGGATTTCATCGGCGAACTCGGTAATGCAATTCATCGCTGCAAAGAATTGGAAGTCGGGCTTTTCCTTTGGCTCATAGCCGTCGACCAGCGCCCGTACCATGCTCGATTCTTTGAAGCCAATCATCTCTGCTTTGCGTTTCCAATCTTGAGCTTCTTCTTTGGTCAGGCGAATGTGTTTATCGATAGTATACTTTCTCAAAGTTTTTTCACCTTCTTTCGGGGGTTACAGGGGAGACCTCCCTGACGAGTTTTACCCTTTGTGTACTGCTTGGAACACAAAGGGTCTGCTCGTTAAGATTATACCGTTATTATCTTTTATAACGAGAACTGTTTTAATAACCGTCCTCAGAAGAGAAGTTTGTGCGCTGAACAATACTGTCAACGATCGTTTTAGCGGCATGTAAATTGCCGTTTCGTAGATCGTTTCTTGCCCTTTCAATCTCTTCTTCTGTAACCTTTCTTGCGTTTTGATTACCTTTCGGAGCGCCATGTCCCCGTGCGTTCATACTGTTGATCTCACACTTACGGCGATACTCATCGAAGCGCTCTCGGACTGCACCAAACAGCCCGACAAAGACAATTCGCACCATCGGATCGTCAATCTCAATTTCAAGATTCTCTCCTTGTGAGTACGCCCGGGAGTAGGTGAATAATGCTCTGAGGAGCACTGCGATCTGATGGTCATCGAGTAAAAAGACTTGCTCTTCACCGGAAAATATCAAAGGAAAATAATCCATTCCGGTCATCAAAGTTACCTCTCAGATGTGACGAGTTTGCGCCCATTCTTTTAGTGCTGAGCGTTCAACGCGCAGATTCTTTCCGACCTTGATCAACGGGAAATCAGAACGGTACATGATCTGTCTGGCAGTAGGCAAGGAACAACCGAGATACTTAGCGACTGCCTTTGTGTCAAGAAATGCTATATTCTCGCAGTCACCGGTAATAGCAGCTCCTGGTGTTGTCTGGGATTCGATAATTTTGGGGGTCATAAGCAATTTCACTTCCTTTGGATTAAGTGTTTACGCAGCTTGACGAAAGTGTTATACTACTAACAGAAAAGCTGTGATTTACGTCGTAGTTTTAATTGCCATTACGGTGTGCGAGACCGTGATGGCTTTTCTTTTGCCTTTTTTGCGGAAATGTTGTCGATATACAATATCATTTTGGATTTGCTATCCTCCGATAGCTCTCGGCGCAGTCTGCGGGTAAAAGTTGCTTCGCTGATGCTTAGATATTCTGCAAGTTCCCACAGAAAAACGCCCTTGTGTTTGGCATATGCTTTTAGATCCTGATTGCTGTTCATGGACTTCACCTCCTATCCTTTGAAAAATGCTTGACAATTAACAATCGTTGTTGTATGATAACGATGATGATAATTGTTGCTGAAAATATATTACAGCAACATATATACGTTATTTGTCGAAGTTTATCGCAGCAACAATAATAGACAAGAGAGTGTGAATATCATGTTACTTGGTAATGTTTTTTCAGAAAGGCTAACTGGATTACGTGAGGAAAAAGGCTT
Organism: uncultured Clostridia bacterium; assembly: GCA_946407065.1. Lineage (GTDB taxonomy): Bacteria > Bacillota > Clostridia > Oscillospirales > Acutalibacteraceae > Ruminococcoides. The sequence goes on along the minus strand of CAMJMQ010000026.1, from coordinate 17,857 downwards.
AAGGCGACAAGAGGTTGCTGATGCATTAGGTATTTCACGTGCTAGTTTGGAATACTACGAAAAAGGACAACGTAAACCGGATATTGAGGTAGCGGCAAGAATTGCTAAATACTATGGAGTGTCTACTGATTATCTGGTAGGGTTCTCTTCCTCCCGTGTGAATGAAGAGCAGGATCAGGATATGAAACAATTATGTGATTATTTAGGGATATCCAATGATTCATTGAAAAGTCTGTATGCAGATTTAAATTACACAGATGCTAAACCTTTTCTTGAAAAAGCGTTACAAATGCATATGCTACATCATATTGCATACACAGCCAAGAATTATCAGAATTGTTTGCTAAAACAAGGAGAATGCTTAAAGACTTATCATGATGTTTTTAAGGATTCATCTGAAAAGCAAATAGCATATCAATCTTATAAGGACGCAGTATTTCAAACTGATTTTGAACTATATCGTTTTCAAACATTGTTGATTTCAAATTTGAAACGAATGTGTTCAGAAGAAGAAAGCCAAATTAAGTTATTGAAAAAGGATTTACCTGATAACAACTGAATTGAAAAAATGATTAAGGGGGTGTGAAAATGCCTCGTAAGAAAACACGAAACGCAAACGGAAGCCATACAATCTACTATGTGGAGAACAAGAAGCACTGGCAGGGTCAAATCTGTATCGGCTTTAAAGAGGACGGCAGACCGAATCGCAAGTCGGTTTACGGCAAAACGCGTAAGGAAGTCGCAGACAAAATCAAGCAAATTGAATACGGCATCCATACCGGTACTTTCACGGATAAGAGCGAGATCACGATCTACCATCTGGCGAAACAGATGATCGACGAATCGTATAACCTGAATGAGATCAAGGACAGTACCTACTTTCGGCACCTGTCAACGCTGAAAGGGTTGGAGCCGATTTACAATACGCCTCTGCAAGCGGCAACGGTCATGCAGCTCAAGGATTTCATGCTCAAGCAGATCTGGTATTCGCAATCGACCATCAACAAGCTGCATCAGATGCTCAAGGCGACCTTTAAGGAAGCGATGAAGAGGAAGATCATCACCGAGAATCCGATGGATGACGTCAAAAAGCCCCGATCACGAAAGAAAAAAGAGAAGGTCAGGGCGCTGACGGTGGAAGAGCAGAAGCGGTTGTATGAGGTGCTGACGACGGAGGACATCCACTACAGTGATCAAATGCTGATCTCCATGCTGACGGGTATGAGAATGGGAGAGATCAACGCCTTGCAGGTCAAGGATGTCAACTTTACCTTCAATACGATCTCCGTCAACAAGACCGTCACCCGCGGCGAAAAGGGCAGGGCGATCCTCGGTGAATCCGCTAAGACGGAGGCAGGTTCGAGAACACTGCCGATGAGCGAGAAGGTGAGGGAGATCCTGAAAAACTGTGTTCAGGATAAGCAATCCGGTCAGATCTTCATGAGGAAGAAAAAGCTGATCACGACCAATCAGGTCAATGCACAGTTCGCGCGGGTGCTTGAGAAATATGATATCATCGACGAAACGGTCGACGGCAGGGTAGATTTGCATTCGCTCAGACACACCTACGCGACGAGGTGCATCGAGGGCGGGATGCAGCCGAAGGTACTGCAAAAGCTGCTCGGTCACACGGACATCACCGTCACTATGAATACCTACTGTGACGCGTTTGAGTCATTTACCAACGCCAATCTGGAAATGGCGAACAAGTATATCGATTCGATACTGAATACCGACGAAAAAGAAGTTCAGAGCGCATAATGAAACAAGCACGGCGTAAAAACCGTGCTTGTTCTTTTCAATAATGCAAGAATCTTTTGAAACTGAGTATAAAAACAGCTTGATTTTATACTCAGTTTCGTGTAGAATAATAATCAAAGTAAAAATATACTTGGTTTTTACGATTTGTAGTATGATAATAAGTAATAAACATAAAATAAATTAGGAGGTGCTGAGACATGAGTTATCAATCATTAGCTAAATTGTTTTACTCAGATAAGGATCATTACGAAGATATTTATCAAAAAAGGTTTGACTGTAAATATGCAACGAAAATCAACTTTGAAATAAATGGTTCTCAGGCCTTTTTTGTCTTAGAACCTTCATTACATTATAAAATTATAAGTATTTACAAAGCAGATAAACGAATTAAAAAGCTAAGAGATGAATTACCGGGAGTGGCAATTAGTCATTTTACAATACGTAGTTTAATTGATGAGATTGTGTTAACAAACGACATAGAAGGTGTTTACAGTTCCAGGCGCGAAATAAACAGCATTTTATCTGAATTGGAAACAAAAAATAGAAGAAAACGTTTTAAAGGGCTGGTTCAAAAGTACCTTATGTTACAAAAAAATGAAACACTGTCTTTTCAAACTTGTCAAGATATTAGGAATCTATATAACGAATTAGTTTATGCTGAAGTTGAGGAAGACAATCCAAATAACCTTCCGGATGGAGAAATATTTAGAAAAGATTCTGCAAGCGTAACAACTGCAACGCAAAAAGAAATACACCAAGGCGTTAATCCGGAAAGCAAAATAATAGAGTGTATGAATCAAGCGTTGCAAGTATTGAATTCGACTGAGATTGACGAACCAATTAAAGTTGCTTTGTTTCATTATTTGTTTGGATACATCCATCCCTTCTATGATGGTAATGGTCGTACCTCACGTTTTATCAGCAGTTATTTGCTGTCCAAGGAGTTTGAGCCGACGATCGCTTATCGTTTGTCTTATACGATCAAGGAGAATATCAAGGAATACTATCAAGCATTCAAGACCTGTAATGATAGGCATAACAAGGGAGACTTGACGCCGTTTGTCATTATGTTCACCGATATCATTGAAGAGTCTATGAAGCAGCTCGAGGAAGCTCTGCAAAAACGACATCAGAAGCTTATGTATTATCGTGATAGAATACAATATCTGCCAATGGGACTAAATGAAAAGTATATTGATTTTTATGATTATTTGTTACAAGCGAGCCTGTTTTCAGAAAGTGGTATCAGCGTAGAGGAAATAAAGGGATTGATGCGCGTTAGCAGACCAACGGTATTTAAACGATTGAAAGATTTATCGGAGTACAATTTGATTGATAAAAAATCATTAGGTAATAGCAGTTATTACAATCTGAATCTGGATGAAGTTGAAAAGCTAAGTTCTGCAAATACAGACGAAAAATAAAGAACACAAGCACGGCGTAAAAACCGTGCTTGTGTTTGTTGTGAGATATTTAGATTGTTTGAGAAAGCAGATAGATACAATACTGATTCATGCTGATGCCTTCCTGCTTGGAGCGTTCGGCTAAGTGTTTGTGCAAGGATTTAGGAACACGGAGACGGAATTGACCGGAGTAATCGTCGGCGTCAAAGGGTTCGGGAACGACAGCGCCGCTTTCTAACATGGCGTATGTCCATTCTCTTCTGGCATCCTCGCCGTTCTTGACAGCTTCGTCAAGGGTTTCTCCTGATGAGATACAGCCGATCAAGTCAGGATAGGAGACAACAAAACCGCCTTCGTCTTCATCCTCTACGATTTCAATTCTGTATTTCTTCTTCATATAGTAGTTTAGTTTTTCCGTTAACTCATTTGTTTTCATTGATCTCAGCCTCATGACAAATTATATCATTACGAATGTTGTTATTATCATATATGGTACCGCATATGGTGTCAAGTATATTTCAATATTTTCTTGATTTCGGGGTGAAACATGGTCATTTTTTGCTCTGAATAATTATTCTATTTTTCTGCATAGGAATTAAAAAGTGCACTTAATGCACTTTTATTGCACTACTGACTTTGAAGAAATCCACTGTTCATGCGGGTTTAGAGGATTCGGTCAGGGTCACCAGCACCAAAAAAGCCCATACCCAAACGGGTATGGGCTTTTTTGTGCTGTAGGACAGGACTTGATGTGAATAGGGGTCCCCGAAATAAATTATTATTTTGGGGAGAGGAGGAGTTGCGGCGCGAGCAGGGGGAGATTTCGGCAAGAAATCTCACTCAGCGAGTACAGCAAACGACGACGAGGTCACCGGCACCAAAGAGACAGTTTTTCGACTGTCTCTTTTCTTTTTGCCATCTTTACTCAGTCACCCAGTGGCTTTTTAGTATGTGGTATTAACGATAGTTGATTCCCTTGCCGACGCGGTAGTCGCTGGTATAGGTCTTGCCGTCACTACTGATACAACGAACGGTATAGACATATCGATGACCGGAGGATACGTCGGTATCGAGGAAAGAGGTATTGGCGGTGTCGGCGAGTCTTGTCCAGCCCTTGGAGCCGTAATAGAACACGCGGTATTTTTCCGTGCCGCCTACCTTGTTCCACTTGATTCGAACGCCGCCCTTCTCAGACGACAGGGTGAAGGAAGGAGCGCGAAGGAACTTGATCTTGAAACCGTCGTGATAATAATCGCTGATATGGTTGCCGTTCTGATCCAGCGCGCGGATGGTATAGGTGTAATTGGTGCCTGATACGACATCATAGTCGATCACGGAAGTTGAGGTGGTGTCGGTCAACTTAGTCCAGCCGTTCCGACCCTTGTAATAGACCCTGTATTTTGCCGCGCCGTCAATCTTATTCCAGCTGATCTTCACACCGTCCTCAACGTTTTTCAGAGTAAGCGAGGGAGCTGCAAAATAGTTGATACCCTTTCCGACGCGGTAATCGCTGATATAGGTATTGCCGTCTGCGCTGATACAGCGGACAGTATAGACATAGCGGTGGTTGGACGATACGTCGGTATCAAGGAACGAGGTTGCCGCAGTATCTGCAAGTCTTGTCCAGCCCTTGGAGCCGTAATAGAATACGCGGTATTTCTCAGCGCCCGTAACCTTGCCCCAGCTGATCCGTACACCGTTTGAGGCGTTGGATAAGGAGAACTGCGGCGCTTTAATGAATCTGATCTTGGAGCCGTTATGATCATAATCACTGATGTGATTGCCGTTTTGATCAAGGGCGCGGATCGTATAGGTGTAATTGTTGCCTGATACGACGTCATAGTCGATCACGGAATTTGAAGACGTGTCGGTCAGCTTTGTCCAGCCGTTTCTGCCTTTATAGTACACGCGGTACTGAGCGGCTCCGTCTACCTTATTCCAGCTGATTTTTATGCCGTCTTCGACATTGTTGAGGCTCTTTATGACAGGAGTGGGAACAGTTGCGGCTCCTTTGACCTGGATCCTTTGGGAAGTTGCCGAATAGAAAAACAGATCGGCATTAATGCTGACATAACCGTTACCGACTCCTGTTACGGTTCCCTGAGAGTCGACTGTCGCAACAGCAGAGTCAGAGCTCGACCACGTGATGCCGACATTATCCAGAACAGCAAAACAAGAGGGGAACTCCGGATTGCGTACACGCATTACGGCATGGGTTGTCTCATTCTTGTTGATGTTCCTGTCATTTGTATAGACGTCAAAATCATAGGAAAAGGACTTAGGTGCACCCCAAATAATCCCCGTACCGGAGGTCTCTTCTTCGAAAGTACCGACAGCCATCGAAATCCTGCGGCTTCTCTTTGTATTTGCCGGTTTATCGCAGTTTTTACTGTCAGCTCCCGTGCCGAAGCATTGCACCCATGTAGTGACGCCGTTGCTTTCAAAGCAACCGATACCGATCGTGGTGCAGTTCCCGGTCAAGATGTTCTTGCGGTGACCTTCCGAATTCATCCACGAGTTCATTGCCTCAGCCGCGTTATGCTGACCGATCGCAATATTCTCAGCGGCCATCAGATTGTTCGCGGTAAAACATGACGAGCCATCGGGACGGGTATGGGAGAATAAAACGATATTATCCACTGCACGCCGCATGGCGGTATCAAGCAAAGACGCATTCATTACAAGAGGATTTAACCCTTCTTTCGCGCGCTCTTTATTGACTAAGTTCAGCACATCGAATGCTTCCTGATAGTTGAGTGTACCGGTAACTCTCACTGACTCGATTTCACGCAGACCGTTCTGTCCGTACCTGCTCAATTTGGTATTTGCACAAGTGACTTCGACGTTTTCATGAAACGCGTTTGAGTGAACAAATTGTGTGCTCTCAGGCAGATGGACGGATTTCAGCGATGAACAGCCATAGAACGCAATGCGATAGATATTTTCAAGCTTCGGAAAGCTGATTGAGGTCAGGCTTCTGTCGTTCAAGAAAGCCTGATAGGGGATCTCGGTAACAGAGGGTGCGGTGAAACTGACAAGCTTGTAGCAGTCGCCGAAGGAAGCGTTGCCGATCGAGGTGACTGTCGAAGGCAGAGTGACCGTTTCAAGAGCGCTGCAATCAGCAAAGGTGCGCGCGTCAATATCGGTCAGACCGCCGAAGTTGATATCCGTAAGAGAAGTACACTGTTCAAACATCTGATAAGAGGTTTCTTTCAGTCCCTTGCCGAATGTGACCGACTTTAGGTTGGGGCAATGATAGAAAGCGAAGTATCCGGCTTGTGTAACGCTGTCGGGAATGACAATAGATTTCAGTGAGGACGCCTCCTGAAATGCGCTCTCACCGATCGATGTAACGGAACCGAGATTCACACTCTGCAGATATTTGTTTCTGGCGAACGCACAGCTTTCGATGGCTTTAACAGACGTCGGAACAGTAAAGCTGTTTCCCGTTTTTTCACACGGATATAGTACAATGGTATCCTTGGATTTCGAGTATAAAATACCGGCATCAGAACAGTATTTCTGATTCGCGTTATCGACTGAGAACGAGGTCACCTCGACGCCGAAGAACGAAAGTCCGTTGAGTGTCGTCAAGGATTTACCTAAGGCAACTGTTTTGATTGCCGTTCCCTGAAAAGCATAGTCTTTGATCGCCTCAACGCTGTTTAAATTAATACCGCCAAGAGATCTGCACAAGTAGAAAGCACCTCTTTCGATACTTTTGACACTGGAGGGCAGAGAGATAGTTGACAGTGATCCGCAGCCGTAGAACGCCGCTTCTCCGATCTTTGTGATCCCATCGGGGAGGGAGATCGACGTCAATTGGCTGAAGTTCATAAAGGCAAAATCAGAAATATCCGTAATACCCTTATTGACGGTGACTTTCTTGATCGTAGATGCATGGTTAGTCCAAGGATAGGAACGATCGTTTCCCTTTAATCCCGCCATGGAACCGGAACCCGAGATCGTCAGGGTAGTTCCGCTCACATTGTAAGTGATGCCGGCTCCTGTCTCAGCAAGATCGGTGTTCTTACGTAACAGGGGAACGCTGTTCTCTTCTGTTCCGTCGTTACTCTGTGATTCCAGATCGTAACCCTGCGGAATGGTTATCTCATCCCCGTTAAGCTGTTCGTCGTCTGTGGTCTCGTCGATCGTTACCGCACGGTCAATCGCTGAAGCAGATCGTTCTTCAGCAGCAGCATACGGAGCTGTTACCGTCAGCAAAGACAACAGGGTAAGGATGGCGAGAATGGTTGATAATGTTCTTTTCATTTTTAATCCTCCTAATCATTCTGTATTCTCTGTATCGTATTTGGATCAAAGCCGTAAGGGTTTTCAATCTATCTGCATTCCTTCTTTCGTTACCGATTGGCAAGCTGAGATTTTTTTCGATTCCGTAATCGAACGTTATGTCTCATTACGATTCTATCATACCATTGGATTTTTTTGTTTTCCCAAAAAATGATCCCTATGCTGGATGACGGATGAAAAATCATGCGATAAGGTCAGGTTTTGGGAAACGCTCTGAGAACACTTATTATAATATAAGGGAATCTTATAGAGAGGAAATGTTTCAAAAGGAGATATGAAGATGACTACTATTCATTTTATCACAGGCTTAATGACCTTCTATCTGAAAGGAGAGATTTCAAAGGATGATAATTTTATTTATCTAAAAATGCCCAATACTATTTTAGGCGTTATCCCTCTGGGCAGGATCGAAAAGCAGTTGATGGTCAATCAGATCGCCTCTACCTCGGTGGGATTCCGATTGATCCTCAGAAATCTGATCATCGGTCTTGTGGAGTTCATTCTGGGCTTGCTGTTGTGGCAATCGCCCCTGATTGGTTTTTTGGTGATCTTGCTCGGTATTGCTACGATGATCGGCGCTTTCCAAACCACGCTGGTGCTCAATCTTACCTCAGGTGAAAGGATCGATATTTGTTTTCTTGTTTTTGAAAAGAAAAAGGCATATGACGCGGTCAATATGATCAATGAAGCGATCTACAAGCGCATCGACGATACAAATACCCGTAAGGTTGCCGAGTGGCAAACAGAGAAATTCCGGGACATCGGCAACAGCCGGACCGATCGCATCGTTGACGCGATCAACAACAGTCGGAATAGGGATTGATCCTGTGACGAATCAATTCAGGTATTGTATTTACTGTAAAAAAGCAGTATGATTATTTCTGAACACTTAAGTCATCGAAAGGATGATTCGTTTGAAAAAAGTATGGATCACACTGATTACAATAAGTTTGATATTGTTTACAGGAAGCGCCTCAGCTAAGAATACCGATTCACCTGAGTTGGATGTTGAAGCTCTGCTAAAGGACATGAGTGGGACCTATGTTTGTTCAGTCGATTATGGGTATGGTCAAGATTATACAGATAAACACAAAACGTACCTTTGTCTTTCCGCAGACGGATCTTTTTTGGGTTATTATTTTATTCCCTCGGAAGATGAGAGCAAGGATTCGAAGAAAACCGTTATCAGTTCAAATTTCAACGGACGCTTTCAAAACATGATGTCTGTGGGCGAAAATCGGTATTATACCGATACCTCAAAACTGGATTATCAATCACCACCCGCATCAGAAGGGAACATGACTAAGAGAAAATATTTATCTACAGTTTCGTTTCATATCGTTAGTTTTTCACGATTTGATATTTATGCACCGGAAACGAAGTGTTCAGAGCTTCCCAATGCAGCAAAAAAATGGTTAGCGTATAATGACAAACTTCCGGAAAATGAAGAAGATCCGGTTGGTATGTACATATTGTATAATCAGGAGAGCGGCGATACCTTTTTTCAAGCAATCAAAAAAGAGCTAATTCCACCTGAAAAGATAAATGCTTCTATAGATAACGATGAGTATCTCGGCGAGGATATTATGTCTATGAGGATAGCTGATATCCTTGATTTGATGGGGCGTGAGATCACGGTAGAAGCTGCCGGGGATTATACCTATGTGGATCAAATGAAAGATATTTGTTTCTACAATTCTAAGAAATTGCCCGGTTTTACGTTCTTCATCCAACCTTCCGATCCATCGTCAACCGGTTATACAGAAGCTGATATCGCCGGTATTAAAGCGGATATCCTCGCGGAAAAATATGATTATCCAAAATGCGTTGTTATGATGGACGGCGCAAGGCTGAACAATGAGATCGGAACGGATATGACGTATTGTCAGATATTATTTGTGAGAAAGAATTTTAATGTAGGATCGCCGACGGCGCAAAATCATTATGTAACACAAGAAGACATGTACTCTAATGATAAGTATGATCTCATTCATGCTGTAATTGAATATGAAAAGCCCGAAAACGCTACGGAAGAATCGGTTGATGAAGGGCAAATAGATACCTTATCCCTAATCAAAACGGATCCTAAGGTGAGATATATCAGTGCAATCGTTAAAAACAGGATATCTCCGGAAAATGATGGGATGAGAAAATAATAAGTGATGAAATTATTTTCATCCGCGATTGCAGATAAAACAAGAGGGACTAAACGCTACAGATTGAATGTGTTTTTCGTAAGATACCACCTTAGGGTGAAGAACGTTGTTCGATGGAATAAAACGGAGAGGAGAATTCTGTGGATAAATTATCGGATATTATAGCGCGCGTCAAAAGCTATGAACCGCTCTGGGATGGCTGGATATGCACCGGAGAGATTCTCGGTTCCGGCGGAACAGGCTGTGTTCTGGCGCTGCAGCGCGGTGAAGAACGCTCCGTTGTCAAGGTGATCTGTGTCGAAAACGAACCCGATCAATATCGGATGGTCAAGAATGAGATCGACACCATGCTATCGATGCACAGCGACTATCTGGTGGAGTGTTTGCACAGCCGGGAGGAACCGGTTTTGAATCGGCAGGGAGATTGCATCGGTTATGATTTTTTGATCCATATGCACGAGTATCTTCCTCTCTCCGATTTTTTGAAGGAAGAAGAATATGATCCGGTGGCGTTGTGCAGACAGCTTGCGTCGGATATCGGTATGGCGCTCGGAGCGCTTCACGCTAAAGGGATACTGCACCGCGATATTAAGCCGGAAAATATTTTTTTAGACGAATCCAAGGAGAAAACACTTTTTCGTTTGGGTGACTTCGGCGTTTCCAAAAAACTCGGCGGCTTAAGCGGATTGACTGCGACGGGAACGCCTGATTTTATGGCGCCCGAGTCCTTCCGATACTATGAGTACAGCTACAGTTCGGATATATACAGCCTCGGTATGACGCTCTACTATATTTTGAACGATCTGCATTTTCCGCAATTCTCCGACGGACAGTCGCAGCAGGATCTATGGGACAACAACAAACGTCGTTTGAGCGGTGAAAAGCTGCCGTCGCCGAGATTCGGTGATCAGGATTTGCAAAGAGTTGTCCTCCAATGCTGTGAGGCAGAGCCGAAGCAACGGTATCGGGATGTAAGCGAAGTCCTCAACGAGCTGTTCGGACAACATTTTGTACCATTCGGCATGCAGCAGAAAGCAGACCGATCCGAGCTGAGAAAAAAGGAGATCAAAGGCAAATGGATTCGATTGGCGCTGATTGTTTTAGCGGTATTTGTTGTCGTGACAGCGATCATGGGATTCATCGCCGGTCTGAATCAACCATCTACAGAAAGCGAAGTGTCAGAAACGGCAACGCTTGGCACGGATGTTTCTGAATCTGTTTTCTCCCAATATAATTCGGAGGAACTTAAAGCACGCGTCGTACGCGATAGTATAACAGCCGAAGTTCTGAGACAACAAGTGAATTCTCAATCTTATTCTTCAGGAAATAGCAACGGCACAACAAATGTTGTGCATTATACACAGGAATCGGGTTATAGTTATATCAAACAGTATTATAAAGGGGAAGATGTGGATCAATCAACCAATTATGCGGAATACTGCTTTGATCGTACAGGAGAACTGTTTTATATTTGTCGTGTCAAAGAGAACTCTGCGGTCCAACTTTATGCTATAAATGATGAGATCTATCACATGACTGCCACGGGGGATCCAAAGCAGTATACATACGGCGATCCTGAAATCACGGATGAAATGAAAGCCGAGGTAGAAAAAGGATATGGTTTATACTTAAATTACATAGAGAATAGACAACGATAGAAATCAATCAGGAGATGAGGAGTAAATGCGGTGTTATTTTGGGGAGAGCGACGATGACTGACCGGACGATCTATGTACGACAGGATATTGAAAAGCGTGAGTCATTTGCAGCCGTATTGGAATATATCCGACACCACAGCGACAGCTTTGTCAGTTGGAAAAATTACATCAATCATTTGGTGGAGATCAACGGCGGAAAATATATCCGCTTTGCGCAGAAGGTCGGGGTCAGCAAGAACACGGTCAAAAAATGGTGTGTAGAAGGCAGGAAGCCGCAGAAAAGAGATGACTTCATCAAGATCGCGTTCGGGCTTAACATGAATCCGGATGAAGCGAATACGTTGTTGAAAAAATACGGCTCCTACGCAGAATTGTATCCCAAGGATCTGAATGATGCGATTATCATTTATCTGCTCAATCGCCGACAGGGTGATTTTGATAACCCGCTGTACAGCTATGCGTCTGTTGAGCAGTGGAACAATCGGCTCGCCTACATTCGGGAGGAAATCATCCAATCGCAGAAAAAACGAATGGAAAAACTCAGCCAAAAGCATACTGTCAATACAACCATAGCATACCACGAGCTTGAAGCGATCAATGACGACAAGGATTTTGAAGCATATATCCTTCGGAATAAACCTGTCTTTTTCTGTACCTATGATAAGCTGATCCGCTTTATCGATGAATTTATGAATATTCAAAAGAAAAAGCATGCCATGCTGCATGATCAGGATGAGCCTCAATACAGCTTTCACGCGAAAGTACAGAAATTGGGGATAAATAAGACGTTGGAAAACGCTGTCTCCCTGCTCAGAAACAATCGTGTGCTGCCCAAACGGAATCAGCTGATCACGCTCGGCGTTCTGCTGAATATGACCGAACAGGATCTGAACCATATGCTTGACTTGGCGAACATGCTGCCTTTATATCCGCGCGATCAGATCGACGCGCTGATGATCTATCTGCTCACAAAAGCGGTCGAGGAAAACCCGGAGCTTGAGAGCGGCAACGCTATGTCATATGTGGAATACGGCTCTAACCTTGCGCTGAAAAAAAGCTACCGTCAATATCTCGATGATTATTTTCAGCGGGATATGGGTGAGTTCGACAGCGACTTGGATGATGTGGCACAATATATCAGCGAACAGTTGAAAGAAGTTGAGTTGGAGGACATCATAGGTCTCGAAGTCTTTCGCATGGAAAAGTGATATATGTTGAGCGAAGGATTCCGATGTAGTTCGACAGTACCATAGAAGTCGCTGTCGAACGATGATATGAGGACGGAACTTCCGTCAATGATATCGCAATATATGTTGAAATAATACACCGACAGCCGCCTGCTTTTGCAAGCGGCTGTCATTTTTCAGAACATATTACAGTAATTATATCATCTCACGGTGATGTTTATATTTTTTGTGATACGGTGATTGTTCATATCAAAGAGACTTATAGTAAGTGTATCTGTTCCGCTTGCAATTGTTTCTATCTCACATTTAGGCTCTGTATATTCAATGTGATCCTTCCAAATCTTCTGTGAGATAGTACCGTTAAAGGATACGCAGTTTAAACGGCACGCCGTTTGCCTAACACCACCATAAGTGACTCTATACACTGCCTTTTCGGGTGTAGTCTTTATTATCACCTTATAGGTTTTGTGTTTCTCAAGCGTGACGCCTTCGTCGGTAGCGTCTTTGCCGTCGATAAATACGCGTACCGATGTTACAGACCCGACGCTGTTTTCAGTCACCCTAACGACGCATTCAGCTTTTTTATTGTTTACGGCTTTGGCGGTAATGGTAACAACGCCGATCGCGTGCGCGGTCATACGGCCGTTTTCATCTACAGATACGATAGAAGGATCGCTGCTCGACCAGATGATGGTCCTGTCACAGCGCGTTTGAGCAGGCGTAAATTCAACGGACAGATCAGACGTATCGCCAACTGCCAGGCTTTTTTCAGCAATAATATCAATTCCCTGGATGTTGTCCAGCGGGTCGGTCATAGGGTCTGAATATTCAACGCCGGTGTGGATATCGGAGTCGGAAAAATCATAGTAGGTCACCCAGTTATCACAGTTTCTCTGGATAGAATTATCGATCTCAAATCCATTCTCGCTGAAATTGAGGCATTGATTGCAAAAATAATAGCCTCGTTTCCCGAGCCGGTCGCCCGAGTATTGGGGTTCATAGTATGACCAATAATGCAGATGACGCTTAGCGCCGCATTCCGAGCAGGTATCCAAACAGGGCTGAACGCACCATTTATGTGTATGCCAACCGCCGTGACACGCATAAGGATTATCCCAATCAGTTACATCCTTAAAACATTTGTTACAGGCAAAGCCGGAATGGTAATTAACACCGGTTCTTTTCCATTTGTGGGTATGCTTGACATACGCGCCGCCGGACCATTGATAAGCCGTCGTATCCAGCTCAGCATTCTTCAACTGCATTTTGGCGAGATAGCGCTGCAGGGTTGCAGCGTCATCGATATCGGTCTCTCCGTCAAAGTTTGCGTCCATGATCGAATCATCCTTCGTCAAAGTAACACCCGCGGGCTTTTTTCCGATTTTTGCCAGATAGAGTTGCAGCGCGGTCACATCCGGCAAACCGACCTCGCCGTTTCCGTCAATATCTCCATAGCGGATATCATAGTGAGAGCTTGCGGCAGACGGAAGGGTATCGATCGTCACGGCCACAGTGGACGGAGCGGTAAAAACCGCAAGTACGAACAGAATAGCAATCAATGCAAGGGATAATAGGCGTTTCATTTTTGATCTCCTTTCTTATTTATCCTCGATGATATCGTTTAAAAATGCGATCGCTTTATCAAAGGTCATAGAATGATTGGGATAGTGCTCGGCGTCAAGTCCGAGAGAGCGGGGATAGCTTTTTCCCTGAGTGTCACTGGAGCTCATAAGCAAAGCGTCTGTGCTTTCGGCAAGCGTTTGATATGCTTCTTTTGCTTTTGCCGGAGATACTACAGAACCATTGATTCTGGACTGACCGTATTCTGTGTTTTGCAGATCTGTCCTCGGGCTGTATCTGACCTCCTCCACCGGATGTAAGGAGTTATTGCTGCCTTCATCGCAGCGGAATGCAGTTTCAAATCTCGCGACACCGGGAGCGGATAACTCAAATATATATAGTGTTCCGTCAATTTGTGACAGAAACATCTGACCCGGCATATTTTTGTTGTTATCAGGGAACATGTAATCTAACACTTCAACCGCATTTGAACCGTTATAGGAGAATACTTTTGCATTTGTATTGCCGTTATGTGAATAGGCATAGACCATCTCCGGTGTGTCATCACCCATGATATCGGCAAAGGCGATGGGTTGGGGAGTATCGGTTTTATACTGCCAGGTATAGGCGCGGATATCGCTTTCGTTGTCCCTCAGCACCTTTCGAAAAGCGCGATAGGCATCAAGATAAGGTGGTTCGGTGGGCGGTTCGGTAGGGGGATCGGTGGGAGCTTCTGTGGGAGTTTTGGTTGGTGGTTCTGTAGCCGATACTGCGGAATCTACAGTAGCCGCTTCATCAGGGGTAGCGGCAGAAGTATGGCTTACCGTGATCACTGCGTAGGTGATACCCAGTGACGCGGCAAATACAGCGATCGCAACGATAATACTAATGATAATTATTTTCTTTTTCATAACTATCCGTCTCCTATTTCCCGTAGTATGGATTGTCTGCAGAGCCATATGGAATATAAATAATATTATATGATGTTGGGGTTTGAGCCCTTTCAGATGTTTTTGGATTATCGGGGAAAACATAAGATTTGAAATGAGATTCTTTCATGTCGGTCGGCGTGATCCCTTTGGCGTAAAAAGTCATGGTGCCCTCGGTATCAAAGGGATGTTTCACAAAAGTTGCGTGCATACTCTTATCCGTATGCGTATAAGTGTCTGTATAGGTGATATCGCCGCTTTCACCCACAGGATAATCATACGAAATATCCGTTACATTAAAGGTATAAGTATAGTCGCCTGTTTTTGTGAGATTGACTATTTTCCCCCTGCAAAGGGAGTATTCGGCGGGGTCGCTGGTGAATCCCTGTCCTCTTGTTCCGTTGGGATCATAGTAAAATTCCGTTTCAAAAACACCGTTGCTGTCAATCGTCAGGGAAGATTGATAATGTCTGACAAATGTCGTACTGTAATTGCCCGCGATAACGGAGTAATCTTCTTTTGGCGGATTATTATCCTGTGTATTTGAGCTATCTCCGATTTGTTCTTTCAGATAAGAAACAGCCTCCTCATAGGTCATGGCTTGGTTGTCATATTGATAAGCTAAAGACGAAGCGGTGTTTTCAGTTGTTCGTATCGTATTTCTCATCAGAACATTGATGGAAGACCCGGTCAATTCTGATATCTTTTCCAAACACGCTGATTTACCGACCTCAGTAGAATCTACTTGATAGGTGTCCGTACCTGCGTTCTGTTGATAATCAACATAGTAGGCTTCCGTTTTCATCTTTATTCCGTCTTCGGAATCTCCGTAAGACCTTACCATTTCAAAGCTGCTCAGACCCATTCCTCCACAATCGTAGTGATAGAGCGTTTTTTCTCCGGGCAGTTGATACAATACATATTGACTGCCGCCGGGATAACCTAAGCCTTTCGAACCGGTAAAATCCATCCAGCGCAGTTCATTGTCACCCGTTTGTGTGTATACGCGCTGTGCAGAACCGTCAAGATATTGGTAGATCCGCAGATATGCACCGGAGCGATAGCTATCATCGGGATCACAGCATACAACGATCATTTCCGGTGTTTCATCACCGGTAATATCCGCAAAGGCGACAGGGCGGCTTTCTTTGTCGCTTTTCTGCATTTGACTATTGCTGAACTGCCAGTCATAATCCTTGATCAGATCCTTATTATCCTCGAGCACCTTGAGGTATGCCCGATAAGCATCGATATTATCAGGTTCGGTAGGGGCTTCTGTTGGTTTTTCAGTCGGCGCATCTGTTTCGATAACTGCCTGTGTTTCTATCGGTGTAGGGTCATCCTTATTCTGACCGTCAAAGATCAGCTTTGCCGTCATGATACCTGCAACCGCAACGGCAGCGATCCCAACGGTCGCGAGAATCGCTTTTACTGCTGTCGGCATACCTTTAGCGGCTGTCTTTCCGGTAACCTGCTGCGCGGCGTTTTGCCCTGCCTGTTGAGCTATGGTTACCAAATTTTCAAGCACCTCAGCTGAGGGCAAGCTGTTTTTGATGTGCTCTGCGATAAAATAGCCGATGGGAAGGACGCCGACCGCGATCCCGTAGAATTTCTCGCCGCTCTTTCTCTCTTGTTCTTCAATCTCTGTCTTGATAGAGTGTCGGGCAAGATACAGGCGGGATTTGACGGTGTTTTCGGAACAGTCCATGATCCCGGCGATCTCTGCTACGCTCCTGTCGTTGAAGTAATACAGGACGATCGTTTCACGCTGAACCGCAGACAGACCGTCGATAATCCGGTACAGTCGATCTCTAAGATCGTCGCACTCCGCGTATGCCTGCGGGAGCATCAGCTCGCTTTCCATGTCTTCCAATTGAGGTATATCGCTGATATCATCATCCAGTATGACCTGATTGTTTTTCTTTGATTGCAGCACGTTCAGGCTCCTTGTGTGAGCGATACGGTACAGCCAGCTCTTGAATGCTTCCGGATTTTCGAGCGATCCGATACTCTGCCAAACGGTGATCATTGCTTTTTGTGTTGCATCCTCTGCGTCCTCGTGGTTTTTCAGCACCGCAAAGGCGATTGCGTAAAGATAGCTCTTGTTGTGATCCAGCAGAAGATTCAGCGCGTTTGCGTCGCCTTTCTTTGCACGATTTACCAATTCATTTTCATAATTCATGCTGTTGTTCCCTTTCTGTTTCGTTCCTTTATCAATAAGACAGCGATAAAATGGATCAGGTTTGATAATAAGATATACTTTTCAAAATTTTCTGTACCGGAGTAATGACAAGGAGAGTGAGGTGGTGCTTTTTCCGTTTAGTAAAGTTATCATGCTGGTGCGATATAAAAGAGTCGTTGTCTTTTTAATATCTATCATATTATAACACTGTGATTCGGGGGTTTCCCAAAAAATTCCTTTACATTATATAGATGTCGGAAATGGCAAAAAGGATCTAAAAGCCGGTCATATAGAAAAAAGGCACGCTCTCTTGAGAGTGCCTTTTTGCATATCCGTATGGTATCTTTATCATATCATACCACTTTCATTTTTACAATCCCCAATCCGCTCTTTTTCTGCCTTTTGCTACACATTTTCCGGCAGTCGTATCCACAAAACGCCCTACACTGTCTGTGAGGGATGAACTCTCCCCGAACCTCTGCAAAAGTCTTTTTTTCTGTTGTTCATTTTAATCTTTTTCTTGGACATAAAACAGACCGCATCCGTTCATTGTTTTTTCTGAAATAGGGATGCGGTCTGAAAATCTCGCAAAAATATCAAAAGCCCCTGAAAACGTAGGTTTTCAGGGACATGGAGCTGATAACCGGATTTGAACCGGTGACCTCATCCTTACCAAGGATGCGCTCTACCGACTGAGCTATATCAGCATA
>CAMJMQ010000025.1 GCA_946407065.1 uncultured Clostridia bacterium | reverse complement strand
GCGAAGAAGGTCAACGGCATCTCCGCGGGTCCCGCGGCTGAGAACGTCATCTTCCTGTCCGCTGATGCGTTCGGTGTGCTGCCCCCCGTATCCATCCTGACTCCCGAGCAGTGCCAGTACTACTTCCTCTCCGGCTTCACCGCAAAATTAGCGGGCACTGAGCGCGGCATCACCGAGCCGACTCCCACCTTCTCTGCTTGCTTCGGGCAGGCGTTCCTCGAGCTGCATCCGACCAAGTATGCCGAGGAGCTGGTCAAGCGCATGGAGCAGAGCGGCGCCAAGGCGTATCTGGTCAACACCGGCTGGAACGGCACCGGCAAGCGTATCACCATCAAGGATACCCGCGGCATCATTGACGCGATCCTCGGCGGCGACATCAAGAACGCGCCCACCAAGACCATCCCTTACTTCAACTTTGAGGTTCCGACCGAGCTGCCCGGTGTAGACACCGGCATCCTCGATCCCAGAGATACCTATGCCGATCCCAAGGAATGGGACGACAAGGCAAAGGATCTGGCAGAGCGCTTCATCAAGAACTTCAAGAAGTACACCACCAACGACGCCGGTAAGGCGCTGGTAGAAGCAGGCCCGAAGCTCTGATTTAATGAGGAATTAGGAATGAGGAATTAGGAATTGATTCCGCCTTTCCTTTCATCAAATAACAAAAGAGGTACTGACGAAAAAGTCGGTACCTCTCTTTTTTATGCAGTTATCAGTTGCAGGAATTCCTCATTCCTAATTCCTCATTCCTCATTATCACAAGTCCATACACCAACTGAGCATTTCCGGGAAGTACAGCGCCCAGAAGCCCTCGTTATGGATTGCTTCGTCATCGGTTTTGGTGATCATCTTGTCGGCGGGATAGCCGTGGGTCTTCATCCAGCCCTCCATCGCGGTGGCGTTGGTATACAGCGCCTGCTCGAGCTGATCCTGCGTGCTGTTGCCGCAGTAGAAGTAGATCCGCGGCACATCGCCCGAGAAGTCCTTGGTGTTCAGATAAGTGTCCCAAACGCTCTTGTTATAGAGGATGAAAGCGGGGGAGAGTGCGCCGACATAACGGAACTTGTCCATGTTCTCCATACCGATATAGAACGCCTCGATACCGCCCGAGGACGAGCCCGCGATACCGCGGATGGAGTTTACGTTGTAATTCTGCTCGACATAGGGGATGACCGTGTCGGTCACAAAGTCGGAGAACGCCTTGCCGCCGCCGTTCTGATAGCTGGTATCGCCGCTGACGATGGGTGCGAGCTGTCCGAGATTCGGGGTCAGCTCATGGTTGCGGCGCGCGTCGGTATTGCCGCAGGCGATGCCGACAACGATCACGCCGTCGCCGCCGTTCTGCATGAGGGAGAGGACGCTCTCGTCACATTCCCACTCGTAGCCCGACAAGGTAGTCGCCTGACCGAACAGGTTCTGTCCGTCGCACATGTAGAGCACGGAATACTTTTTGTTCTTATCATTGGCATTATAGCCCTCGGGGAGCCAGACATAAACGTCTTTCTTGTAGTTGCCGTCGGGATAGGTAAAGCTGACGGTTTTGATCGTACCCTCGCCGCTCTGACCGTACGGATAAAGTCCGCCGATATATTTTCCGCTGTATGCCTTGTTCTTGCTCAACGGATCGACAAAGTAGCCGGAGCTTGCCTTGGTAACAGGCAGATTGGTCGTCTGGTCGGTGCCGTTGTTGAAGATGACGCGGTCGTACTTTGTAACGTCCACCGTCATGCTGTAGACCTTTTCGCCTAAGCTGTTGGTGGTGTAGTTGGTCATCTGGGTACCGGGCCACGCCTTGAGCTGCGCGCTTGTCTCACTGTTGAAGAGATAGGCGTTGACCTTGCTCCAGTTTTTGTTGTTGGTGAAATAGATCGGAATATTGTTTTTCACTTTGGTGATCACATCCTCGGGTTCGGTGGGCGCCTGTGTGGGAGCCTCTGTGGGGGCTTCTGTAGGAGCCTCTGTCGGCGCGATGGTGGGCGCCTCTGTCGGCAGTTCTTTACCGGCAGGGAACGCGTCGATCACGCCTGCCACATAGCGCTGTATCAGCGTTGCGTCGAGGATCGTCAGCTCATCGTCCGCGTCAACATCACCGCGCGTTTTCGCCGCGTCATCTAACAGAATGACGCCCGCCAATGAACGCTGGATAAAAGTCACGTCGATGATCGTCACCTCGTCATCGCTGTCAACATCGCCGAAAAGCTGTGCCGCGGCTGTATTGACGGACAAGCTGAATACTACGCCGAGAATCAGCGTCATGATCAGCAGAAGAGAGACAAGTCTTTTTTTCATAATAACACCTACTTTGTAAATAATAATCTATGCTATTTTTTATTATAAACGTTTTATGAACAAGATTTCAATAGTTTTTGAAAATATTCTCGGCATATTGACAAAGAAATACTTATTTTGCTATAATTGCAATATATATATATAATAGGGTCAGTATGAGAAATTCAGTATAGCGGATCGTCATCGTAAATAAGCGGACAAAACCCGCCGATAAGACGATCAAAACCGCTTTTTCTGACAGGAAAAGAGGGATATGTTTGGCAGAGAACGAAAAGAATAGTCCTGATATCGAAAAAGAAGAAATCGAATTGGTCGATGAACGCGAGGCGGACAACGCCGAAGCGACTGACGATACTTTAGTGAAAGACGATATTGATATCGATGATTTGAAGTATGAAGATCCGGATGACGATTACTCCGATTTTGAGGCGATCGACGTCAGCGAGCCGCGTGCCCCCATCAAGGAGATGGAGGTTATCGAAGAGGCGCTGGCGATCCGCCGCCGCGACTGGATCAAGAAGCATCTGAGCTATATCTATGCCGTTGTCGGCGTGATCGTGGTCGGTCTGATCGTTTTCGGTATCTATATATATTATCAGAGCAATAACCCGATGAGCCGTTTTATCGGCTCCTTATCCAGGGATTTTTCCACCTCGTTCCATTATGACGTCACGGTGAGTGAGAACGACAAGCCGATGATGCATTATAAGGGTGATATCGCTGTCGATCGCGCCAAGCATTCGATCGAATCTTTATATGAAGCGGATTATAACAGCTATACTTATACCGGAGCGGTGTATGCCCGTGACAAAAACGCGATAAAGGGCAGTTATTACAACAACAAGTGGACCACCCGCGAATGTGCCGATAACGTACAGGATTTCTTTGATTTTGATAAGGCGTTCCGTTCGGGCGGATTTGACGCCGGCGCTTTCCTGCGTTTTACGGGATTGACGTCGGAATACTCGACCCGAGAGCTGAACAGTGCGGTCGGTTTACTGAGAAAACGCCTTTCCACCAACAGCCCGATCGCGACCATCAAGACCGAAAAGGCAGAGGGCGGCACACACTATCATTATGATATCAATCTCTATGAACTGTTTTCGATGATCAGGAATGACGGCGCTTCTGTCTTCTACCGCGCTACGGATTATGACAAATTCGTCGCACTGTTTGAAGCGAATAAGTCGATTATCGAGAACTCAAAATGTACTGTCGACTTCCTCGTCAATTCCGCGGGATATATGTCGTCCTTTGAGATGATCGTGATGACCGAGGGACAGTCTTATGGATTGTCATGTGAGATGAGCGATTTTTCAACCGCCGAGGTCGAGATCCCCGATGCTTTTCTCAAAGCGGCTCAGCTGACTGCGGGAGAAAAATGATCCGATCATCCATTGCCGAAAGGGGTGAGCACCGTGCATAAGAATAAGGCGGAATACGCTGTTGTGTGTTCCATGGGAAAATTCAGAAAGAATAATGAAGACAATTTTTACTGTGCCGGTCATATTCGGGAGGATGTGAGCTCCACCTTTGACGTCGCGTTCAGCGGCAAGGTCGATGCCGACGCCAACGAGCTCTTCGCGGTGTATGACGGCATGGGCGGCGAGGCTTGCGGCGAGGTCGCATCCTATGTCGCGGCGGCAGAGTCGCTGGTGTTTACCCGCGCAAAGGACGCCTATCAAGCGTATGTAAAGCCCCTCGCCGAACGGATCAACAGCGTGATCTGTCAGGAGACAGAGGCGCGCTCTTTGGTGCTCATGGGCACCACCGCCGCGATGCTGCAGATCTGCGGCGAAGATATCTATATCCTCAACTCGGGCGACAGCCGCATCTATCGTCTGTCGGGACATGAGCTCGAACAGCTCTCGATGGAGCATGTCGCGGTGAGCGGCAGTTCCAAGGCAATCACGCAGTTTTTGGGCATGCCGGAAGGCTATGAGCCAACGCCCTATGTCGCGCGCGGCAAGTTCAAGCCCGGCGATATGTACCTGCTGTGCTCCGACGGCGTGACCGATATGCTGACCGATGACGAGATCTGTCGGATCATCGACGACAGGATGGATCTCGATGTGCTCGCGCGGGCACTCACCGACGCGGCACTCGATCGGGGCGGCATGGATAATATCACGGCGCTGTTGTTGCGCTTGACCTAAGGCTACTCCGCAATCGCGGATAACAAACAGAAACGTAAAAAAAGACAGGGATCAATATGGAGTATAAAAACAATAAAACATCGAATCGCAGGAGATATAAATCCCGCTATCACAGCCCGCATAATTACAAAACCAAGCGAGGCGGGTCATCCAATCGCGCGTCGATTTTGATCGGCGTCGCGACCTTCCTCATCTTAGCGTCGCTGGTGCTGGTATTCACCTTCGGCGACAAGATCTATTCCTTCCTTGACACGACCTTCCATCCATCGGCACTGCCGTTGTCCGAATCCGAGACGATGGGCGTTGTGCTCGCGACCGAGGAGGCGGCGCCGCCCGCGGTGGTGAGCGTTCCCGATCCGACCGAGGCGGAGCCGGAGCCGACACAGGCTGTCGGTGATCAGGGCGACGATCTCAGCCGCTTGCTCACTGCGGCTAACCTCAAGGTGGAGGATCTCAAGGGCACGCAGGCGATCTTTGTCGAGAGTCAGGGCACATCTGCCAAGGTGTATTTCTATGAGAAGTCGGCTGACGGACAGTGGACGCGCCAATTCGATATCGTGGACGGCTTTGTCGGCACGGGCGGTACCTCGGATAACGTGGGTCCCGCCGACGACACCACCCCCAAGGGTACTTTCAATATCGAGTACGCGATGGGTACCAACATGAATCCCGGTACGGCGCTGGATTATTACCAGATCCAGTACGGTATGAACTGGGTCACCGACCCTGCGTCCATCAACTATAACCGACTGGTCGACGCGTCCTCACCCGTGGACTATACCTCCAGCCAACAGCTGTATGAGTATACCAAGTCCTATCCCTACGCGGTCGTATTTGACTATAACCGTGATCCCGTGGACAAAACCAAGGGCTGTGCGCGCTTTTTGCACGTTGCCACTGAGCCGACCTACGGCGGTGTCGGTATCTCTGAAAACGCGCTGCGCGTCATCCTCGGATGGCTCAACCCCTCCGCAAGCCCGACGATCACCATCTTTTAATGCATCGTCATTGTGAGGAGTTGGCGATTTCGCCAACGGCGTTGCGATCTCAACATTTGATAACAACAAAGCCCTTCCGCTCGGAAGGGCTTTATCATTTGTCATTGCGAACCGCCTACAGGCGGTGTGGCAATCTCAACCGAAACTACTGTTTCTGTTCGGAGTGTTTCAACAGCTTCTGCGGCAGCTGCGCGATGATGATCGCGGCGAGCATGATCCCGCATCCGATCCATTCATTCGGCTTTGGCACGGCGTGCATGAAGATCACGCCGCCGATCACGGCAAACACGCTCTCCATGCTCATCAGGATGGAGGCAAGCGACGGATTGGAGGCGTACCGCTGACCGATGATCTGCAGGGTGTAGCCGATGCCGCTCGAGCAGATGGAGAGGTACAACAGCGGCGCCCATCCCGACAGGATCGCGGATATATCGGGCTTTTCAAAGATCAGCATGAGGATCGCGGACAAAATGCCCGTGACCAAAAACTGGATCGAGCTGAGCTTCACGCCGTCCACCCTGCCGATGTAATGATCGACGCACAGGATCTGCACAGCGAACGCCATACCACAGATCAGCACGACGATATCACCGGTGTACAGCGCGCCGATCCCGTCATACAGACACAGAAAGTACAGTCCGATGACCGCCAGGACGACCGCGATCCCGATGAACAGCCCCGGTTTTTTGTGCAGAAACAGTCCGAACAGCGGCACAAAGATGATGTACAGCGCCGTCAAAAATCCGCTGTGCGCCGACGCGGGCGCTCCCGCGGGATACAGCGCGATGCCGAACTGCTGCAGATTGACCGAGATGCACAGCATCACGCCGCAGATCACACCCGCCTTGATGAGTGTTTTGCGATCGGCAGGCTTTTCTTCGAGCAGCGGTTTTCCTTTGATGCGCCGTGTTACCGCCGCGACGGGGATCAGCGCCGCTGACGCGATCAGGGAGCGTATCGCGTTCACGGTGAACGGCGGCACGGTGTCGCTGAGCTTTTCCTGTGCGACAAAGGCAAAGCCCCAGATGACAGCCGCCGCCAGCAGTAACACCGACGACAGCACTTGATGTTTTTTCATAATACCCTCGATTTTGCGGATCGCATACTCGTTTTCTTCTTGTTTCGTTGTCATACGATCAGTTTTTTTCTTATGGCTCGACCATATTTTCATCCCATATCATACAAAAATCGGCGATTGATGTCAAGAAATAGCCGCTTCACGTTTCCCGATTCGGCAAATAACATAAAAATGCACAAAAATGTATTTTAATTCTTATTTATCACTATAGCTTGTTAAAAAAGTAGTATGATAACGTTTGATAACTTTTAAGTCGGTACAGAGATGCCGACAAGGTTGGTTTTGATATCCTTGCTTTACTATGCCTTGTCCGCATCCGGATGAGGCTATATTTATTGACTGAAAACTGAAGATTGAAGACTGAAGAATGAATAATAGCGGACGGGCTCTGCCCGTACCCATTGATGTATCGACTGCAAAAAACCTACTATTTTGAGGTGTTTATGGAATATAAGGCTACATTGATGTCGGGTGACGACATCGACAGAGCATTAAAACGGATCGCGCACCAGATCATTGAAAAGAACCGCGGACTGGACAACATCTGCCTGATCGGTATCCGCACCCGCGGCGTGCCGTTGGCACAGCGGCTGCAGCGCCATATCGAAGCGATCGAGGGCGTGAGCGTGCCGGTGGGCGAGCTGGATATCACCCTCTATCGCGACGACCTGTCCCGCGTCGGCGAGATGCCCGAGGTCAAGGGCAGCAAGGTCGATTTCAGCGTCGAGGACAAGATCGTGGTATTGGTGGATGACGTCATCTACACCTCGCGTACTGCCAGAGCCGCGCTCGAGGCGGTGATGAAGCTCGGCAGACCGTCCAAGATTCAGCTGTGCGTGCTGCTCGACAGAGGGCACACCGAGCTGCCGATCCACCCGAATTACGTCGGCAAGAACATCCCCACCTCGCTCGATGAGGTGATCGCGGTGCGACTGGCTGAGACCGATGAAGAGAATGCGGTAAAATTGTATCTCAAATAAACCTATTTTGTAGGGAAGGGCATTGCCCGTCCGCGGACGATCAATGATCGTCCCTACTGAATAAATCTTTCTATTTTCCATAAGGGGGAAATCCAAATGAAAATGATCTATAACGTAAAGGATAAGCCCAAATTCGGTCAGCTTATCATTTTTGCGTTCCAGCAGCTGCTGGCGATCATGGCGGCGACCATCGCTGTCCCGATGATCGTCGGCAACGGCATGAGTACCTCCGCGGCGCTGTTCGGCGCGGGTATCGGTACGCTGGTCTATGTCCTGTTCACTAAGGCAAAGAGCCCTGTTTTCCTCGGTTCCTCGTTCGCCTTCCTCGGCGCGATGTTCGCGGCATTCGCCGGCGCGGCTTCCGTAGGTCTGGGCTATGTCGGCCTGATCATCGGCGCGGCGTTTGCGGGTCTTGTCTATGTCGTGATCGCGCTGATCGTCAAATTCGCGGGTGTCAAGTGGATCAACAAGATCATGCCCGCTGTCGTCATCGGCCCGATCGTCGCGATCATCGGTCTTTCTCTTGCCGGTAACGCGATCGGTGACCTGACCAAGGTGAACTACACCGCTCCCGTCGATATGGCGCAGGTACAGGTGGTCGAGGTTGATACCGTCAATGAGGACGGCACCATCGCTTCCACTCCTGTCGCTGTCAATGATGACGGTACTGTCAACGAGAGCGTCACACTGACGCCGGATGAGAACGGCAACCTGACTGCTACCACCCAGCCCGGCTCTCCGTATGTCGCGATCATCTGCGGTCTGGTGACCCTGGCGGTCGTCATGCTGTGTTCCGTATACGGCAAGAAGATGGCGCGGCTGATCCCGTTCATCATCGGTATTCTGGCAGGCTATCTGGTGGCGACGATCTTCTACTTTATCGGTAAGGCGACCGGCAACGCGGCGCTGATGGTCATCGACTATTCCGCGCTGATCAACAACTTCAAGGTGATCGGCGTCTCCAGCTTTATCGCGATGCCCGACTTCTCCTTCCTCAAGGCGTTCGGCGCGTTCGGTGAGATCAACGGCGCTTACATCGGCACCATTGCCGCGGCGTATGTACCGGTCGCGTTCGTCGTATTTGCCGAGCATATCGCTGACCATAAGAACTTAAGCTCCATTATCGAGCATGATCTGCTGGAGGATCCGGGTTTGAGCAGAACCCTGCTGGGCGACGGCGTCGGCTCCATGGTGGGCGCGTTCTTCGGCGGCTGCCCCAACACCACCTACGGCGAGTCTATCGGCTGTGTCGCGATCACCAAGAACGCTTCTGTCAACACCATCATCGTGACCGCGTGCGAGGCGATCATCATCTCCTTCATCGCTCCGTTCGTCGCGTTTTTGAGCACCATCCCGAGCTGCGTCATGGGCGGCGTATGTATCGCGCTGTACGGCTTTATCGCGGTATCCGGTCTGAAGATGCTCCAGAAGGTCGATCTCGACGATAACCGTAACCTGTTCACCGCTTCCGTGATCCTGATCACCGGTGTAGGCGGCTTCATCCTGACCTTCGGCACCATCACCATCACCACCGTAGCATGCGCGCTGATCCTCGGTATCCTGACCAATGTCATGCTGAGCAAGAAGAAGGCATAATCACTCTATCGTTTACCAAGAGGCTGTCTTACGGCGGCCTCTTTTTTTGTTTGCGATTTGGCATGGCGAGGAATGAGGGTAGTGCGTTGAACTAAACCGGGGAAAGGGATCAATCGAAATGACCGCGTCAAGGTCCATGGGCAAATAGATTTGACAACGGAGCAGGATAGGGGTATAATGATATACTGATTTAGTATGGGGGATTAGCTTTTTGCGTGATTCCTCCGAATGGAGTATTATATGAAGAAAATCAGAAAGCCCCAGTGGATCGCGTTGCTTTGTGTTTGTATCCTCGTGATCATCGGAGCGGTGATTTTTTTGATCACCTATTTCAATCAAAAAGATCTTAACGGCGACGTGCTCCCGACGGCTGCCCGTGAGGAAACGACCGCTTCGACGC
The DNA here is from genome assembly GCA_946407065.1 of uncultured Clostridia bacterium. Lineage (GTDB taxonomy): Bacteria > Bacillota > Clostridia > Oscillospirales > Acutalibacteraceae > Ruminococcoides. The sequence continues at coordinate 25,336 of CAMJMQ010000025.1, read as the reverse complement.
AGCCTGCGGGGGGGCCTACGGAGCCTGCTTACACCGGCGCGACAGAGGCGTGGGGCTACAAGACCGCCGCGCTGGATAACCATCAGCCCGACTTTGATGAGCTGATGGAGATCAACCCCGATATCTACGCGTGGCTCTATATCCCGAACACCGCTGTGGACTATCCCGTAGCCCGCAGTACCTCCGACGGCGACGACAGCTTTTATCTGGAGCACAACGTCTATCGTCAGTATCAGTTCTCGGGCACGATCTATTCCGAGATCAAGAACAGTCCCGACATGCACGACAGGGTCACCGTGATGTACGGTCATAATATGCTCAACGGCTCGATGTTCGCTACCCTGCACAATTTCGGGAACAAAGATTTCTTTGAACAGAACAATACCGCTTTTGTCCTGACAAAGGACAAGGTGCTCACCTATCTGATCTATTCCGCGTATACCTATGATGACAGACATATCCTGAACACCAACAACTTCGCAAATGACGAAGTGTTCCAACGCTATCTGGATGAGACGCTGGATCCTCACGCCATCGACGCCAATGTGCGCGAGGGCATCGATCTGTCGACCGATAACAAGATCCTGACGCTGAGCACATGCACCAGTGGTCCGTCGGATACACGATATCTGGTACAGGGGGTGCTGATAGATGAAGCAACAAGACAACACGACTGATCAGCCCCGTCGTTATCGGGCACAGGTGAAGCGCGCCGCAAAGGGCAAAAAAGACGAGCTCTTATCCCAAGGCGCTGTTACACCGACGCAGCAGGCGGAGCTATCCGGGACAGAGGAAGGGGCTGTGGCGGCAAAAGCGGCTGCCGATCCCGATGAGAAGGAGATCGAGCTGGCGACGGATACCGCCGACGGTACGTATGTCGACAAAACCGTGATCCTGCCGCACGGATCCTTTGATTATGTCGTTCCGGAAGAGTCGTTCAAGCAGCACAACAGCCGCAGACATGTTTCCACTCATAAGGGCAACACCAAGACCGCCTCAGCAGAGGAACAGGCACAGGCGGATGAGGGATACATCTTTGTGAAAAGACATAAAGGCAAAAAGCATAAAAAAAGACACCGCCACCATCATCGCAAGTTCAAGCATCTCGCAACATGGAAAAAGGTTTTGATCATAACCGTGTCGATCCTTCTGGCGCTGATGATCGCCTTTGCGGGCACCTTCCTGATCCTCAGAGAGATCGGTAACCGCAGTATGCACAATTATGACGGCTTTGATGTCGACACGCCCGCGGCGGATGAAAGCGGCAACCGGATCATCAAGGCGGATACCAACGGTCGTGTGATCACCTATAACGGCGTGTCCTACCAGTTGAACGAAAACCTCATCAATATCGTCTTTATCGGCGTCGATGAGGGTATCAACGGCGACAACACCGCTATGGAGATGTCCGATGCCATCTATACCATGTCGATCGATACCGAAACCGGCGCGATGAAGATACTGGGCGTATCGCGTGATACGATAGCCGATGTGGATCTGTATTCCGACGGGGGCGATTATGTCGATACCGATAAGATGCAGATCGCGTACTCCTATGCTTATGCGGGCGGAAAAGTCCACGGGGGCGAGAATACGACCAAGTCGATATCCCGATTGTTCTACGGACTTCCCCTCAAGAATTACTTTGCGATCAATATGAAAGCGCTGGTCACACTCAACGATACCATCGGCGGTGTGACGCTGACCTCATCGATGACCTTCACCTCGCCGATCGACGGCCGCACCATCAACAAGGGTGAGACAGTCACCCTGCACGGCAAAGAGGCGGATACCTATGTGCGTTCGCGTGATACGAGCAAGCTCGATTCCAACAACGAGCGTATGCAGCGTCAGCAGGAATATATCCGCGCGTTTATGAAATCGATCGTCCCTGCCGCCAAGAAGGATATCTCTGTGATCTCCAAGCTGTATAATGAGATCAAGGTCAACTCCGACTCTTCACTTGACCTGCCGAAGATCACCTATATCGCGTCGACGGCGCTGACAAAGCTCCGCAACGCTTCGGATATCGAATATGTCAGCCTCAAGGGTCCGATCACCAAGGGCGAATATGCCGAGATGCGCGTGACCAACGAGGAAACGATCAAAACGATGCTCAGCGTGTTCTATACGCCGCTGGCAGAGGTTCCCGACGGTCTCAAATAGTAAATGATCTACGTCACAGAACAGATTGGCGCAATGATACAGCTCCCCATCGGGGCAATGTCAACAACTTAAAAGAACACGGAACGTCTACCGTAGGGCGGGGGCTTGCTCCCGCCGCGGTAAAGCGTATGCAGACAGCATACGTCGGTCAAGGAGCAATACATTTGCTTCGTTTAATTCTGTCATATCGACAGGCGTTTCGGCGGGAGCAAGCCCCCGCCCTATGACTCCACCTTTAGTTGTTGATATTACCCATCGGGGAGCTGTTTTGTTATACGATGATCGTTCAGGATAAAAATTACACTTTGGCAACAATTGTTGAAAACAGCAGAACCGTGTGATAAAATGACAGTATCATAATGGAGTACTAAGCACCGTTGATCCGCTTGATATCGTATGAGATGAACAAAAGCTTAGATCACTCTTACGCCGAGACAGAAATGTCGTTCCCGCCGCAACAGGGGACGCGGCGTAGCAGGAGGCGCTCAATGAAAAAATTTGTGATCATATCCGTTGCATTGGTTCTGGTCGCGGTGACCGCGTTCGGCATCGCGCTGTTTCATTATATGAAGGTCAAACAGCCGGAGAAAGCGGTAGAGACCGAGGCGGTCGAGGCAGTCGAAGAAACAAAAGCCGCCGTAAAAGCACCCACCGAGGCGAACGCCAAGCGTGACGATACGGCGGTAGACTCCGCCAACGTATTTGAGAGCGGTGAGAGTCAGGCTCAGACCCATGTCTCCGCAATGACAAAGGAAGAGATGGTCGGTCAGCTGATTTTGGGCATCTGTTCCGATACCACTACCGCCGCGGCGCAGATGAAGCAGTATTCGCTGGCGGGTATGCTGTTCACAAAAGAGAATTTCCAGACGATGACAAAGGAGCAGATCCCCGCGGCTTTGACCGCAGCCGCAAAAGACCTTAAGACAAAGCCGATCTTAGCAGCTCAGGAAGAGGGCGGTCCCAATACGACGATCTCCGATCTGACGGGCTTTGAGCAATATGACTTCAACGCGCCGCGCACGGAGTTTGACATCGGCGGACTGCAGAGCGTTGAAAAAGCGGAGGAGAGCAAGACCCTCCTGCTCAAGGAAATGGGCTTCAATATGAACCTCAGCCCGGTTATCGACCTCGCGACCTCTGCCGACCAGATCATGTATTCGCGCTCCATCAGCGGCGATGTGGAAACCGCTTCCTCCTTCGCCGAATACGCGGCAAAGTTTGACCAGCCCCGCGGTGTGTCGATCGTCTTACAGCACTTCCCCGGATACGGCACGATCCCCGACAGCGCCAACACCGGCGTGGGAGCGGTCGTGGATGACCGTGAAGCCGATACCATCCGCAACACGGATTATACGCCGTTCAAGAAGGGCGTGAACGCCGGCGCTCACTGCGTGATGATGTCGAACGTCGTAGTGCAGAAGATCGACCCCAACCATACGGCGGCGCTTTCACCCGCGCTCCATAAAGAGCTGCGCGATACGGTAGGATTCTCCGGTATCATTATGACCGATGTGCTTGACGACGCGGACTATTCCGCCTATGCCGACGGCAAGAAGCCCGCTGTCCAGGCGGTGCTCGCGGGCAACGATCTGATCCTCGTGCGCGACTACACGACCGCGTATAACGATATCCTCGCCGCGGTCGATGCCGGCACGATTACCGAGGCACAGCTCAAAGAAGCCTGCACCCGTGTTCTCGCTTATAAGTACACCGCTAAGATCATTAAATAAGCGAAAAGCCCTTCCGCTCGGAAGGGCTTTTATATTAATCCTTTTAATCAGATATTAGTGATATATTTCGTATGGCTTTGCTGGGCTTCCTAGTATTATCATTTGTCATTGCGAACAGCCCAAAGTCGTTGTGGTGATCTGAACCTGCAAAGACAGCGCCCTTCTCCTAACGATCAGTAAGAGAGGGGCGCTTACTATCTTGACAAACTGATGAAATAACGATTTCTTTTCATAACGGTTTGTCTACCGGTATCAGTTGTTTTTGACGTAACAGATGTTTTGATCGTCGACGATGATCGTGATCCCGAGCGTGCTGCCGGAAAAGTCGAAACGGTTGAACCCGGACAAGTATTCTATCGTTGATGAGGGCACCTGCGATATCGGCGTATCGGCGCCGTAATAGGTTCCGCTGAAGGCGGCGCCAGATGATGATTCATATCGGATCACGGTATCGCCGACGGCGCTGACGGAATCGATCTCGGCGGACTCACTTTTGTTGTATGGCTCTGCTCCGTTGCTGAAGACACTTTGTGTGACGGTCCCGTTTTCGATCTCCAGTGTAGAATGCGTATACCCTGCTATCTGAGGCACGTAATAGGTGCCCGCCATCGCGGAAAGGAGCGCGCCGTCGTTGTCGGAGGCGGGAGCCGCCGGCTCTTTGGACTGCCGGGCGGCGTTTTCCTCCGGCGCGGGCTCCGGATCGGGAGCGGCAGGCGTTTTTTCTGCGGGTGTGTCGGTAGCGGAAGCATCGGTTGCCGCAGGAGCCTGCGTCGCCGCTTCGGTGACGGCGGTCGTTTCGGCAGCTTCGGAGGCGACGGCTTTATCGGAAGAGAACTTCGGTCCCATCAAAAGCAGAGCGAGGATCCCCGCGCAGATGACGATGGTCGCGATCGACGCGATGATTGCCGCTTTGACGCCGACGGATATCTTCCTTTTGTTGTCGTTTTTGTTGTGCCGGGACTCCGCGTATGCACGGATCTGTTCCCAGATCGTTGCCGCCGTCTGTGCCGACATCACACGCGAGTGGATCAGAGAGGCATAGACGTCGGAAAAGGGGATCAGCGCGGCGTTGGAAAAATGCTCGCCGGTCTCATGCTCACGGTTTTCTATCTCGGTCTTGATGTGTCCCTTGGTACAGCGGATGCGGGAGATGACCTGATCTTCCGGGCAGCCCATGATCTGCGCGATCTCGGCGGGAGTGAGCTTGTTGTACAGTGAGAGGATCAGCGTCTGTCGCCTGATCTTCGGCAGGCTTTCGATGATCAGGCGCAGGCGGTAGGAGAGGTCGTGACGCTCGCTGTACTCCCGCGGGAGGAAAAAGTCATCCTCGATCCGCTGCTCGTAGCTACCGGGCGCTTCACCCTCGATGGGATGACCGCTGCTGCGATGAAGGGCGTTGCTTTCATTCAGTGCGATGTATTGCAGCCAAACGTCAAAGCTGTCGGGATCCGCTAAGGTACCGATCTGATCGCACATTTGCATAAAGGTCAGTCGGGTCGCTTCTTCGGCTTCACCGGCGCTCTTTGTCGTTGTCAGCGCCAGCGCGTAGACCTTGTCTTTGTATGTGATATAGAGCTGCTCCAACGCCTTGAGGTCGCCCTGCCTGGCGTCGAGGATCAGTGAATAAATATTAGCATTCATGGAAATCTTCCTTTTCTCAGGGTCAGTGATGCTCCTGTGATCGTGCATTTGCGCCGCTCAAAACGGGAGCGGCTCCGTTATTTATAGACGGCTTTATAGCTGTCGACGATGACCGCTTTTTTCAGAACGCTTCCGTCTGTCTCAAAATAAGAGGAGGAGAACGGAAGATCGGCGATCGCCGTACCGGCGGCGTAGTAGGTGAACTTGGTGCCCGAGAGAGGCGCGTCGCCGTTGGAGGCGGCAAAGCTGTAGATTCCCTTCTTCTTTGCGGTGAGGTCGGAGATAGTGGCGTAGCGATAGCCGGAGGGGTCGTCCGCCGTTCTGAAATTCATGCTGAAAAGGCTGATAGTTCCGTCGGATTTGATCTCTATTGTATAGATATCATCTGTCGCGATGGATCTTTGCTCGTTGTAGGTGCCCGCCATCTTCCCGAGGATCTCGGATTCGGTGAGCACATCGTCGTCATCCTTGCTGCTCGGCGTGCTGCTTGACGGGGAGCTGCTCGCGCTGCTTTCTTTACTGCTGCTCTTGCCGACGGAGCTGTCGTTTTCATCGCTCTTGCTGCTTGCGCTGCTGTTGACTTTCGGCTCTTTGGCGGGATAATATCGCTTCGGCAAAGGCTGTCGGGGCTCGACGGGTACCCGCGGCGCGGGAGGAGTTGTTTTGGAAGAGGATGACGCGACGGTCTCTTTGACAATGACGGTCTCGACCTCTGTCGCGGGAGGTGTTTCGGTGCTTGCCTTCGGCGAAAAGCCGATCACGGCGCATACGGTGACCAGCACCAGTACGGAGGCCGCCGTCGACAGCCACAGCGCGATCTTTGAGCCGGTCGACATGCCCTTTGGCTGCGCGACGGGGGCGGCATAAACTGCTTTGTTGCGGTCGACGGTCTGCTGCAGCGCGTCCCGGATGTAAGAAGCTGACGAAGAGGACATCGCCCGACCCGCGATCAATCCCGTGTAGACCTGATGGAACGGAACCATCTCGGCGCTGTTAACACATCCGCCGCTGCGGTGGGCGAGCTCGTCGAGCTGTTGCTTTACGGTCGCCTTTGCCGTGCAAAGGTGAGCGCGCGCGTCATATTCGGAGCATCTCATCGCCGACGCTGCCGCGCGGAGGGTCAGGTGGTTGTATACATACATCACCAGCGCCATGCGCTGATATACAGGCAGGGCGTCGATCACCTGCATCAGGCGACCTTTGAGTTCACTGTGCCGCGCGTATTCGATCGGCAGCAGGAAGTCATCCTGCTCGTTACCGATAAAGCAGTTCTGTGTGCTGACATAGGGGATGCCGTTGTTGCGGTTGCTCACCGTGCGCAAGCTCTCGACAGATACGATATCCAAAAGCTGTGACGCGATGTGCTTTTCCGAGGGATCCGCGTTCAGGATGTTACGCGCTTGACGGAAGGTGTACAGTGTGATATCCTCCGCGTCGCGGGGATTCTGTACCGTGGCGAGCGCGATAGAATACACCATATCCTTATGCTGATGATAAAGCTGTTCCATTGATGCGATTTGTGTTCGATTCATACGTCATCCTCCTTCGGGTATGCAAGGGCTTTTGTCGATATTTCCTATCGTTTTCGTTTTGATCTTCATCATCCAAAAGCCGATCTGATTTCATTTTCAATTATATATACACATCATTCGTCGCAGTGTGACACACAAATGAAAAATCCTGTTGACTTTTTTCTGTCGGCTTGTTATTATTTTTACATAGAATTACATGAAAAAGGGTGAGATGTATGAAAAGAAGAATCATCAGTTTGCTGCTCGCGCTGTGCATGGTGACAATGGGCATGGCGTCGGTCGGCTTCACCGTATCGGCACAGGATGTCGGCACGGCTTCAACAGCGGAGGATTACGGCTTGCCGCAGAACTGCAAGGACGGCAACATCCTGCACTGCTTCAACTGGACGCTTTCGCAGATCAAGGCGGAGCTGCCGAATATCGCGGCGGCGGGCTTTACCAGCGTGCAGACCTCTCCGCTCCAGCCGCATGACGGCAGCAGCCACTGGTACTGGCTCTATCAGCCTACCAAGTTCACCGTCGGCAACGAGCTGGGCTCCTACAATGATCTGAAGTCCTTATGTACCGAGGCGCACAAATACGGCGTCAAGATCATCGTCGACGTTGTCGCCAACCACGTAGCCGGTTCGGACAACGGCAATCTGGCGAACGCGGTTGACAGTGTTTTCAAAAATAATAAATCCACCTATTTCCATAATCTCGGCGCGCGCGGCAATGCGGATGACCGTTATTCGACCACCCAGAAGAATATCGGCATGCCCGATCTGAACAGCGAGAATACCGCCATCCAGACAATGGTCTACAACATGGTCGTCAACCTCAAGAACGCCGGTGTTGACGGGATTCGCTGGGATGCCGCCAAGCATATCGCGCTCCCGTCCGAGAACTGCGCGTTCTGGTCGAAGATGGCGCAGATCGACATGTACCAATACGGCGAGATCCTCGGCTCTCCCGCGGACGGCGCTACGGCTACAGAGAATTCTGCTTGGATCACGGAATACGCAAAGTATATCGGTGTATCGGATACTGTCTACAGTACTGCGCTCACGTCGGCTGTCAGGGACGGCACGACTTATAAGACCACGGGTAACTGGAATAAAAAAGGCGTCGATTCGGGAAAGATCGTCAACTGGTCGGAGAGCCATGACTCCTATTCCAACGAGACGAACTTCGGCGGCTGGACAAAGAACCTCAATCAGAATGTTATCGATAAGGCGTATGCGCTCCTCGCGGCGCGTGCGGATTCGCAGACGCTCTACCTCTCCCGCCCCTTCCAGACGGCGCATCAATCCATCAACTACGGCGTCAAGGGCAGCACCCACTTTACATCAACTGAGATCACAGCGGTCAATCAGTTCCATAACGCAATGGTAGGCAAAGACGAAAAGGTTATTGGTACTTCAAAGCATTTCGCTGTTCTGCGTACGGGCGGCGCGGTGATCGTACCCAAGACCAATGACACCGATGTTACGGTCAACAACACCAATACGATGGTGCCCGTTGGCACGTATGTCGATAAGGTCTCGGGCAGCACCTTCACCGTTACCGAAAAAACCATCACCGGTCATGTCGGCAGCACGGGTATCGCGGTCATCTACGGCAAAGAAGAACAGCCGACCGAGCCCGCAGGTATCCTCGGCGATATCGACGGCGATGAAGAGATCACGATCGTCGACGCTACGCTGTTACAAAGACTTGTAGCCGACATCGAAAACTCGTATACCGTCAGTGATCGAATCGCGGATGTCGATGGCGACGGAGAGGTCACGATCTTTGATGTGACATTTATCCAGCGTTGGTTAGCGGGTATCGCCTCCATCGATGACATCGGAAAACCAATTACATAACAAGATCATGAACAGCCCCATCGCGCTCTTAGATGGGGCTGCTATTCTATTTTCCCCGATAAAACACGGGGATCCGCTTTGCGCTTCTGTCGGGGAGTGGAATGAAGGAGGGTGCTTTCATGGATGAAGGGTATTCGATCCTGATGGCTTTGTTCGCCGTCGCGATCCTTTGCTACGCCGGTCTGATGGCGATCTTCAAGGATTACAAGATGTTACCGTATCGGGCGCGGGTTTCCGTCCAACCGAAGGATGAAAAGCGCTATATGGTTCAGCTATCCAAGGTGGTCGCTCTGGTCGCGCTCGCACCATTGCTCAGCGCCCTTGTCGGGCTGTGGAATATATTTGCCGCGTTGATTGTATTGATCGCGGCGGCAGTTGTTTTTATCCGGATCGGGACAAAGCTGATGCGTGATGTCGAATGACCGTGTGTCGTGCAGACGGATCACCTTGGGCACTGTCATCGATCAGTAGTCTGCTTTTCTGATGCGGGGCGAAAATGTCCTGCGGCTGTTTTTATACTAATTTCAATTAAAACGCTTAAACAAGATATTGGCGGAATTTAACGCAGTAGATGTTAAAGGGTTTTATTTGATATTAGTATTATGTTTTGTTCTGAAAAAGCCCTCGGGGAACGCGGTGCTCGTCGGCGTGACAGCGTCATGCTTCTCCTGCGGCTTCAACATTCTGCCCGCTACCGCGTTCACGCGCGAGGGCAGCACCTTTGAGATGCTCAAGACCATGCCCGTTGATTATCGGGAGTATTATAAGAGCAAACGGAATTTCTCGATGCTGATCTGCTCACTCGGCAGTGTGCTCTATGTCGTGATCCTCGGCGTCGTCTGCCTGATCGTGGGCATTATCACCATCGAGAGCAGCCGGGTGATCCTGTTCGGCGCGCCGGTCAGCTTTATGACCAACCTGATCTTCATCAACGCCATGCTGCTCAAAAACGCCAAACGTCCGAATTTTGACTGGGACAGTGAGACGGAGTTTTCCCGCAAGCTGTGCCGGATCAATGTGGTCGCCATCGTGATCGGCGTCATCACGCCGGTCGCGTTACTGACCGCCGTGATGTTTGCCACAAGCGTGTACAGATTGGGCGCACCCGTTCTCGTGATCTGCGCCGTTGTCGGTTTGGCGATCATCATCGTCGGCCGGGCGCACAATCGCACATCCGTCAAAACGGGCGCAAAGCGTCCGGCGGATCTCGATTGATTTCAATTATCGTAAGAGTCGGTTTTATGCCGGCTCTTTTCTTTTGTCGATCTTTTCAAATCTCCTTTGCTTTTCCTGCGAAATCAGCTATAATATAGGGAGAGATAAGAGAACAGCAAAGGAGTAAGATGATGGAACTGAAAAAAATGCCGTACTGCCTGTCGGTATGCAAGATATCGGACGTTTCCGAAATCGATTTACAAAAGGATTTTTATTTTATCGGCAGGACGGATGAGGAGCTCTCGCTCGTGTGCCGTACCGAGGATGTGCCCGCGAGCACTTTGGAGCGTGATGACGGTTGGCGGGGCTTTCGGATACAGGGGGTGCTGGATTTCTCCCTGATCGGGATCTTGTCAAAGCTCTCCGCAATCTTAGCGGAGCAGCAGATCGGCATCTTCGCTGTGTCCACCTACAACACCGACTACATCCTTGTTAAGGAAAAAGACTTTGATCGCGCGTTGAACGCGCTTGCGGACAATGGCTATACCGTAACCGACTGAGCATACTCGATGCAAACAGAAAGAAGGTGAGATCATGCACGATATATGGAACCCGTGGCACGGCTGCAAAAAGTGCAGCGAGGGCTGCCGGAACTGCTATATGTACTTTCTCGATGAACAGCGCGGCAAAAACGGCGCGGATATCTACAAAACGAAATCCGGCTTCAACTATCCGCTGTCCAAGGATCGCCGCGGTCGTTACAAGATCGAGAGCGGCGAGCAGCTCCGTGTGTGCATGACCTCGGATTTCTTTTTGGAAGAGGCGGACTTGTGGCGGGATGAAGCGTGGCACATCATCCGTCAGCGCCCCGACGTCGTCTTTTTCCTCTTAACAAAACGCCCCGAGCGTGTGGCGGATTGCCTGCCGTATGACTGGGGCGACGGCTGGGAGAACGTTTTTTTCAACGTGAGCTGTGAGAACCAGCAGCGTGCCGACGAGCGCATCCCGATCCTGCTGACGTTGCCGTTCAAGCACAAGGGTGTGATGTGCGCGCCGTTCATCGGCGCGGTGAGCCTGAGAGAATATCTCAAGACCGGACAGCTCGAGCAGGTCATCTGCGACGGCGAGAACTACGCGGGAGCGCGGCCGTGCCACTATGAGTGGGTCAAGACGCTCAGCGACGAGTGCAGGGAGTATAACGTCACCTTCGCCTTTGTCGGCACAGGCAGGCGCTTTGTCAAGGACGGCAGGATGTACCGCATCGAGAGCAGCGAGCTGCAGGCGAGCCAGGCGTATAAATCGGGCTTGAGCTACAAGGGCAATCCGATCGACTTCAAGCTCACCAACCTGCTCGGTATGCCTCTGCGAGAGGAGCGCCGCTATCAGCCGTACTTTTCCGAAAAATGCCAAACCTGCGGCATGAAGATCATCTGCAACGGCTGTACCCGCTGCGGCAAATGTGAGCCGAAGTAAACAGACAGATCGCGCGCGACTTTTCATCAACTTGGAAATGTCCGCCAAAAATAAAATTTTGAAAAAACGCAGACGAGGATACGGATCCTCGTCTGTTATTCTATACCGTCATTGCGAGGAGTCGGCGTCAAAGCCGACGACGTGGCAATCCCAACCTCATCCTTGCGGAGTGTTCGAACATTCCGAACGCTTCGACCCCGAAAACCACCTATTTTTCGATTATGAAAAATTATAAATTTCTTCTGCGGAAGATACAAAATCTTGTGATTTTCGGTTATTTTTCTTCAAAATATATTAAAAAATCGTTTATTTTCAAATGGGAATTAACGGTTACAAAGTGACATTATTTTTATTCAAAAAGGAATTAACCGTTAACAAACTGATATGAAAATGGGCAACCTGTAACTGGAAATTACAGGGGTCTTCTGTTACAATATAATTGTAGGAAATAAAACAACTGTTCGAATAATTGAAGGAGATGATTGTATGAAGGTCAACGTAAGAGGAGAACACGTATCCGACAAAATTATCAACATGTATGTCAGCGAGCTTGTCAAAGCGCACCCCGACAAACACATCGATGCGGTGGATATCTTTGTCGAGGGGGATAAGATGAAAGTCAGGCTGATGCACGACCTCGATCGCTCCGCTTGAAGTGAGAGCGGAGAAACGATTCCGCTTGAACAAGTGAATAAAGATGTGGAATAACCTTTCTCGTATCCTCCTATTGTTATGGTGTGGTTACTCCATAGTGTCGAACCGTCGCTCTCCCACAGCGGCGGTTTTTGTTGTTGATACGGACATTACGGATAACAAAAAAGGAGCGGATTGCTCCGTTCCCTTTTAACAAAGGCTCCCTTTTCTAAGGGAGCTCAGTCTGTAGAAAAACCTTAAAAAGCCTTCCTTTGGGAAAGGAAGGTGCCTCCGCAAGGAGGCGGATGAATTGTATCAATTGTTTGAGCAAAGCGAGTTACCATAAGAATAGTGTTGATCAAGCCTTGATAATTAATAGGTTTCTCCCTTTGGTCGATCAATTTATGCAATTCCTCAGTCGCCCGACACGCGTGTCCGGCGACAGCTCCTTTTACCAAAAGGAGCCTTAGAAAATGTCTGCTCATATTATATCGATACTTTTTCGACAAGCTGGGCTCCCTTTTCTAAGGGAGCTGTCACGAAGTGACTGAGGGTTGATATCGATTTGATCGACTGAAGGAAGAAACTAAATCAAGTCTACGCCTAATGATACTTCACCCGAAATCCACGTTCTTCCTCAACGGTTTCCAGTCGCTTGACCTCCATGCGGTCGATGACGATATAGGTGCCGCGATCGATGGCGGCGATCACGTCGTCGATCTGTCGCTCGGTGCCCTGTATCTCCATCGATACACTGTCGTCATATTCATTCCGCACCCAACCTGTCACGCCGTACAGCTTTGCCGCCTGCATCGCCGTCCAGCGGAATCCTACCGCTTGCACCTGACCGTAGAATCGGATGTATTTGCGTACCGTTTTTCGTTTTGTCAGCATATGTTCACCTCAATTATCCGTCGATATACGAGCGGTTGCCGATGATCTCTCTGAGCGCCGCTTCATCGATCTTGTCGTGCACAAAGGCATCTGCCGCCTCGATGAACCGCACCGCGTCCTCCACCGCCCTGCGGTAGAGCGGGTAAAAGCCCCGCAGATCCATATCGTCGATCGCCTTACTGCGGTACGATACCAGCGCGAGCTTTGAGTGCGTTTTGCTCGCGAACTTATCCAGCAGTCCGCTCTTGTCCGTGACGATAGCATAGAACGGCTTCATGTCGCGGTGACCCTGCCTGAACTTCTCCCACGCGTCATCCCATCCGTAGATCCGGGTGATCGCGCCGCCGACAGTCTCCTTCATCGACTCGGGCAAAAAGTGCGGGATCCGCACCTCGCCGCCATTCATCCTGTCGAGCTTATGCTCGATCGCCATGTGCATCGGAAAGCGGTTCTTTGCCTTGCGGTTGATGTAGGGATGGGTGTTGGAATCCAGCGCGTAGTGGCAGAGGAAACCCGCCGCGTAAGAGAACACCTTATGATCCTCCTTGCCTCGCTTGATCAGCTCAACGAGGAAGTCGCCTGTATGCTCGCGGTGCATTTTGGATGAGTAGCGGTTGACACGATGGCGGAACGGCGCGATATAAAAGCGGTAGAACAGATACGGATCGGGACCGACCAGACCGAAGTCATAGATCTCGCGGTCAACATCAATATTCAGTTGCTCCAGCACCTGAGCGCCGAAGCTCGTATGCACAATGATATCGGGCATATCGCCACCTCCGATAAAAATTGATGACTAAAACACCTCAAGCCTCCCTTTCCTAAGGGAGGTGGGTCGAATCCATGCGTCAGCATGGGTTCCGACTCGGAGGGTTGCTTATGGATTGCTCGAGCGGACACGTGTGTCAGGCGAGTATCAGAAAATGATCATCGTTTGATCTCCCAGCTGTCGATGATGGCGCCGAGGCTTTCCTTCTCTTTGATCTCGTCGGGAGCGTTTTCCGTCAGCTCGACGGGATCGGACGGGAAGAGCTCATCATGATCCCGCATTTTCTTAAACCATGCCGCTGCCTTGAAATTCGCGGGGGATCGCGTTTCGATCTGCGACGGATCATAGGTCAGCGTGCCCAGCATCCGTTTGACATAATCGATCAGGGAACAGTCCTTATGCCACCGCTCGCTCGGGCAGTAGGTGCCCTTGGAGTACCAGTTCGGGTGGAACACGGGCGGCATGTTGAGCATTTTGGTGTTCGGGGCGAGCTTGGGGTAGGAGTCCCACAGCGTGATCCGGATCGTGCAGGCGTCGATCGTGCTGACGATGTAGCGCTCCTCGGTCGCCGAGAGCGCGTATGTTCTGATCCTGACGGTCAAGAGGTATTCCTCCGCGTACGGCGGCTCCCCCTTGGTCACGATCCACGACAGGTACGGTCTGTCCTGCAATCTCAGCATATCGCGGTAGTCCGCCGCTAAGCGTTCCTTTCTGTTATCGGCCATGCTCCTCACTCCTTAAGCAACCGGGTTCGGATTTGTTCTCGATTGCTTTTTCTTTTATTATACAGAAGATTTCTGAAAAGTTCCACTGTTTTTGACGATTTTTCATCTTCACTGTAAGAACCCGTTACAGCCCTTGTATAATGCTCCGAATTATGCTATACTCAACGCGGTACAATCATAGAATCAGGTGATCATTTGAAATACATCTTACTATCCGTCGCGGCGGTCGCGGTCGTATTCGGGCTCAGCTTCCTGCTTACGGGACTGATCCGCAAGAAGCAGAAAAAGAAGCTCCCGCTTATTTTACATATCCTGATCAGCGTCGGAGTCGGATTGCTGATCTTTTGTGTTGCCGGTTTTTGCTACCTCAACATTCATTATATAGCGCAGGAGGAAGCGCTTGCCGTGATGTCCGATTCCGCCGCCGTCACCGTCACCGAAATCGACGGCGGATTTTTTGTCGATGGCGCGGGGCAGGATACGGCGCTGATCTTCTACCCCGGCGCGAAGGTGGATGCGCAGGCGTATCTGCCGCTGATGCAGGAGATTGCGACCGGGGGTGTGGACTGCTTTTTGCTCGATCTGCCGATGCGCATGGCGATCTTTGACCAAAACGCCGCTGACAAGATCATGGCGAAGGTTGAGTATCCCACCGTGATGGTCGGCGGCCATTCGATGGGCGGGATGATCGCCGCGGGCTATGCCGCCGCTCACAAGGACAGCGTCGACGGCGTGGTACTGCTCGCCGCCTATCCCACCAAGCCGCTTGATAAATCCTTGGGTTTACTGTCTGTTTACGGCACCGAGGATAAAGTGCTCGACCGTGACGCATATGAAAACGCCAAAGGGTATTTCCCGAACGACTTCACCGAAACGGTCATCGACGGCGGCAATCACGCGCAGTTCGGCAACTACGGCGCGCAGAAAGGCGACGGCGAGGCGACAATCACCGCCAAAGAACAGCAGAATAAGACCGCCTATGCCGTTTTGCGATTCGCCGAAACGCTATCCAATCGCTGAGATTCCCCTTGCAAAAAGCGTCGGATATGATACGATAATGTCAACGCAAATCACTATGGGGGAACTACCATGAAAGTCACCGGCTTCAGTCCGCTTATCATAACCGATTCTTCGGACGCTGATAATATGATCAAGCTGTTTGAGGATCTGGGCTTTAAGCAGCGTCATAAGCATATTCAGCTCGACGGCAGGGATATCAACGACGTCACCATGAGGGACGCCGGCGGCCATTGTATCGATATCGCGAGCGTCCCCGTAAAGCCGCTGGATTCCGTGATCATCCGCATGAATGTCGATGATTTTGAGGAAGCGTATGAGATGCTTACCGCGCGCGGATTTGTCTGCGGCTCCAACTCCGTCATCGAACCCCCCTCCTCCAAATCGGCGCTGATGATCTCGCCGACCGGCTTCAAGTTTGACCTCTGTCAGCATATCAGAAAGAAAGCAAAGAACTGATTTTTAACTATCACAAAGACCTCTCACATCACTACGATGTAAGAGGTCTTTTTTTAGTTATTACGAGGAGCAAACACATGTGTTCAGCGACGTGGTAATCTCAACATTAGAGTTCCCTACCCATCAGGATCACGCGCTTCTCCTTGCTGAATCCGAAATCCTCATAGAAGCGGGGCAAAATACCCTCGCCCGCGGTAATCAAGTGCACGCCGACCATTCCCTGTTCTTTGATGTCATCCAGACAGTGGGTCAGCAATCGTCCGGCGATCCCCTGCCGCTGGTGCTCAGGCGCGACAGCGAGGTCATTGATCTCAAACGTCCTGCCATAATGGAACAGCATCGAGGAGCCGAGGATGAACCCCGCGACCTCACCGTTCACGATATATTCCAGCCCGTACGCCTGCTTGGAATCGAGCAGCTCGCCCACATGGATCACCGCGTCCCGCGGTTCCCAAGGATCGTTCCACGGCTCTCCCGAGAACGCCGCGGCGTAGATCGCGCCGTAGCGCTCAAGGTGTTCTTTACACATGGGTCGGATCGTCGGCATCACGGCGAGGAACGCCGCTTTGAGCTTCTCATACCGCTGTTGTTTTTCTTCCTTGGCGAAGTGCACCTCGCGCAGCTGCTCGGGGCAGTCATGGTAATCCAGCTTGATATCGCCGAACTGCTCGCTCGTCAGGTCGAACACGCAGTCGCCCACTGCGTTGAAGCAGTGATAATTGCCGCCCGATTGCCGGATGCCGTACACCTTGCCGCCGAACAGGTCTTGGATCAGGAACGCCGTGATCGAGCATTGTCCGAGCGTCTTGTTGTCGGGTGACCAGTCGCTCCGCATCCGCGGCGCGCAGGTGTCCGCGCACCAGATACCGCTGAGGATATCATAGCAGTCGCGCGGGGTCAGCCCGTTTTCGGTTTTAACAGTCGCGGTCTGATGACCGTAGAAATGATAGGTTTTCATTCTGTATTCCTTGTAAGAGTGTGGTAAAAAAGGATAAATGTTCCTTTTCGACAAGCGTAAATCACAGACTTCCTTTACGCCTTCTTTTTGTACCCTTCCATAAAGTCGGGGAGCTTCCTGCCCTGCTTCTTCCATTGCACATATTCCGCCGTAGCGGTGAACAGCACATCGCCCGAGGAGTTGATCGCGGTCTCCATGCTGTCCTGGATCACGCCGATGATGAAGCCTACGCCCACAACCTGCATCGAGATCGCGTCCGGGATGCCGAACAGCGAGCATGCCATCGGGATCAGCAGGAGCGATCCGCCCGTCACACCCGAACTGCCGCAGGCGGCAAGCGAGGATAAGAACGACAGCAGGATCGCCGCGGGGAAGGATACCTCGATCCCCAGTGTGTTCGCCGTGGCAAGCGTCATGATCGTGATCGTCACCGCCGCGCCGTCCATGTTGATGGTCGCGCCCAGTGGGATCGACACCGAGTACATGTCGCGGTCGAGTCCGAGCTTCTCGCACAGTCCCAGATTGACGGGGATATTGGCGGCGGAGCTGCGCGTAAAGAACGCGGTCAGCCCGCTCTCGCGCAGACAGCGGAACACCAGCGGATAGGGGTTGCGTCGCAGCGATACCGCCACGATCAGCGGGTTGATGACCAGCGCGACCGTCAGCATCGTGCCGACCAACAGGAGCATCAGCTTGCCGTAGGTAACGAAGATGTCAAAGCCGCTCTGCGATACCGCGCTGAACACCAGACCGCAGATACCGAACGGCGCTAAATTGATGATCCAGCGCACCACCTGCGTGATCGCGTCCGAGAAATTCTGCATCATCTCCCGGGTATGCTCGCTCGCAAAGCGCTTAAGCGCCAGTCCGATGACGACCGCCCAGAACAGGATGCCCAGGTAGTTGCCCTGCGAGAGCGCCTCGATGGGGTTTGCGACCAGCTTGGTCAGCAGATCCCTGACGATGTCACCGAGCCCGCTCGGTGCGGCAGTGCCCTCCGCGGCGGAAGCGTCGGCGAGGGTGATCGTCTGCGGAAAGAGAAAGCTCGCGGTGACCGCGGCAAACGCCGCCAGATAGGTCGAGAACAGGTAGAAGAAGATCACCAGTCCGAACCGTCGGTCGAGCTTGGCGCTCTTTTGGCACAGCGACGCCGCGACCAGTACCGCGACCAGCACCGGCGCGATTGCCTTCAGCGCGTTGACAAACAGCGTGCCGAGCATCGCGATCCAAGTCGCCTGCGGGAACAGGAACGCCAGTCCCGTGCCGACGACGATGCCGATGATGATCCTGAGGATCAGGCTCGAATGGTTGTAACTATCAAGAATCTTTTTCAGTGCTTTCAAAATCTTCCTCCTGAGCGTGATGGGTTTTTCCTTGAGCAGGTGGTTTATGCCGCGCGTTTTGCGCGGAAGATCCGTTTGAACAGCGCATAGATGCCGTAGCCGATCATCACGCCGCAGGTGTTCAGGATTACATCGTCGATATCGGACGCCCGGGACGCGAACGGCAGCTGCAGGATCTCGATCGACAGCGAGATCAAAGCGCCCGCTGCCGTTACCTTCCAAAAGCTGTTCAGTCTTTTGTACAGGATCGGCAGGATGATACCGGTCGGGATGAACATCGCCGTGTTCCCGACGAGGTTCCATATCATGTCGCGCGGCGTGTCAAACTGAAACAGGTTGACGAGGGGGATCAGGTTCAGGCGGAACGGAAACGCGGTCGCGGGATCGAACACCAGCGGCTGGATCTGTCCGTTGACGGTCTCCCTCGGGAAAAAGACGAATCGGATGATCACCGCCAGATTGATGTACATGAGCAGGAGCATTGCTTCGCGCCCAAAGTCGATTTTTCTGTTTTTGATCCAGACGATGATTCTGACGAGCAGCCAGATCGCCGTGAAGATCAGTTCAAGTGTAATAAAATGGATCGTCATAGTTCTTTTGCTATGTGTATTGTTTGATTGTTGATGGTTACTTATCGGCGCAGTAACTTTTGATGCACGCGGCAACATACGCCGCGGTGCCCTCGCCGTGCCTGTCGATGTTTTCGGAAAAGCGCTTGTCGCTGACATACAGCTCGCCCAGACCCGCGAGGATCTCGTCGGTGCAGTGATACATGTGCGTATCGATGAACATCTGCAGCTTTCTGACCAGCAGACGCGGCTTTTCGTGATCGGGGGTCACGCCGCGGGCGTTCAGCTTTGCAAAGCCGTCAAAGATAGCATCCATGCCCTCGCGCAGCCTGTCCCAATCGTCCTGTGTATAGTCCGCCATGCGGCGCTCATTCTCTTGATATGCCTCGGTGTCGCCCCAAAGCCGCTTGGCTTCCTCGGCGTACCGATCCTGCATCATTTTCTCATCGTTGTTCATATGGATCACCTTTCTGTATCATTGTCATTGCACTGCCTCGCCACGATGTGTTGAGGCTTCGCGCTCTCAATCGCTCCTTATACTCTGCGCATGGTCAGCGAGATACGCTGTTTTTTGACGTCGACCGACAGGATCTTGACCTTGACGACGTCGCCGACCTTGAGTACCTCAGACGGGTGCTTGATGAATTTGTCGCAGATCTGCGAGATGTGCACCAGACCGTCCTGGTGCACGCCGATATCCACGAACGCGCCGAAGTCGATGACGTTGCGCACCGTGCCGGTCAGCTCCATGCCCTCCTTGAGGTCGCTGATGTCGAGCACATCGGTGCGCAGCAGCGGCTTTGGCATCTCGTCACGCGGATCGCGACCCGGCTTTGCGAGCTCCTTGACGATGTCGTCGAGGGTCGGCAGACCGATCCCGAGCTGTTCGGCAAGCGCTTTGGTACCGAGCTGTTTGACCTTTTTGGGCAGATCGGGGAACTTTGCCGCCTTGATCTCTTGTTCCGTATAGCCCGCGATCTTCAACAGCTCCTTGGCGGTCACGTAGCTCTCGGGGTGCACGCCCGTGTTGTCGAGCGGATTACGGCTCTCGGGCACGCGCAAAAAGCCCGCGCACTGCTCAAAGGCTTTGGGTCCCAGTTTTGGGACTTTCTTTAACTCCGCGCGTGAGCCGAATGCGCCGTTCTCCTCGCGGTACGCTACGATGTTTTTACACACGGTCGCGTTCAGTCCCGAAACCCTGAGCAGCAGGGCGGGGGAGGCGGTATTCAGATCCGCGCCGACCGAGTTGACGCAGTCCTCGACAACGCCGTCGAGCGTCTCGCCGAGCCGTTTTTGCGGCATATCATGCTGATACTGTCCCACGCCGATCGCCTTAGGCTCGATCTTGACCAGCTCAGCGAGCGGATCCTGCAGTCGCCTTGCGATGGACACGGCGCTGCGCAGCGTCAGATCCAGCTCGGGCAGCTCCGTGGCGGCGAGCTTTGAGGCGGAGTAGACCGACGCGCCCGCTTCGCTGACGACCATGTAATAGACCTTGTGATCAGCCTCCTTGATCGCGTCGGCGGCAAACATCTCGGTCTCCTTGCTCGCAGTACCGTTGCCGATGGAGATGATGTCGACGTTATGCTTTTTGATGAGCTCCAGCAGCTTTTGCTTTGACTGCGCGATCTTTGTCTGTGAATGGGTGGGGTAGATGACCGCCGTGTCGAGCACCTTGCCGGTGTCGTCCACGACCGCTACCTTACAGCCTGTGCGGTAGCCGGGGTCGAGCCCCAACACCGTCTTGCCTTTGACGGGCGGCTGCATGAGCAGTTGTTTGAGGTTGGTCGCAAAGACCTTCATCGCGTTCTCGTCCGCCGCTTCTGTCAGCTCGGCGCGGATCTCGCGCTCGAGAGAGGGGAAGATCAGCCGCGTGTAAGCGTCCTCGCCCGCGGCACGCAGGATGTCGGAGCACAGGGGGTTCAAGCCCTTGTCGAGGGCGAGATAGATGACATTCAGCGCAAGACTCGGTTCGAGCACGATCCCGACCTTCAAGAAGCCCTCTTTCTCACCGCGGTTGACGGCGAGGATGCGGTGACCGGCGATCTTCTTGACCGCCTCCGAATAGTCATAGTAGTTGGTATAGACACTGTCCTGCTCCTCGTCCGTCGCGGTCGATTTGAGCAGGGCGTTTTTGCGGAAGATGGGGCGCAGGTGGGCGCGGATCGCCGCGCTGTCGGACAGCATCTCGGCAATGATATCCATTGCGCCGCCCAATGCGTCCTGAGCGGTGGGCACTTCCTTTTCCTCATCGACAAAATCCTCGGCGGCTTTCATCGGGTCAAAGCCCTTTTCCTGCTTGATGATCGCGAGCGCCAGCGGTTCGAGCCCGCGCTGCTTGGCGATCGAGGCTCTGGTCTTTCTCTTGGGCTTATAGGGGCGGTAGATGTCCTCAAGCTCGCTGAGGGTCTGTGCCTTGTCGAGGGCGGCGTTGATCTCGTCGGTCAGCTTCTCCTGAGCGTTGATCAGCTCGCGGATCTCTTCTCTGCGCTTGTCGAGGTTGCGTAGGTATTCCAGCTTCTCGCTGAATGCGCGGATGAGCTGGTCGTCCATGGAGCCGTGCATTTCCTTGCGGTAACGGGCGATGAAGGGGATGGTGTTGCCCTCATCGAGCAGGGTGATGATGTTCTGCGCGTACTCCTCTTTGATATTGAATTGCTGTGATAATGTGATCGAATATTCCATGTTTCTCCTATGGTGATGGGGTTTTATTTGACAGGCACACAGTGCTCGTCGTTGATCTTTTGTACCTTTTTGACACGGCGCACATATTTGTCGGCAGTCAGGGGATCGGTGCTCATGAAGGTCTTGACATTCTCCATCGCAATCATCCCGCCGATGATCTTCGCGCCGAGGCACAGGACGTTCGCGTCATTATGCTGACGCGCCAGCGCCGCGCAGAACGGATCCTGACAGACGCAGGCATAGATACCGCTGACCTTGTTGGCGATCATCGCGCTGCCGTAGCCGACGCCGTCGACAAAGATGCCGCGCTCACATTCGCCCTTCGCGACCGAGAGTGCCGCGGGCAGGACAAAATCCGATAAATCGCAGGAATTCTCGTCATACGCGCCGAAGTCGACGACCGTATGCCCCTGCGCTTCCAGATACGCCTTGATCTCATTCTTCATGGATGTTCCTGCGTGATCGTTTGCCATAGCGATTTTCATGATGGTTCCTCCTTGTGTATCGGGTTGTTTATGATTTATCAGCCTTTCGGCTTTTATCTTTGTTTTTGATAGATGCCGTTGCTGCTTCGCTTCATCTTTTTGAGGATCAGCACATAGAGCAGCCCTACGCCCAGGATCAGCAGCGACAGCAGCAGGATCCACCAGACGCAGCCCATGAACGGCAACCCGTTGCAAAAGCCGAACGCGCCCGCAGGGCTGTCCCAGTTGAGGAAGAAATAGGGGTAATTCTTGCCCGGGGCAAATTCCACCCCCGCGATATACGCGATGGTGGCGTAGATGACATAAGCGAGCGGCGGCAGCGTGACATAGGGGATATGCTTTTTCCGGATGTCGCCGTACACGCCGGTGACAAAGAGGTCGATGATCGACGCGATGGGCACCACCACATGGGTCAGGACGTTTCGCGTCGTCCATGCCTGATCTCCCAGCGTGGGCGCCAGCATCAAGCAGAACACCGCGCCGGTGAGGGTGATGGCGACCGTAAAGACGTATTTGAAGACGAACCAGCCGTTCGGGATCGGTTTGTTTCTCAGCAGCAGTACCGCGCCGATGGCGCAGACGATCGCGATCGCGATGTTTGACTGGATCGTAAAGAACCGAAATACCCTGCTGCCGCTCATGAAGACGATCAGGCCGTCGGTAGCGCTGAGATAGACGCCGACCGTTGCCGAGACAATGACCACGACCTTGAGGATCAGCGAGAGAATCTTTCTTTTTGTTGACATCATCGAAATATCCATTCTGTTTTACCCCTGTGTTCTTTCTTATTGTCCTTATCATTCTACCATATTTTTTTTATGATTTCTACTCTGTTTGGGAATTATATGACGATTTACGCAATAACAGTATCATTTGCATTCGAGCGGTTTTGGTGTATAATGATACAAGAATACTTCTGCTTTTTGGAGAGATAGGATGGAGATCATGAAATGCCCTGTCTGCGGACAGGTGCTCACAAGAGAAGACAGGGCTTGGCGGTGCATGAGTCGCCATAGCTTCGATATCGCGAAGGAAGGGTATGTCAACCTGCTGTCGGCGCACAGAAGCGGCGATAAGATCGGCGATAATAAAGAGATGGCGCTCTCACGCCGTGATTTCCTCAACAAGGGGTATTACGCGCCCTTGGCGGACGCCGTGACAGCGTGCCTGCGGCGTTATTCGTCGGGCGGCGACACGGTGCTGGATATCTGCTGCGGCGAGGGGTACTATACCGCCTATGCCGCACAGTGTCTTGACCGCCGCTTCTACGGCTTTGACCTGAGCAAGAACATGGTGCGTCTGGCGGCAAAGCGCAGGATCGACGCGCGGTTCTTCGTCGCGAATATCGCTTCGATCCCGATCATGGACGGCACGGTCAAGGCGGCGTTCCATCTTTTTGCGCCGTTCCACGCCGCTGAGTTTCGGCGCGTGATCGCCGATGACGGCGTGATCATGACAGCGATCCCCGGCAGGGATCATCTGTATGGACTGAAAGAAGTTCTCTATGATCAGCCGTACCGCAATGATGAAAAGGAGCCGTCGGCGGAGGGACTGACCGCGGTCGAGCGCGTCCGTGTGCGGGGTGAGATCACCCTCAATACCCGTGAGGAGATCAACGCGCTGTTCCGGATGACGCCGTACTACTATCATACGCCGTCCGATGGGATGAAGCGGCTCGAGAGCTGCTCCACCCTCACCACGCCCATCGAGTTCATCCTCATCATTTACAAAAAAGCGTGAATGACATTTGCCATCCACGCTGATCGTTTATCCGCTTGCACCGGTTGCAGGCGGATTTTTATTTACTTTACTTGTGTTTGAAGTTCTGCCGTGCCCTCATTCACTCCACGGATAGCGCACGTTGGGCAGCTCGAGCTTCATCACATCCTGCAGGTCATATTTGATACCGTTCTCTTCCAGCTCCGCTAAGAGCGCGTTGACGTACAGGGGAGAGGAGAAGGGCTGAATGACGTCGATGGTGAATCTGCCGCCCACAGCCGATACCTCGATCAGCAGTGTTTTTCCGGCGCCGCTCGTCCAACCGCGGAAGTCGCGGATATAGTCCTCCGACTCCTTGAAGCCTGCCTTGCCGGTATAGCTGATGGTAGCGGTGGTGATGCGGTCGGTCATGCCGCTGATCGCGTTGGTGATCGCCAGCCGCTCCTGATCGGTCTGTTTTGACATCAGCATTTGGTTGATGCCCTTCATCGAGGCAACACCCGCCAAAACATTTTCCCTGATCGTCTGGGCGAACACCATGCCGCGGTAGGCAGTCGCCTGTCGCTCGATCGGCCAATCCTTGAGCGCGTCCTTATACTCGAGGAACACGCCGCCGACGAGGCTTTGATGTGCCTTGGGCGTTCCCAGCGCGCCGCGCTGATTCAACGCGAGCGTCACGCGGATGACGTCCTCCCGGTCGGGATAGAGGCGCGCGACGGCGCGGCAGAACAGCAGCGCGATCATCGTGGCGGGACTGCCGTCGTTCTCGATATTGAAGCGCATGAATTCCTTTTCATCGATAGAGATATTATAGACCGTCCGCTCGGTGTCATCCTCCAGATGCGCGGCGGTGACGGGATTGATCGTGGCGGGCATGTCGGGACGCGGCGGGGTCGGCAGATCGGTCGCTTTCTCCATCGGATCGTCCCATTCCTCCTGTGTGATCACATCGCCCGCCAGACGAACGCCCTCATCCGAGATCGTCACATGATAGCGCTGTGAGCAGTAATAATACAGGAAGGTACGAATGACCTCATAGGCGCCCGTGCCGTCGGTCAAAGCATGTGAGACATCCAGGATGATCCAGTTGTCCTGATAGGAAAACGAAATCAGATGGTAGTTGGATGCTTCCGAATTCAGCTCGACACCGCTGAGCGAATTGGTGATGACAACGGGTCTGTCGTTGTCGGCATACTCCCATTTGTTATCCTCTCCTGTTTTCAGTTCCACGCAAAAATACGGATATCGCGTCATGGTCGTGTCGACAGCATAACGCATGCAATCGGGATCAACCAGATCGCGCATACGGATACGGATGCGGATGACAGTCGGATGTTCTCTGTTGGAGGAATACATCGATCGGTATTCCGAAAAAAGTGCTCGATTCATCTTTATCACCTCATTCATGATTTGCCGTGCTTGGAATACCACCATTATAGCAAAAACTCGTTCACTGTCAATTGTTTTGCGGCTCATCCGGTTTAATACTAAGTATCATTAAAACACTTTAACATTTATTGCGTTAAATTCCGCATA
>CAMJMQ010000024.1 GCA_946407065.1 uncultured Clostridia bacterium | reverse complement strand
CGCTATACCGTGCGCTGTATCAATTCCGACGGAACGGCGTTCACCTCCGACTGTGACACGACCGGCGTGAGCGTCTATTATGTTTCCGCTCCCAAGCTGATCGACGTCGACGCCGATCCCGACAGCGTGACGTTCACCTGGAACAGTCCGAACGGCGCTTCGCGATACCGCGTTTACAAAAGGATCAACGGCTCCTGGAGCAGGCTGGGTGATACAAGCTCCAACAGCTACACCGATACCGATGTCTCGGCAGGCGAGACCTATACCTATACGGTCAGAGTCATCAACAACGCGGGAAATGCGTTCTACAGCGGCTTTGACCCGTCGGGATTTGTTATTACCGTAGACGGTGGTGATGTCGTGGGCGACTTCTACTATTACGACCAGACCCAATATAGTTATCCGTACGGTGACGATACCATTGCGTGGTCCGGCTGCGGCCCCACCTGTTTTGCGATGGTCGCGTCCACCCTGAAGGACAGGAGGATCACTCCCGTGGATGCCGTCAGCTGGTGCGGTAATAAGTATTATATGATGGGAGTCGGCACCTACTGGAGCTACTTCGGCGCTGCCTCCGATCACTTTGGGATCACACTGGAAAAACAGCTCGGCGCCTATGAAACGAACGCGGTTATCTCGGCGCTGAGGAACGGTAAATACGTCATCAGCGCCCAGAGCGCAGGACGCTTTACCCGTGGCGGTCACTTCATCGTGCTCGCCGGTATCACCTCATCCGGCAGGATCGTTGTTTACGATCCCAACGGCGGAAACAACTATATCGGCACGACCTTCACGATGTCAGAGATCTCCGCCTCCGGTACCCAGTACTGGGTGTTCGATAAGTAATACTAATCCATAATAAAAACCTTTATCATCTATTGCGCTATATTACGTATAGCTTTGTTGGGCTTCTTGACAGGCGCCAGCCTGCCTGCGTCGCCCGCCGCGCTATCCGAAATATATCACTAATATCTGATTAAATCTTTTTATCAAGGATTAGTATAAACAAGATACAATCGATCCATGTAACAAGCGCCGCGTACGGTTGGTATGCGGCGCTTGATCGTTCGTCGGATGATTTTTGTCACCCTATGCTGTTTTGATGAATTCTTCGATCGCCTTGACCGAACGCTCGGCGGCGACTTCACGGAACTGCATGAAGTCCATGAACTCGTTGTCGTTGAAGTCGTCCGAGATACTGCGCAGGATCGCGAAGGGGACGTCGTTGCGGTAGCATACGACGGCGACCGCAGCGCCCTCCATCTCACACGCGAGAGCATTGAAGTGATCTGCGATGCGGCGGCGGCGATCACGAGCGGTGATGAAGGCATCGCCCGAGGCGATCCGACCGCGGAACACGCTGATACCTTCGATGGTGTCGCACGCGGCGGCGAGCTTGTCGGCGGTTACCTTGTCGGCAGGGAAGTAGGTGCGTAATTCATCGTTGAACTGCACCTGACCGAGCGGATCGCCTGCTTCGGTGCCGTCCATATCGTGCTGGACGCAATCGTCGGAGATCACGATATCGCCGATGCGGATGTCACCCGACAGTGAGCCCGCGATACCGCTGTTGACGATGACGTCGGGGTGATAGGTGTCGATCATGATCTGTGTACTCATCGCAGCATTGACCTTGCCTACGCCGCACTCACAGCATACGACCTCTTTGCCGAAGAGTTCGCCCTTGTAGTAGGTGATCTTGGCGATGGTGGTCGCTTCTTTTTTCTCCATCCTATTGACAATGCCCTCGACCTCGATCGAAAGAGCGCAGATAAAACCTAACATAATGTACCTCCGGTATTAGTGTTCAGTGGTTAGTGGTCAGTGGTCAGTATCGCAGGTCGCTTTGCTCCGATGATTAGAAATCGGGTGCGGGCAGAGCCCGCCCATTTGCTGATCACTAATCACTGATCACTTATCACTGATTTTATTCCAAGTTTCCTGTCAGCAGCATCGCCGCGCAGAGCGCCGCGACGGGTGCGGTCTGGGCACGCAGAATGCGCTTGCCCAGTGTGGCGACCTTGACGCCGTTTTGCGTGAGATAGTCGATCTCGTCCTGTTCAAAGCCGCCCTCTGATCCCGTGATCAGAGCGAGTGTCCCGATCTTACCTTGGATCAGGGTGCTGAGCTTCTCTCCGCCGCATTCGTAAAAGACGACGGACGCGTCCGTGTCTTTGACAGCATCGGGGATGTCGCGCAGATTGATGCAGGGGTTGACGCGCGGGATGATGCCGCGGCGTGATTGGGATGCGGCGTTGTCAGCGATCTTCTGCCATCGGGCAAGTTTTTTAGTAAGAACCTTTGCGTCGGGACGTGAGATGCACCGCGCACTCAAAAAGGGCGTGATCTCGCTCGCGCCCAGCTCGACCGCCTTTTGCACCACATCGTCGATCTTGTCGCCCTTCATCAGCGCGATGAACAGGTGAACGCGCACATCGGGCTCCTGCTCACATGCGGTGGAGCTGAGGATCCGTACGGTGACGTCGGTGCGTGTGATCTCCGTGATCTCGCATTCGTGCCGTCTGCCGTCGGGCGTGCATAGGGTCAGCGCTTCGCCGACCTTCATCCTGAGCGATCGCGCGATATGCGACGCGTCCTCGCCCGTGATGGTATAGTATTCGGTTGTCAGTGCGTCGTTAGCAAAAAACCAAGCCATAACATCTCCATCAAACAGTCATTGCGAACCGTTGAAACCTAGGTTCAACGGTGCGGCAATCTCAATATACGGTATTTGTAAACAAATTCTAACAAATTTCGATGAGGATTGCAATAGGGGAGAAGAGGGTTTATAATAATGAGGAATGAGGAATTAGGAATGAGGAATGAATGGGGAGGACAGGCACGTACATCTATCATCCAACGATGCAATACCCTGTATTTTTTTCTGTAGGGGACGACATTTATGACGTCCCGATCCTTTCCGCTAAATCACTTTATTATGCGAAGCATATCATATTTTAGATTATTCTAAATTCCTCATTCCTCATTCCTAATTCCTAAATTAATCCGGAGGTTGTTATGAAAACATCTGAATTATTGGAGCTGTTGGCTCAGGAGCATATTGATGAAAAGGAGCTGCCGGAGCAGCTGGTGGCGGCGTTGACCAAAATGAAAAAGCGCGTCGCGACTGCCGAGAGCTGTACCGGCGGCTTGGTATCCGGCGCGATCACCTCGGTGTCGGGCGCGTCCGGCGTATTTGACTGCGGCGTATGTACCTATGCGAACCATATCAAGCACAAGCTCGTCGGTGTTCGAGAGGAAACGCTCTCCACCTACGGCGCGGTATCGGATCGCACCGCCGCCGAGATGGCGCGCGGCGTCCGTCTGCTCGCGGGCGCGGATATCGGCATCTCTACCACCGGTATCGCGGGGCCGTTGGGCGGCACGATCTATAAGCCCGTCGGTCTGGTCTACATCGGCATCAGCACCGAGTTGGGTCTGCATACCGAAAAGATGCTCCTCGGCGAGAACAACGCCGACCGTGAGCGGATCAGAGAACTCGCCGTCACTGCGGCGCTGTACTTTGCGCTCAAGGAAACAGAAAAGCTGTAAGAAGGAGCCATCGGTTCGCCGATGGTTTTCTCTTGATGAACGATTGATAATTTACATCAATCGTATGATGATCGTCAAAAAATGACAATTTTGTATGATTTAGATCCGAATTCGCTTTTCTGTCATCTTATTATATAGAAAAGCAGGAGGAAGAACCAATGACGGAAATAACACAAGAACTATTAGATGATCTGCGAGCGGGAAAATCCGAGGCATACGAACAATTATATAACCAGTACTACGAGTCGGTCTATACGCTGACCTACGGGATATTGCAGAACTATGACGACGCACAGGACGCCGTCCAGCAGACCTTTATCCATGTGTTCCGAAAGCTGTCTACATTAAAGAGCGACGGCAACTTTTCTTCATGGCTGATGAAGATCGCAAACAACGAGGCGTTGATGCTCCTGCGCAAGCGCAAGAACATCCCCGTCCCGGATGAAGATATCGAATTGCAGGTACCGGAGCAATCGATCGATGAGCCGACGCTGCCCGCAACGATGGCGGAGCGGCGCGATACCGCCGAGCGGCTGCGCCGTATCATCGAAGCGCTGCCCTACGAACAGCGCGAGACGCTGGTGCTGTATTATTATCATCAGCAAAAGATTACGGAGATCGCCGCGATCATGGGTTGCAGTGAGAGTACGACAAAATCCCGCCTGCGCTATGCGCGCGCCTCTGTCAAAAAAGAGGTCGAGCAATGGGAGAAGAAGAACGGCGAGAGATTCCGCGGCGTCGCGATGGCGCCCTTCGGCGAGGTGTTTGTTCAGCTGCTGCAAAAGGACGCGAAGAAGAAGCGCCGCAGGGAAAGGACGTGGAAAGCGATCCTTCCGGCGCTCTATACGACCTCGGGATCGGCAGGCTACGCGGCGGGCGTATTCACGACAGCAAGCTCCTCGCTGATCGTAAAGCTCGCGGCAGGAATGGCGGCGTGTGTGATCGCCGTGACAGGGATCGCGGGCGTCGCGTCAGGCGGCGGAAACGGCGAAGAAAAGGGCGGCAGCTTCTACGGCGGCTCCGGACAGGCGCAGAGTCAGCAACAGGAAGCGGAAAATCAAAATGTCGCGAATAATACCCGAACATCTAACTCTGTGTCACAAAACGATAGAAACTTGGGAGATGAAACAACAGAATCCATAGGGTTTTCTCAATTCTCCGGTCATTATCTTGCTATAATGGATTTGAGGTCGTCTTTTCCGGGAGCGGGGGTGGATTCGGGACAATGGGAAACGGAGATGGATGTGAATGAAGACGGTTCTTTTTCGGGACGATATATGCTTCTTGCGGTTCATAACACTGACTATTTTGAAGAAAACGGCTATGATATTGAGATTGAATATCCTAAATTCAGCGGAACTTTCAGCAATATAAAAAAAATAGATGATTATTATACATTTCAAATGGATCAAATCAACTATGAAAACCAGCCCGGTACGCAAGAGATCAAATTGCCGGATGATCCGGATATTTCCGATATTAACGAGATTTGTCTTTTTACGTATTCTACAGCTTATGGTTTGGACAAAGGAACAAAAAGCTTCTACCTCTACACACCTGATACGTTGATCTCTTCTTTGCCCTCCGATTATTCTATGCAACTAAACAAGAGTAACGTGAAGTTCTTTCATGATACTTTTCCCGGTTATGGGTTTTACTCGCCTGAAAGCGGATACGGATGGATCAAGGATAATTATGAAGATTATTACTTTCCGAATATAGATTGAAAAAATAATGTGAATAATTAAATCCTTTTTGTTGTTTCGTGCATCTTTATTGGTGAGAACGGAAAAAGTTCTTTTTTCGCCAATTTAAGCAAAATATCTAAGGAGGAAATCATGAACAATCAAAAGAAGATTTTATCCGTGGTCTTAGCGCTGATGCTGGCGCTGAGTGCCGTTATTGCCGTGCCGTCCGGCGCTGCCGCCGCTCAGGTCGATCTTGCCGCGTCGGGAGACGCCGATCAATATGTCTATACCGACAAAAACGGCAATGAGTATATCTGGGAGGATGATCTGTCGGAAAAGCCTAAGATCGTGTCCGTGATCACAGAGGTTCACAATGTCAGCAGCGAGCTGGTGCTGCCGTTATACCTTATCGGTTATAAGGATGACGTCTGTTTTGACGGCGGCGATAAATTCTATTTCGCTGACAGCGCGTTCGATACCGTTGACACAGATATCCCGATCACCTCGATTGACTTCTCGCAGATGGAAAGCAACTTCGGGGTTGACCGCTTCATGGATCGTATCGACCATTTCATGGAAGCGTGCCCCGCATTGCAGACGATCACCGGTCGTGACGGTGTTTATGAGAAGAAGGACGGTGTGTTCTGCTTTAACGGCACAGCGGAAGAAGCTACCCCGGACGAGGCGGAACCGTATATCGAACTCAACAGCGGCAGGCTCTATTATTCGGTTTCCTACGATAGCTGCTCCTATACAAGGGCAGAGGGGCTCATCGGCGACGTCGTGATCCCCGATCATATCAACGGCTACCCTGTATTCAATCAGAAAGCCTCAGGGTTCAAAATCCAGGAATGTCCGGAACTGACCTCGTTGACTGCACCCGATGGAATCAATTTCAGTGTCGAGGGTTGTACGCAATTGAAGCAAATCACCTATTTGGGTGACCGTCCTGACATCAGCGGCAGGTATATCACAGATTGTCCGAGCCTTGAGCGGATCGACACGCCTAATTGTGACGAGCTGCATTGCGAGAACGGTCTGCTCTATGACGGCAGCCGTCTGGTCCTTGCCATGGGCAAGAGCGGCGATTATACCATTCCGAACGATGTGACCGTGATCGGAGAATACGCGTTCAGTAATTGCCCCGAGCTGAGCAGCGTGACAATCCCCGCCTCTGTCGCAGAATGGCCAAGGGCGTTTTACGGACATAAGAATCTGAAAAAAGTAGCCGTGTGTAACGGCGTCACTAATATCGGATTTGCTACGTTTGCGGATTGCAGCTCGCTTGAAAAGGTCATTATCCCCGAATCCGTTACACTAATCGACTATCGGGCTTTCCATGGTTGTGTGAATCTAAGATCTGTCAACATCCCTTCCTCGGTTACGTCAGTTGAAAACAAAGCTTTTTGTGGCTGCGGAATGTCGGAAGTATCGCTCCATCCCGAGCTGACAAGGATCGATACTTATGCTTTTGGATATGAAATGGATGGAGATGATTACAAAAAGCTGGAGGGCTTCACGATCAAGGGTGTGAAAGGAAGCGCGGCTGAGGAATACGCAGCCAACGAGGGCTTTACATTCGTGACGTTATCCGGGGCAAGGCTCGGTGACGCGGACGGCGACGGTGAGATCACCCCGGTTGACGCGACGCTGGTTCAGCGATTTGACGCGAATATGAAGATCAGCGTGGATGAAGCTACCCTGATGTGCGCGGATGTGGACGGAAGCGGTGAGCTTGATGTAATTGATTCCACATTGACACAACGTTATTTGGCGAATATCGCGATCCCTTACCCGGTTGGTCAGTTGTTCTGATCTGTCGGTAAAGGAAATGCGGTTTGTGCATTTTTCTCCACGGAAGAGCCCTGTGCAAACCGGGTTCTTCCAACCATAAAGGAGTGTTTTTGCAAATCGATTGCTATATCCTGTCGGTAAGGGCTGCGACTCAAAACGGCAAGGAAATGGTTTTTCAGGCTGCACTCGAATCGCAGTCCTCCACATATATTGCGTATGATCGTCATAGTATGATCATACGATCTGCCGACCGACTGATGAACCATTCAGTGTTCCTTTCCTATACTAACTCCCCTGCGTTGCGGGGGAGTTTTTTCTGTCTGTCGGTAGTTTGATCGGCGTCGGGATCGGATAACAAGAAAGCCCCGTGAAGAGCTCCCGATTCACAGCACCGATTTTTCTTCTCATATTTGTTGCGATTTTTATAAAAAAGGTTGTAATTTATCCATCTATATGTTAAAATATTGAAGAATAGGGTCGGTGGCACTGCTTGTATCTGTGCAAGATAGACAATTTCAGCATCGAATCTTTGTCATCATAGCGGTATACCGATTAAATTTAATATGACAGGAGTTGAAATTATGGCAAGAGTTTCCGGTGTGCTCATGCCCATCACCTCTCTACCCTCGCCGTACGGAATCGGTACGATCGGTAAAGAGGCGCGACAATTCGCGGACTTTTTGAAGGCCGCGGGACAGTCTGTCTGGCAGATCCTGCCCGTCGGACCCACCAGCTACGGAGACAGCCCCTACCAGAGCTTTTCCACTTATGCGGGCAATCCTTACATGATCGATCTTGACACGCTTGTCAAAGAGGGCCTTTTGACCAAGGCGCAGATCGACCAATTCTACTGGGGCAACAATGCGGAGGAGATCGACTACGGCGCGATCTATTACAGCCGCTTTGAGGTGCTGAAGATCGCTTATGAAAAGTTCATGGAGGGCGATCGCAAGGCATTTAACTCCTTTAAGAGAAAGAATTCCAAGTGGATCAAGGACTATGCGCTGTATATGGCGGTCAAGAAGTATTTCGGCAACAAGGCATGGCCCGAGTGGGACGATGTAGATATCCTCGTTCGTGACGAACAAGCCGTCGCCCGCTATACCCGCAAGTTCCGCAAGGAGATCGACTTCTGGAAGTGGGTACAGTTTGAGTTCTATAAACAGTGGGAGGATTTCCGCGCGTATGTCAACGGTCTGGGCATCAAGATCTTAGGCGATATGCCGATCTATGTTGCGATGGACTCCGCTGATACATGGGCAAACCCCGATGTGTTCTGGCTGGATGAGAAGCTGGATCCCGTGTGCGTCGCAGGCTGCCCGCCTGATTACTTCTCCGAGACCGGTCAGCTGTGGGGCAACCCGCTGTATGATTGGGATTATCTCAAGGAGACCGGTTATGAATGGTGGATGGGTCGTATCGCTGCCGCTGACAAGCTCTTTGACATCACCCGTATCGACCACTTCCGCGCGTTCGATACCTACTACGCGATCCCCTTCGGCGCTGAGAACGCCATCAACGGCGAATGGCGCAACGGCCCCGGCATTGATTTCTTCAACGTCATGCGTGAGAAGCTGGGCGATATCCAGATCGTCGCCGAGGATCTGGGCGAGCTGTTCGACAGCGTTACCGCGCTGCTCGAGGCGAGCGGTTATCCCGGCATGAAGGTGCTGGAGTTCGCCTTTGCGGATGACGATGACAACGACTTCTTGCCGCACAACTACACCCACAACTGCGTTGTTTATACCGGTACGCATGATAATGACACCGTCATGGGCTGGTACAGCCAGGCAGAAGGCTGGGAGAAAGAGCATTGTAACAAATATCTCGGTATCCATCCGGGCGACGAAGTCAACTGGAAGTTCATTGAGGCGGCGTACAAGAGCGTTGCGGACTATGCGATCATCCAGATGCAGGATATCCTGGGGCTTGGCAGCGAGGCGCGTATCAACGTACCGTCTACGCTGGGCGGCAACTGGGTATGGCGCATGAAAGACGGCGCCGCCACCAAGGAAATTGCCGATAGATTATACAACTTATCTAAAACATATTCACGTTTGGAGGAAAAGTAAAATGAGCATTACTATGGAACAGATCACTGAACTGTCGAGAAGTGCGTTTTGTACTCAGCCCAAGCATCTGACCACCCCGCAGCTCCATCTGGTAGTCGGTAAGGCGGTTATGGGCGAGATCGCTCAGAACTGGTCTCGCAGCAGAAAGAAGCATGCGGAGGGTCGCAGAGCCTACTACTTCTCCGCTGAGTTCCTGATGGGTAGAATGATCTACAACAACCTGTACTGTGCCGGTATCCTCGACGAGGTCAAGAGCCTGTTGAAGAGCAAGGGCATTGACATCAACCGCTTTGAGGAGATCGAGGACGCCGCTCTGGGTAACGGCGGACTGGGCAGACTGGCTGCCTGTTTCCTTGATTCCGCGGCGACGCAGGAGGTTCCGCTTGACGGTTACGGTATTTTCTATCGTTACGGCCTGTTTAAGCAGCTCATCAAGGACGGCTATCAGGTTGAGGTCGCCGATGATTGGCTCAAGAATCCCGATCCCTGGTGCATCCGTCGTGATGATCAGTCCCAGATCGTTAAATTTGCCGACAGCACCGTTGTTGCCGTTCCTTATGATATGGCGATCATCGGCTACGGCACCAAGAACGTCAACACCCTGCGCCTGTGGCAGGCGGAGCCTGTTGAGAGCTTCGACTTCCTCGCGTTCAACGACGGCCGTTATGACGACGCTGTCAAGAATAAGAACAACTGCGAGAACATCAGTAAGGTTCTGTATCCGAACGACAACAGCTACGAGGGCAAGATCCTGCGCTTAAAGCAGCAGTACTTCTTCTCCTCCGCTTCTCTGCAGGATATCATCCGCAGATATAAGAAGAAATATGATAACGACTTCTCTCACTTCGCGGAGATGACCACCATCCAGCTCAACGATACCCATCCGGTCGTATCCATCCCCGAGCTGATCCGTCTGCTCCAGAATGAGGGCGTCGACTTTGACTATGCCTTCGATATCGCTCAAAAGACCTTTAATTACACCAACCACACCGTTATGGCTGAGGCGTTGGAGAAGTGGGATACCGGTCTGATGAAGATGATCATCCCCGATGTCTACGCTATCATTGAGCGCATCAACGAGCGTCAGTGGAACGACCTCAAGTATAAGGGCGTAGAAGAGCACAACATCAACGCGATGGGCATCATCCGCGACGGCAAGGTGCATATGGCAAGACTCGCCATGTATGTCTCCTCCTATGTCAACGGCGTTGCGTGGATCCACACCGAGATCCTCAAAAACGACGTTCTCAAGGAGTGGTACTGGGTCTATCCGGAGCGCTTCCAGAACAAGACCAACGGTATCACCCAGCGTCGCTGGCTCGGTCTGTGTAACCCCGAGCTCGCTTCCTTTATCACCGACCGCATCGGTTCCGGCTGGCTCAAGGATATGAGCAAGATGGATAAGCTCGAGGCGCACATCAACCCCGATTCCGTCAAGGAATTCAATAAGATCAAATACGCGAAGAAGAAACAGCTCGCCGCCTATGTCAAGAAGATGGATGACAAGGAGATCAATCCGAAGTTCATCTTTGATATCCAGGTCAAGCGTCTGCATGAGTATAAGCGTCAGCTCTTGAACGCCTTCTCGATCATGTGGATCTACTTCCGCATCAAGAGCGGTCAGCTGCCCGACTTCCAGCCGACCTGCTTCATCTTCGGCGCGAAGGCTGCTCCCGGCTATAAGAGAGCGAAAGCCATCATCAAGTACATCAACGAGATCGCGAACCTCGTCAACAACGATCCCGATACCAAGGATAAGCTGCAGGTTGTATTCGTTTCCAACTACAACGTTTCTTATGCTGAGAAGCTGGTCGTAGCGGCGGATATCTCCGAGCAGACCTCCACCGCGGGTACAGAGGCATCCGGTACCGGTAACATGAAGTTCATGTTCAACGGCGCTGTGACCCTCGGCACCTATGACGGCGCGAATGTTGAGATCGCGCAGCAGGCAGGCGAAGAGAACGAGTATATCTTCGGCGGCAGAGTCGAGGATATCGAGCGCCTGAAGAAGGAAGGCTACGACGCGAGAGCGCTGTATAACTCCAACCCGATGATCAAGCGTGTCGTCGACACCCTGATCGACGGTACCTTCAACGACAACGGCGCTCAGGGCGAGGGCTCCTTCGCCGAGCTGCACAACGCGCTCATCAACGGCACCAACTGGCACCACGCCGACCATTACTTCCTGCTCTATGATCTGCCGGATTATGTCGCCAAGAAGCTGCAGGCGAACAACGATTACAAGGATCGTATCGCCTTTGGTACCAAGTGCCTCCAGAACGTAGCGCACTGCGGCACCTTCAGCTCCGACCGCACCATCCTCCAGTACGCGAAGGAGATCTGGAAGGTAAAATAAGCACGCGTGCGTGTATGTTCCGCCTTTTGTGAACGTCATCTTTACTGACGCTTCGTGAGCGGCGGGTCAAAACAGTTCTTTAGATTGTCATTGCGAGCCGTCGATTGACGGCGTGGCAATCTCAACCGCATTAAAAGAACGAACTGCCCCGAGCGATCGGGGCAGTTTTGTCGTTTCATGTATCAGTCATCAAACCGCGAAGCATATGAAACAGTTTGTAGGGGAGGGGCTTGCCCCTCCCGAAGCCCTTCCGATAAACGCCGCTTACCGTGAAGCAGATCATCTACTCCGATGATTGGGGCAGTTTTTGCATCTATCAGCGTATATTTTTGAAAAGCACTTGACTTTTACCCTGCGTCAAAGTGTAATATAAGGGAGAAATCAGGTGATTTTATGAAAATCAAAACGGTATGTGAGCGCACGGGGCTGTCCGACCGAGCGATACGGTTGTATATAGAAAACGGACTGCTCGCGCCCGATAAAACCGAAAACTATACAGGCAGGCGTTCCTTCGACTTCTCCGATGACGACGTCACCCGACTCGACCAGATCGCTGTTCTGCGCGCGTCGGGCTTTTCGATCGCGCAGATCAGAGAGGTGCAGGAGAATCCCGAAAGAATCCCCGCCATCGTCGCCGAGGTGACCGAAAAGCAGGAGACGGAGCTGAGAAAAAGCGAAAAGGTGCTCAGCTCCCTGAGCGCGCTAAGCGAGGAGATCGGCTCCTTTGAGGAGCTTGCCGAATCGCTGGCGGAGGATGAGCTGCCCGAAACACCTCCCGAGGACAGCCGTATGCGCCTGCGGTATCTGATCGCGCGGTTTGTCGAGGGCGCGTACAGCTCCGCCGTCGTCGACGGTACCGTCCGCACTGTCATACTGATCATGCTGGTGCTGTTCGGGCTCTATATCAAATTCGACGGTGACAGCAGCTATCTGTTTTCGACAGGCATGTGGGTCGATCTCGCCGTGATCGCAGTCATGGCGGGCGTTACCGCCCTTTCCGCGTGGTTCACCCTGCGGGACGACGACGCGGTGAATATGGCGGTCAAGGTGTTTTTGAGCAATCTCGTCGTCACGGCGGCGGTCGGGGCGATGTTCCTCGTATGGCTGATCGCGCGGATCATCCTCTATCCCGTCCGACCGATCCCGAACTACGAGACCATCCATATCGCTGAGCTGTGGATCGGCTTTATCGGTGGTTCGGCGGCGGTCAGAGTGATAACCCTGTGGACGGCGTACAAGAGAAGGGAGTAGATTAAAGATGGAAAATGCGAAAGTGCTGAAACGGAATAACATCTTCTCTTATATCATCTTTGCTTTGACGGCATTGTTTCCGCTGCTTTATCTCGTTCGACGCGTATTCCTCCCCGACTATACCGTGTTGTTTGACGGATGGATGATTTGTGCCGATGTGCTGTACATTATCCTGCTCGGCATGTGTATCACAATGCTGGTTTTTAAGGATAAGACAGTCGGCAGGGGGGCAAAGGTATTGCTGATCCTATCCATGATGCTCCTGCCTGTCGGCAGATTTCTGCTGGCAATAATAACAGAGAAATTGCCTACAACATGGGAATCCCTGCTTTATTTGATATGTGTGGTCGTGTTGGTCATCACGGTGTGGTTTTATGTCAAGTCACCATATCTGATGATCATTGAATTCCTTGTGTTCAGTTTGGTGATGGGATTCAGTCTGTTTTTCAGCGGTGCTAACTATATATTTGCCTTCGAAAAGCTCGGTGACCTCGCCGATATTCCGTCGCCGGACGGGATCCATCATGTTAGAGTGGTCGAGTATGCGGATGACAATAATGCAGATTGGCACCACAAG
The DNA here is from genome assembly GCA_946407065.1 of uncultured Clostridia bacterium. Classification (GTDB taxonomy): domain Bacteria; phylum Bacillota; class Clostridia; order Oscillospirales; family Acutalibacteraceae; genus Ruminococcoides. The sequence goes on along the minus strand of CAMJMQ010000024.1, from coordinate 22,349 downwards.
ATCGTCTATTCCTATGACAGTACACAAAGCTTTTCGGTTGGAGTGTTGGAGTTCATAAAGGATTGGCGTGAGGTCGAAGATTTTTACGAGCAAAGTCCTCCGTTTGACGAAAACACGGATATCATGTTCAATGATAACGGAACGATCACCGTAAAGGATAAGACCTATACCTATAACGGAGAGCGGGTCACCGAGCCACCTGAGCCGCCGCTGTAGGCTAAGAACGCAGAAAACGCCCTTCCGGTCGGAGGGGCGTTGTTGATGATGAGCCTTCCCCTCAAGGAGAAGGCTTTTTTTAGATCACATAATTATCCGCGGTCTCGGTCTGGGCGAGGTCGGCGATGGAAATGCCGTCAAAATACTTGTTGGTCATGTCATAAAAATCCTGCCACATCTTCAGGGTGCGACATTCTGCGGCGCGGGGGCACGGATCCGCGTCGGGGGCTAAGCACGCAACGGGCGCGAGGTCACCCTCGGTCAGGCGCAGCACCTCGCCGACGGAGTATTCCTCGGGTGAGCGGGTCAGCCTGTAGCCGCCGCCCTTGCCGTGAACACCCGCGATCAGCTTCGCCTTGGTGAGGGTCGGCAGGATGCGCTCGAGGTATTTCAGCGACAGCTCCTGTCGCGCGGCAACCTCCTTCATCGGGATGTAGGAGCCGTTATTGTGTTCGGCAAGATCGATCAGCACGCGCAATGCGTAGCGTCCTCTGGTAGAAACTTTCATGCAAATCACCCTTTTGATAATTAGGAATTAGAAATGAGGAATGAGGAATTATTACTATTATACTACAAACACGGTAGGTAAATCAAGTATATCTTTTCACTCTTTACACATTTTCTCTTTTCATATATAATAAGCACATATGATACTGATTGAGGTTGAACTATGAAAGCACTGATTGCGATGAGCGGAGGCGTGGATTCCTCCGTAGCGGCATTGTTGATGAGCGACTGCGAGCGCATCGGCTGTACGATGCGCCTGTTTGACAAAGAGGATGACGATAACCCCAAGTCCTGCTGTTCTCTCAAAGAGGTCGAGGACGCGCGCGCGGTATGTCACCGCCTCGGGATCCCGTACTATGTGTTCAATTTTACAGAGGATTTTGAGGAGAAGATCATCGGCAAATTCATCGATTGCTACCGCCGCGGTATTACGCCCAACCCCTGTATCGACTGCAACCGCTATATGAAATTCGATAAGCTCCTGCTGAGAGCACAGGAGCTGGGATGCGACTTAGTTGTGACGGGTCACTATGCCCGCGTGGAGGAACAAGACGGCAAATTTCTGCTGAAAAAGGCGCTTGATCCTATGAAGGATCAGAGCTATGTGCTGTATTCGCTCACGCAGGAGCAGTTAAAGCATATCCGCTTCCCCCTCGGCGGACTGAGCAAGGATGAGGTGCGCCGTATCGCGGCAGAGCACGGCTTTGTCAACGCCAACAAGCCCGACAGTCAGGATATCTGCTTTGTCCCCGACGGCGACTATGCCGCCTTTATCGAGGAAAAATGCGGTGCCATGCCCACAGGCGATTTCATCACGGTCGACGGCAAGGTGCTCGGACAGCATAAGGGGATCTCGCACTACACCATCGGTCAGCGCAAGCACCTCGGCATCAGCGTCGGCGCGCCGATCTATGTGGTCAAGATCGACGCGGAGGACAACACGGTGGTGCTGGGGGATGAAAGCTACTTGTTCACCACGACGGCAATGGTGGATGACTTCAACTGGATATCGGGCGAAGTGCCGACCGAACCTGTGCGTTGCAAAGCGAAAACGCGTTACCGCCAAAAGGAGCAGCCCGCCACGGCATATCCCAATGCGGACGGCAGTGTGACGGTGATCTTTGACGAACCGATCCGCGCCATCACCCCGGGACAGGCGTGCGTGCTGTACGACGGCGACACCGTCCTCGGCGGCGGTGTGATTATCAGTGGTTAGTGATCAGTGACCAGTGATTAGTAATTGCAAACGGATCGTAAAGTATCAACTGACCACTAACCACTGGTCACTAAAAAAGAGCCTCATCCGAGGCTCTTTCAGTTTGTCGAAAAAGTATAGAATAAAAAATGAGTAGCCGATTTCCAAGGCTCCTTTTGGGAAAAGGAGCTGTCACCGAACGGTGACTGAGGAATTGTATCAATTGACCGACCGAAGGGAGAAACCCTGATTTTACCTTTGTTCTAATCACCAACGTAAAAGAATGTGACTCGCTTCGCTCAAACAATCTATACAATTCATCCGCCTCCTTTCGGAGGCACCTTCCTTTCCCAAAGGAAGGCTTTGATAGGTTTTTCTACAGTCTGAAAGAGCCTCATCCGAGGCTCTTTTTCTATCTGTTCAGCATACGCTTTTTGATGTCTGCTTTGTCGAACGCGGCGGCGATCAGGATGAAGATCAGCGCCGAGGCGACAGCCTGTATTGCGTTCTCCGGCATTTTCCACAGGGCGTTGACTAACGAACTCTGAAAGCTGTCGCCAGCCAAAAGCTGACGGATCAGCTTGGAGATCGAATAGCCGACCACCGTGACCAGACCCGAGGGAATGGTCATCAGGGCATTGCGCTTTGTCAACAGTTTATTGTCCTTGGAACTGAAGAACACTGCGTTGAGCGCCTTGATAATGATGGTGTAGAGGATAGTCTCGGGATAGACCAGCAGATCGGCGATACCGCCGCCGATCGCCGACGCCGCCACCGCATAGGGCATCGGCAGGAAGCTCGCCGTCAGATAGATCATCGAGTCGCCGAGGTGGACATAGCCGCCGGTGGGGGTCTTGATTTGTACAAACGCGGTCATCACCGCGATCATCGCCGCAAACATCGCGGCGATCACGATATGCAGGGTATGCGCCGAGTGTTTTGATTTCATATTCATACCTTCCTTATAAAAACACGGCTTCGGAATGACCCGAAGCCGTTTCTGTCATCGTTTTAGTCCTGGAACAGCGGTGTGGAAAGATAGCGGTCGCCCGTATCCGGCAGCAGAACAACAATGTTCTTGCCTGCGTTTTCGGGACGTTTCGCCAGTTCGATCGCCGCGAATGCCGCCGCGCCGGAGGAGATGCCGACCAACACGCCCTCATTCTTGCCGATGAGCTTACCCGCGGCAAAGGCGTCGTCGTTCTCGACGGCAATGACCTCGTCATAGACCTTGGTGTTCAGCACATCGGGCACAAAGCCCGCGCCGATACCCTGGATCTTATGCGCGCCCGCGGTGCCCTTGCTGAGCACGGGGGAGGAAGCGGGTTCCACAGCTACGATTTTGACATCGGGATTTTTACTTTTCAGATATTCGCCGACACCGGTCACGGTGCCGCCTGTGCCGACGCCCGCGACAAAGATATCGACCTTGCCGTCGGTGTCCTCATAGATCTCGGGACCCGTGGTCGCAATGTGCGCGGCGGGGTTGGCGGGATTGACGAACTGACCGGGGATGAACGCGCCCTCGATCTCTTGCGCGAGCTCATCCGCCTTGGCAATCGCGCCTTTCATGCCCTTGGTGCCGTCGGTGAGCACCAGCTCGGCGCCGTACGCCTTCATCAGCTGTCTGCGCTCTACGCTCATGGTCTCGGGCATCACGATGATGATGCGGTAGCCGCGTGCCGCCGCGACAGCCGCCAGACCGATACCGGTGTTGCCGGAGGTCGGCTCGATGATGACGGAGCCCTCTTTGAGCAGACCCTTTTCCTCCGCGTCATCCAGCATCGCCTTGGCGATACGATCCTTGACGGAGCCTGCGGGGTTGAAGTATTCGAGCTTGGCAAGAAGCTTTGCGCCCAGGTTGAGTTTCTTTTCGATATTGCTCAGTTCGAGCAGGGGGGTCTTGCCGATCAGCTGATCGGCGGATGTATAAATGTTAGCCATAATGGTTCTCCTTATTATATAGTATCAATTTTTGTTTGTAAAGCCTTATTGTAGGGGAGGGGCTTGCTCCTCCCGTGAATCAATGATCTCATTGACTGATCCGAGCTATCAACATCGAAAGCCGCTGGTATACATGGATTATATCACCTCGAACGGTTATTTACAACCTACCTAACAAGTAGGATGGTTGTATTATATGCCATTGCATCCGATTTGTCAATACTTTTTTGAAAAATAATCAAAATGAGTAAAAACTGCTTTGAATGGTTATGATTATTTGGTGACCATTTACTTGACAATAATTAGGATAAGTGGTAAAATAAGCTACAGTAAGATATGTTATCGTAAAGAGTGGGTCTTGACGGACCCGCTCTTTGTTATTGTTATAGGCTCCCTTTGGTAAAGGTGAGGTGCTGTCCAAATCTATGATTTGGGATACAACACCCATACACCGGAGAGCTGCTGAGCAAAGCGAAGCTGAGGGATTGTAAAAAACCCGAGCAATGCGAGCGCTGATAACAAACGGGAGGGATTTTTTGGCGAACAGTAAAGGAAAGAATACGGTGTCCGTTGTAGAAGAGATCGCCGCTCCGATCGCGGAGAGCTTAGGACTGCGCATCTGGGATGTGCGGTACCTCAAAGAGGGCTCGCAGTGGTTTTTGCGGGTGTTCATCGATAAGGACGGCGGCGTGGATATCAACGACTGTGAGAATATGTCCCGCGCGCTGGACGCTCCGCTTGATGAAGCCGATCCCATCGCGGGCGAGTATATCCTCGAGGTCAGCTCCCCCGGTATCGAGCGTGAGCTGATCCGCCCCGAGCATTTTGAACAGTTCATCGGCGCGGATATCATGGTCAAGATGATCCGACCGCTCGACGGCATCGGCAAAGAATTCAAAGGCGTTCTGACTGCTTACGAGGACGGGATGGTGACCATCACCGACCACAGCGGCGAGAACACCGTGACCATCAGCAAGAAGGACGCGGCTTACATCAAGCTCGACGACTTTGACTAAAAATAGGCTCCCTTTCCTAAGGGAGCTGTCGCAAAGCGACTGAGGGTTGAATCAGGAGAGCTTTGCAATATGACATCTTATCATACGCGACAACCCTCCGCTCCTATTGGGGCACCTCCCTTAGAAAAGGGAGGCTCACAAGGTTTCAATATTCATTTTATATAGAAAGGTCTGGTTTGGAAAAATGGCAAGCAATAAAGAGCTCTTTGAGGCGCTGCGGCTCCTCGAAAAAGAGAAAGGAATCCCCGCTGAGTATATGATCACTCAGATCAAAAAGGCGATCATCACCGCCTGCAGAAACCTCTACGGCGGTAACGAGAATGTAGAGATCAAGATGGACGCGGATAAAAACACCTTCTCCGTCAAGCTGCTCAAAACAGTCGTCGAAGAGGTAGAGGACGAAAACTACGAAATCTCCTTGGAGGACGCAAAGCTCATCTCCAAGCGTGCCGCAGTCGGCAAGGAAATCGGCATCCCGCTCGAGCCCAAGCAGTTCGGACGTATCGCGGTACAGACCGCGCGCTCCGTCATCCGTCAGGGCATCCGCGACGGCGAGAAGGATCAGATGCTCGTCGAGTTCCAGTCAAAGGCGCAGGAGATCGCGACCGCGACCGTAGAGCGCGTCGACCCGGTCACCGGCAACGCTACGCTGAAATTCGGCAATGCGGTCACCGTGCTGCCCAAGTCCGAGCAGATCGAGGGCGACGACCTCTATGAGGGCGGCACCGTCAAGGTGTATGTCGCCGGCGTCAAAGAGACCGAACGCGGTCCGCGCGCGATCATCTCGCGTACCCATCCCGATTTTGTCAAGAGATTGTTTGAAAAAGAGATCCCCGAGATCTATGACGGCACCGTCGAGATCAAGTCGATCTCCCGCGAGGCAGGCTCCCGCACCAAGATGGCGGTCTTCTCCGAGGACAGCGAGATCGACGCGGTCGGCGCCTGCATCGGTACACGCGGCGCGCGCGTCAACACCATCGTCGACGAGCTGTGCGGTGAGAAGATCGATATCGTCCCCTACAGCGACGATCCCGCCGAGTTCATCGCAGCGGCGCTGTCTCCCGCGAACGTCGTCAAGGTCGAGCTCGCCGAGGACGGCACCAAGGCGTGCAAGGCGACCGTTCCCGACGGTCAGCTCTCACTGGCGATCGGCAACAAGGGTCAGAACGTCAGACTGGCGGCAAAGCTGACCGGTTATAAGATCGATATTCGTCCCGAGTCCGGTTTCTGGGGCGAGGATACAGAAGACGAAAAAGAAGACGACAAGGAAACCGAATGATAGGCTGAGCAACAGATCGTAGGGGAGGGGCAGGCTCCTTCCGCTGAAAGAAATGTCACTCAGTAAGAGGAGAATCTTTATGGCTGAGCGAAAAATACCGCTTAGAAAATGTATCGGCTGCGGAGAGATGAAGGATAAGCGTACGCTGGTTCGCATCGTCCGCAACAAGGAAGGCGAGATTTCCGTGGATTTCACGGGCAAAAAACCCGGTCGCGGCGCGTATATATGTAAAAATGTCGCATGTCTGAACAAGGCGGAAAAGGCAAAGCGCCTCGAGCGCGCCTTTTCGACCAGGATCGAGCCTGAGATCTACGATACCATGAGGAGAGAAATCGGTGAATAACGACAGATTACTGAATTTTCTCGGCATATGTAAGCGGGCGGGCATGTTGCTCTCCGGCGCTGAGACCGTCACCAAGGCGGTCAATGAGGGAAAAGCGCAGCTCGTGCTTTACGCCGCGGATGTATCCGAAAACAGCTTAAAAGGCGTTTTGAGAGCGGCTGACGCAAATCATGTCACCGCAAAAAGGATCCCGCACGGTAAAGAGGAGCTGAGTTTCGCGCTCGGCAAGCACTGCGGTATCGTCTGTACGACGGATCCCGGCTTTGCCAAAAAGATGATCGATCTCACAAACTAAGGAGGAATTACCATGGCTATTATGATTAAATATAAAGTCAAAGAGGTGGCCACTGACCTTGACGTCACGACCAAAGAGGTTGTATCCGTGCTCAAAGAAAAGCTCGGCGTCGATAAAAAGGCAATGACGACCCTGAATGAAGAGGAGCTCAATTTCATCTTCGATTACTTTACACAGAAGAACGCGGTCAGCGATCTTGCTCCGTATTTTGCGGTACGCGATCAGGCAATCAAGCAGAAGGAGGAAGAGGCTGCCAAGCGCAAGGCTGAGGAGAAGAAGCGCCGTGAAGAGGCGAAGGATCAGCTGCGCCCCGACTCCGCGAAGAAGAGCGGTAAAGCGCAGACAGCGCCCACCCAGCCCAAGAAGGAAAAGGTAGACAGAACCGCGGATATCGACCTGAAATCCGAGATCAAGTCTAAGCGCGGCACCGGCCGTATCGTCGACACCGGCGCTGCCGAGGTCAATGTCGACCGCTATAACCAGAAATATGATGATCTCGCTCTCGACAAGGTCAAGAACGAGAACAATATGACATCCAAGAAGCAGAAGATCAACCAGCGCTCCAAGCAGCGCAACCGTCGCTCCGCCAAGCGTGAGACCGAGCGTGAGCGTATGGCGCGTATTGAGAAGGAGCGTAAGGCAAAGAAGATGACCGTTCTGATCCCCGACGAGATCTCTGTCGGCGATCTGGCGCTGCGCCTCAAGGCGACGGTCGCCGAGGTCGTCAAAAAAGCCTTCCTCATGGGCACGATGGTCACCGCCAACGATGTCGTCGACTTCGACACCGCCTCCCTGATCGCGATGGAGTTCCACGCAAGGGTCGAGAAGGAAGTCGTCGTCACCATCGAAGAGCGTATCATCGACGACAGCGAGGATACCGATGACAATCTGGTCGACCGCGCTCCGGTCGTCGTTGTCATGGGTCACGTCGACCACGGTAAGACCTCTCTGCTTGACTACATCCGCCACGCGCATGTTACCGACACCGAGGCGGGCGGTATCACCCAGCACATCGGTGCGTATCGCGTCAATATCAACGACCGCGACATCACCTTCCTCGATACCCCGGGTCATGAGGCGTTCACCACCATGCGAGCACGTGGCGCACAGGTCACCGATATCGCCATACTGGTTGTTGCCGCTGACGACGGTATCATGCCGCAGACGGTAGAAGCGATCAACCACGCGAAGGCGGCGGGCGTGTCCGTCATCGTCGCGATCAATAAAATGGATAAGCCGGGCGCCAATCCCGAGCAGGTCAAGCAGCAGCTCACCGAGTATGAGCTGATCCCCGAGGAGTGGGGCGGCGACACGCCCTGCGTACCCGTATCCGCCAAGACCGGTATGGGCATCGACGATCTGCTTGAGATGGTGCTGTTGGTAGCCGATATGAAGGAACTCAAAGCCAACCCCGACCGTGCCGCGAAGGGTACTGTCATCGAGGCGCGTCTGGATAAGGGCAGAGGTCCCGTGGCGTCCATCCTCGTACAGAACGGTACGCTCCGCACCGGCGACATTGTCGTAGCCGGCATGGCGGTCGGCCATGTGCGCGCGATGACCGATGATAAGGGCAGACGCGTCAAGGAAGCGGGTCCCTCGATCCCGGTCGAGATCACCGGTCTGGACGATGTTCCCACCGGCGGCGATACCTTCAACGCCGTCACCGACGAGCGTCTGGCGCGCGAGCTGGTCGAGCAGCGTAAGCATGAGAAGAAGGAAGCCGAGTTCAACGCCCGCACCAAGGTCACGCTCGACAACCTCTTCGACCAGATGAAGCTCGGCGAGGTCAAGGAGCTCAAGATCATCGTCAAGGCTGACGTTCAGGGCTCCGTTGAGGCGGTTCGCCAGAGTCTCGAAAAACTCTCCAACGAGGAAGTCCGTGTCAACATCATCCACGGCGCTGTCGGCGCTGTCAACGAGAGCGATGTCATGCTCGCGAACGCCTCCAACGCCATCATCGTCGGCTTTAATGTGCGTCCCGACGCGACCGCTCAGGCAAACGCCGAGCGTGACGGCGTGGATATGCGCATGTATCGCGTCATCTACGACTGCATCGAGGAGATCGAGAGCGCGATGAAGGGTATGCTCGCTCCCAAGACCAGAGAGGTCATCCTCGGTACCGCAGAGGTGCGCAACGTCATCCGCATCAAGTCGATCGGCAACATCGGCGGCTGTTATGTCAAGAGCGGTAAGATCCAGCGCGGCGCAGGTGTTCGCGTTGTCCGCGACGGCATCATCATCGCCGACGATACCATCGGTTCTCTCCAGCGTTTCAAGGACAGCGTCAAGGAAGTCGCTGAGGGCTACGAGTGCGGTATCGGTTTGGAGAAATACAACGATATCAAGGAAGGCGATATCTTCGAGGTATTCACTATCGAAGAATATCGTGAGGACTAATATAGATTGTTTATTATAAATAGGTGCAAAGGCCCCCTTTCCTAAGGGGGCTGTCAGCTGACGCTTGCGTCATGCTGACTGGGGGTTGATACGATGTATTACCGATCACTTTTTTCTGTAGTAGATCGTTCCTTCCGGCACTTCGTGCCACCTCTCCGGTGTATGGAATCTGTTTTCCAAATCGCAGATTTGGACAGAATCTCACCTTAGGAAAGGGAGGCTTTGCAACGATATAGAGGAAAACATTATGGCTAATCATAGAATAGACAGGATCACCGAGGATGTGAAGCGCGAGCTGACGGCGATCTTTCGCGAGCTCAAAGATCCGAGGGTGAATTCATGCTTTCTGTCCATCGTGCGTGTCGAGGTGACCAACGACCTTAGTTACTGCACGGTGTATGTCAGCGCTTTGGAGGGGCTCGACCGCGCGAAGGCGGCTGTCAAAGGGCTCAAAAGCGCCGCGGGATATATCCGCAGAGAACTGGGACACCGTCTCCGTCTGCGCCATGTTCCCGAGCTGATCTTCACCCCTACCGATTCCATCGAATACAGCGCCGAAATCTCGCGGATCCTGAACAGTCTGGATATTCCGAAGGACGAGGAGGAACCTGATGAAACAGATAACGCTCAGTGAGGTCGCTTCGCTTCTTTCGGAGCACGACGATTTTAAAATCCTGACCCACAGCTATCCCGACGGCGATTGCCTCGGCTGCGGCTATGCGCTGGCGTTTGCACTGCGCAAGCTCGGCAAGCGCGCCAACGTGGCTGTGGACGGCAAGCTGCCCTCCAAGTTCACCTATCTGGTGAAGAACTACGAGGAGCAGGATTTCACCCCCGCATACATCGTCAGCGTGGACGTTGCCGCGCCCGCGCTGCTCGGCGAGAGCGTGATGGAGGGTGTGGATCATATCGATCTTTGTATCGATCACCACGGTACCAACAGCCTGGATGCCGATTATAAATATGTAGACGATACCGCGGCTGCTGCTGCCGAGATTATCTGGGAGTTGCTCGAACTGCTCCATGTCGAAATTGACGAGGATATCGCGGCGGGCATCTACACCGGCGTGTCGACCGACACCGGCTGCTTTGTCTACACCAACACCACCCCGCGTACCCACAGGATCGCGGCTGAAACGATGCCCTACTGTAACTGGCAGGAGATCAACAGCATCAACTTCGTGATCAAGACCCGTGCCAAGCTCAGAATGGAGCGCTTGGTCTACAAGACCATGGAGTTCCATGCTTCGGGTCAGTGCGCACTCATCTACACCACCCTCGCGATGTGCGAGGCGCTCAAATCGGGCGATGATGAGATGGAAGGGCTGGCGAACATCCCGCGCCGTATCCAGGGCGTAAAGATCGGCATCACCATGCGTGAAAAGCCGGGCGGCGTGTTCAAGGTCTCCGTACGCACCAACGACGGTATCAACGCGGCTGAGTTTTGCCGACAGTTCGGCGGCGGCGGTCATCCTGCGGCGTCCGGATGCTCGATCAAGGGCGATCTCGGCACCGTGAAGAAGACGTTGGTCGACGCGGCAGAGGCGTTCCTGCAATGAACGGCGTCATCCTGATACGTAAGGAAAAGGATTTCACCTCCTTTGACGTCGTCGCCGTCGTGCGCAAGCTGACGGGGCAGAAAAAGGTCGGCCATACCGGCACACTCGATCCGAATGCGACCGGCGTTTTGCCCGTATTGCTCGGCACGGCGACCAAGGCGCAGGATATCATCCCCTGTCACGATAAAAAATACCGCGCGGATTTCCGCTTCGGGATTGCGACCGATACCTTGGATATCTGGGGCGAGGTCTTAGAGCAAAAACCGGCTAACGTAACAGCGGATGAAATAGAAAAAACACTGCGGTGTTTTAGGGGGGAGATCGAACAGCTCCCGCCCATGTATTCCGCCGTCAGCGTTGGCGGCAAGCGGCTCTATCAGTACGCTCGTGAGGGAAAAGAGGTCGAGCGACGTCCGCGCAGGGTAACTATCTATTCGCTGGAGCTTTTGTCCTTTGACGAGAGCACACAGAGCGGCACCCTTGATATCTACTGCTCCAACGGTACCTATATCCGCACGATCATCGACGATCTGGCGCATGCGCTCGGCACAGTCGGCGTAATGACGGATCTGGTGCGGTATGAGGCGTGCGGTTATCCGCTCGACGAGTGCATGACGCTCGATGAACTGCGCCAGAGGATCGACAGCGACGACACCTCTTTTTTACACAGCGTCGAAAGCATTTTCATGACCTATGACGAAGTCGTGGTCAGCGATAAACAGGCGCACCGTTTTGTCAACGGCAATCCGCTGGATATCGTCCGCACCCCGCTGCGCGGCCGTGCCGAGGACAAAAAAATATTCCGTGTGAAAGACAGGCAAGGTGCCTTCCTCTCACTCGGAATCATCGACGGTGAAGTATTGAAGCTCTATAAGCATTTTTGATTCGGAATACTTGACAATCAGCAACGCTATGCTATAATATAAATACAAGGAGCTATCCGATAGACGGTTAGCCCAAGGTGATTTTTCTAAAATAACTGCCCGGGCAGGGGCGGTTATTTTTTATGCATGAACATCAATATCGTAATAGTTATTTCAAAACCATTACTTCAAATTCTCATCCACGGGATAGGACGTCAAAAAGCGCACGGAGCGCTCGATGGCGTCCTTGCTGTTTTTGTAATCGCCGCCCTGATTGCGGTAGTCGAACATGCTCGCAAAGTGCGTCACATCGTCATACAGCGTATCCATATAGCCCTTTGATAGTTTGTTGGTCGTTTCACAAAAGTCCTTGAATGTGCTTTTATCCATCGCCTTTTTGTTGGCGTTGCCCATCACGAGGGCATAGTGATCCAGACAGATGAATTCCTGCTCCTGATATTGCTTGCGGAACGCGGGATCGGAGCCGTACTGCACATAGACGGTCGCGAGCAGATGCAGGATATCGTGCTCGATGCGGTCGCACACATAGCAGGTGCGGTCGTTCTCGCGGATCGCGGCGATCATCTTTTTGTCGGGGGTATCCGTGTTCTTTTTCGGAAACACCTTTTTGCGCAGTTCATCGATGTGGGTCTGGAGCAGCAGCGCATTCGACAGGCGCGGGCCGTTGTTGACCATCATTGAGAAATGACGGTGACAAAAGCCCACCTGATTGGTCTTGACGCGCACATCGGGCGCCATCATCGCGGCTCCCGTGATGTATTCCACATACTGCTCCTCAAGCATGCGATGCATGCGGCAGATGGGACAGCCGTCGGTCTGAGTGAACAGTTCGGTGATCGGGATCGTAGTGATATTCGGCTTCATGGGAACCTCCTTGAACGTTGACATATAAGGCACAAGGGCGTGCCGTAGAATTTCGGGTCAATAATATAAAATTATTATAGCATATTGTTTCGGAATATGGTATACTTGATTTGGATTTTTTTGATGATCGGTTTCCAAAGACGAATCACTATGCTTTGATTTCACTTGATATAGGAGGACAACATGAAGATTCTTTTTATCCTCGCGCTGATCGCGCTCACGGTATTTGCCGTGTCGAGTATCATCAAAGAGCGCCGGTACACCAAGATCACGCGTCTGGTATCCTGCTCTTTGGCGGTGGCGCTCTCGCTGATATCCGCCATCGCCGCGCCGTATCTGCGCTCGCTCGGGATCGGTGTAGCCGTATTGACGGCGGCGAGCTTCGGGCTGTCGATCTTTGCCCGACAGTTCAAGAACGACGGTATCAGATCCTTTGTGAAATATACCGCCAACGCGATCCTGGTGATCCTGTTGCTCGAAGCGGTTTGTTTCAATTTCAACAGCTATCATTTGTGGAAGGGCGGCTATGATGAAACGCCCCTTGATATGAGCGCGGCAACGCTCACCAATGTTACGCAAAACGGTAACACCTATGTGACGAACGGTGAGCAGGCGACGATCGAGTTTGAGAATCTCGACCAAAAGATCGGAACCATCCGGCTCGACCTCAAAGGCACCGCCTACAAGACCGATTACTCCGTCGATTTCGCTGACGAGACCAACGCTTCTTATTATCTGAGGACAGGGCTGGTCACGGGTTCGGTGTTCAACGATATCAAGCAGACAAAGACCATCGTATGCGATTTTTCGGGCAAGGTCAGCAAGCTCAGGATCAACCTGACCGAGTTGAAGAACAATACCGTGACCATCAGCGACATCACCCTCAACGCGGATTATCCCTCACATTTTTCCTATCTGCGGTTCGCGCTGATCCTGCTCGGTGTGATGTTCGTATGGGCGTTCAAGCGCAGCGTCAACTTCCGCAAGCCGCTCTCTGCCCGATTTAAGACCGTCAAAGCCGTCACCGCGATCATCGTGATCGTGATGGTGGCGCTCTCCCTGCTGTTATCCTCCGTCGGATTGCATCCCAAGACGGATTTCAACGACCCTACCGGCAACCAGATCACCAAGGAGCTGGTCGACGCGTTCGAGTCGGGACAGGTCGAATTAAAGGACAAGCCCGGCTCCGATCTGTTGAGCATGGAGAACCCCTACGACTGGTCGGCGCGTGTTGAGCAGGGCGTCAACGCCAAGTGGGACCATGTCCTGTATGACGGCAAGTATTATTCCTACTACGGTGTAGGGCCCGTGATCCTGCTGTACCTGCCGTATCACCTGATCACAGGGCGCTACCTGGCAAGCCTGCCGGGTGTGCTGTTGTTCAACACACTGGCGCTGATCTTCCTCGGTATGACGTTCTATCAGCTGATGAAACGGCTGTTCAAGGAACTCCCGCTGTCGATGTATACGGCGGCGCTCGTGATGATCTACGCCTCCTGCGGCGTCTGGTACTGTACGGTGATGGCGAACTTCTACGAGATCGCCCAGTCATCCGGCTTCTGCTTCACCGTGATGGGCGCGTATTTCCTCGTGACCTCCAACGTGATCGGCAGCGATAAAGAACCGATCAAGCCGCTTTATGCGGCACTGTCCTCGCTCTTCCTTGCGATCGCCGTGACCTGCCGTCCCACGACCGCCATCTGGTGTGTGGTCGCGGTGGTGTTCATCATTGCGGGCGTGATGAAGCTCCGTCGTGCCAAGAGCGAACGCTCCGCCTATGTCAAATACCTGTGTGCGGCGCTGATCCCCTTTGTTGTGATCGGCGGTGCGCAGATGCTCTATAACCACGCGCGTTTCGGCTCGTTCACGGATTTCGGTATCGCGTATTCACTGACCATCAACGACTTCACCCACACCGAGTTCCATACCCAGCTCTCAGCGATCGGCTTCTTCGATTATCTCCTGGCGCCTCCGTCCTTCACCGGCGAATTCCCCTATGTGAAGTCGACCCTGTCGACCCTCGGCGTGAACGGCTACTACTTTGAAGCGACCAACAACGGCGCGGGGTTATTGTACCGCGCGCTCCCGATGTTCTTCCTCTTCGGCGCACCGTTCGCACTCAAATATGTCGACAAAGAGAAGCGCACCCGCACCGCGATCCTGTTCAGCGCGGTGGCGTTCGTCGCACCGTTCATTATCATCGCGTCGATCTGGGAATCCGGCTACGGCACGCGTTACATGATGGACTTTGCGTGGGAGATGCTGACCTGCGCGTTCCTCGTGATGTTCCTCTTCTACCGTCACCTCAAGGGCAAGGACGCAAAGCGCATCTATGAACATCTGCTTTTGATCGCGATGTTCGCCTGCGTGTTCATCAACATGGGTCTGGTGTTCGCGTACTGGTACCCGGGCAGCTATGTCGCGGGACATGAAGCGATGTTCGAGCGCTTCGGCAGAATGTTCTCGATGTTCAACACCTGATCAGTTAATGGTTGATTTCTCCAAACCTTTGTGTTATAGTAGTAAAAACAATTCTTGTAGGGGAGGGGCTCGCTTCTCCCGATACCACTGGGTGTGGGCGCCGCCCACCCTATTATGAAGGTGCAGAATGAGTCAGAATCAAAACAAGCAACAACCGCCAAAAGCGGCAGATACAAAGCAGCAGTCCGCGCAAAAGCCCCGCCGCAACAAGGCTAAGGAATGGCTGATCTCCCTTTTGATCACGCTGGTGGTGTTGGGGATCGTGGTCGCCCTGCAATATTGGTTTGCCAAAACCAGCGGGCTCGGCATGAACTCGACCATCACATGGGTGGGCAACGCTATCGGCGGCGTTATCATGCTGTTCATCGTCCATCACTTTGTCAAAAAGCCCGATGACGACGGCTATCGCCCGTAACTAATTAATAGAAAGAACGCAGTCGGCATCAAGACCGACTGCGTTCTTTCTGTAGCAAAAGCCTTCCTTTGGGAAAGGAAGGTGGGCTCGCATAAAGCGTGCTCGGATGAATTGTATCCATTGATCGACCGAAGGGAGATACATTTATTCTTCATTCTTCAGTTTTCAGTATTCAGTTTTCAGTCGGTGACGATGCCCTTCGGCGTGTAGCCTGCGTCGGTGATCGCCGCCGCCGCTTTGTCGTAGTCGATCGGCTCGGCGGAGATGATCTCGACCTTTTTCGCTTCATGAGAGGCGGTGACGCTCTCGACATTCAGATTCTTTTCGATGGCTTCTTTTACGTGCTTTTCGCACATCGGGCACATCATGCCCTCTACATTGATTACGGTTTTCATGGTTTTGGGTTCTCCTTTACTGTTGGTATTTTCGACGGTTGTAGGCAGTTCTACAGCCGTTTTTTGACTCTTTTTGTGCTTATGCGGGTCAAACAGGTTCAGCCGCAGGGCGTTGCTGACGACACAAAAGCTGCTCAGGCTCATTGCCGCCGCGCCGAACATCGGATTCAGCGCGATACCGAAGATCGGGATCCATAATCCCGCCGCCAGCGGGATGCCGATGATGTTATAGATGAACGCCCAGAACAGGTTCTGGTGGATGTTGCGCAGGGTCCGGCGCGACAGGCGGACTGCCGCCGTCAGGTCGCTCAGGCGTGAGCCGACCAGCACCACGTCAGCGGAGTCGATGGCGATATCCGAGCCCGATCCGATAGCGACGCCGGTGTCCGCGGCGGTCAGCGCGGGTGCGTCGTTGATGCCGTCGCCCGCCATCGCGGTCTTGCCGTAGCGTTTGAGCTCAGTGATGATATCACTCTTTCCCGAGGGAAGAACGCCCGCATAGACGCGATCCACACCCACGCTGTTGCCGATCGCCGCGGCGGTTTTCTCATTGTCGCCGGTGATCATCACAACACGGATGCCCAGCTCGGACAGCTCCTTGACGGCAGTCTTGCTGTCATCCTTGACGGTGTCTGCCGCCGCGATCATGCCCAAGAGCCTGCTGCCTTTCGCGAACAGCATCGGTGTTTTGCCTTCATTGGCAAGTGCGCTTGCCAACGCGTTGGTTTTTCTTTTCCTATCCTCATTGACGCTGATTTTTGATAGAACAAACCGCAGGGAGCCCGCATATACCTGCTCGCCTCCGATCGTGCCGCTCAGCCCATGACCCGACAGGTTTTGGAAGTCGTCACAGGGCAGGGAAGCGGTGTTCTGTTCCTCCGCGTAGGCGGTGATCGCTTCCGCCAGCGGATGGGCGCTGCGCTTTTCGATGCTGTACGCGATTTGTAATAGTTCGGTTTTCGTTACACCGTCGGCGGGTACGAGGTCGGTGACCTCGGGCGTGCCCTTGGTGATGGTGCCGGTTTTGTCGAGTGCGACGATCTGCGTTTTGCCTGCTGTTTCCAGCGCTTCGGCATTTTTGAACAGGATGCCCGCCTTGGCGCCCACGCCGTTACCGACCATGATCGACACGGGTGTTGCCAGACCTAGGGCGCAGGGACAGGAGATCACGAGCACCGAGATCCCTCGCTCAAGCGCGTAGGCGAACGGAGCGCCGGTGATCAGCCAGATGATAAAGGTGACCAGCGCGATCCCGATGACGACCGGCACGAATACGCCCGATACCTTGTCGGCAATGCGCGCGATCGGCGCTTTGGTGGCGGACGCCTCATAGACGGTGCGGATGATCTGGCTCAGGGTCGTGTCCTCGCCCACGCGGGTGGCGCGACATTTGAGATAACCGTTTTGATTGATGGTCGCGGAGGTGACCTGCGTGTCCACAGTCTTATCGACCGGCAGGCTCTCACCCGTGAGCATGCTTTCATCGAGGGTGCTCTCACCCTCAATGACCACGCCGTCCACCGGTACGCTCATCCCCGGGCGCAGGATGAAGATATCGCCGCTGTTCACCGCCTCGATCGGGACTTCCTTTTCCTCGCCGTCGCGTTCCACAACGGCGGTTTTCGGAGAAAGATCCATCAGCGATTGAAGCGCATCGGTGGTTTTGCCCTTGCTGTGTGCTTCGAGTATCTTGCCCAGTGTGATGAGCACCAGTATCATGGCGGCAGATTCAAAGTACAGCCCATGCAGCAGGCTTGCCTGTTTTTCACCCTCTGTTACCGTCATCATGAATAATTCGTAGACGCTCCAGATGAAGCTCGCCGCCGAGCCGAGGGACACCAGCGTATCCATGTTCGGCGCACGGTGGATGATTCCCTTGAAACCGCTGACGAAAAATCGTTTGTTGATGATCATCACCGCGGCGCTGAGGATCATTTGCACCAGAGCGATCGCGATGGGATTGCCGCTAAAGAACGGCGGCAGGGGGAAGTGCCACATCACGTGCCCCATCGAGAAGTACATCAGCACGAGCAGCAGGATCAGCGAGATCACAAAGCGTTGCAACAGCGGCTTGACTTCGTTCGGCTTTTCGATCTTGATTTTATTATTTTGTTGTGCCGCGGCGTTTTGTGATTTAGCGGTATAGCCTGCTTTTTCCACAGCGTGGATGATCTCGTCAGCGCTCGCGCTGCCCTCGACGACCATCGAGTTGGTCAGCAGACTGACGGAACAGGACGTCACGCCGTCCACATTTCCGACCGCCTTCTCGACCCGCGAGGAGCAAGCTGCACAGCTCATCCCGCCTACATCATAGCGTTCCATATAAATCCTCCCTTATTTGCCTCCCTTTTCTAAGGGAGGTGCCCCACAGGGGCGGAGGGTTGTCACGTATGGTAAGATGAAAGGTAAAGGGTATCTTACCATATTTTTTCAACCCTCATTCACCGTGACGCAAGCGTCAGGTAAATGCTCCCTTAGGAAAGAGAGCCTGTTGATCACTTCATCAGCTTGCCGATGATGTCCATCAGCTCGTCGATATCCGCCTCATCGTTTTTGATATCGCGCACGACGCATCCCTCGATATGGCGGCGCAGCAGCTCGCGGTTGAAGGCAGCAAAGGCGTTCTTCGCCGCGGCGCTCTGGGTGAGGATATCTACACAGTAGGCGTCGTTCTCCACCAGATTACGGATCCCGCGGATCTGCCCCTCGATGCGCGACAGGCGGTTGATCAGCTTTTTCTTTTCGTCTTCCGACCGTTCGGTTTTCTTCTGTGATAAGCAATGTTCACACGGCATAAAATACCCTCCGTTATTTTTCGTTTTACCAAATGGTGTATTCATCAATCATAAATCGGAATCCGCAGGATTCCCATAGGGCTCCCTTTGGTAAAGGGAGCTGTCGCCTGATGGCGACTGAGGGATTGTATCATTGATCGACCAAAGGGAGAAAACCACCATTCTTCATTTTTCAATCTTCAGTCTTAAGTTCGATCATATACCCCCTCGGGGTATCTCTTTGCTTATTATATACCCCCATAGGGTATTTGTCAAGTGCTGATTGTTTAGACCGTTAACATACTGTAAAAAAGAGGGGATGTTTATGGGGCTGCCACATCAATTTGATGTGGCAGCCCCATAATAATATACTTTATTACCTGTTTTTGTAACGATCGGCAAGATTCTCCTGCATTGGAGGATTTTTTTGCTCATCTGATCTTGCCCTAGAATTGCGGAAAGCATCTCTTGCTTTATTTGCGCCTAAATTGACAAGGTATCTTATCAAAAAGATAACCGCTATCAAACCGATTGAGATAAGAATGATAGTTAATGTAGGATTCATAAGTGACCTCCTGATTAAAAGAATTTTGTTTTTGTGCTGACTTCCATCCTCCTGTTTTCAACGATGGTCGATGGATCGAGATTTAAAAAAATCTTCTCAATTGAGGTAACCAGTGCATTCATCGAGTTTACATCATACGGCATTCCTCTATGAGTTTTCCAAACAGGAAAATAGAGCTTGAATTTGTTTTTGTCACCTTGTGTTTCCAAGCAATCAAGTTCTGCGTTCCAAGAGTGATTGGATTTGAATACGATTGCTTGTTTCCCTTCAACATTGTAGTAAATGTCTACGTAACTGTCTGAAAAGTGGTTATTCTTTACAACCGCTTTGACTTGTTCATATGTAGCGGTTGTGGTGAAATATTCTGCACTCTCCCAAAAGGTCATCTGTCTTTGTATTATCCTCCCTTCTCTTGCCATTTGATCTGTTTTCTTTGCATTTGATACTCCTACGGCAATTCCGATTCCAATTACAGCTACAATAAAAAGAATAATTATCCAAGTCATAAAGCATTTCCTTTCTGTTCGTTTTTATTGATCAAGGAGCTGATTCGTATTCTCCGCTTTCACCAATAATTCCGGGATAAAACCCTATATTTTTTTCATCTATTTTATTTATTTTTTCAAATGAGATAGAATTAACGGATTCCAATACCAAACAACCTTTATTCTTTAAAAGCTCATAGAATCCATTCGGTTCACTCGGGGACTTTGATTCTGGAGCCATAATGACAAACGGAACAGAGCCCCATTGATTTTTTGTCATGCTTGGAGAAAATCGAACGCCAAGGATCTTGTCAGTTTGTGAGTTATTATAAAAAACCCGACCTATCGTTGATACATAGTCCTCTCCATTTTTCTTGTCATAGGTAACATCGTCGCATTTAAATGGGCAAAGCGCAAATGTAAAAGAACGAGGATTTCTGCTGTCTATATCCCATCCTTGCGTTGTGTTAATAATTGATAATGATCCAACGCAATAATACATATCAAACATGCTGTAATTAAACCCACTATCTGTCCTACGAAAAGAAGTAGCACCATCCTTAACAGCGTTAAGGGAACTATAGTATCCTTTTGATCCTTTCTTAAGATTCCAGTCACTTAACTCAGGTAAACTGTGATTCTTTGTGATTTCATCCCACGCTTCGGTGATTATTTTTGTATTTGAATAAAGTATCCATGGACTAGCTTTTACTTTAATTTCATATGTATAACCTTCTGAATCAGAGGCATTAAATGTAGTTTCGTTCCAAGTTATCTTTTTTTGTTCAACTTTTGCATCAGTGCCAATAGCATTTCCTTTGTCATCTTTAATGATTGGTTCCGAATTTGACGTGGGCGAAATTTGTGTGGATTCCATGCCGGATGCAATATATTGATCTGTATTATCACTTTTTGATTTTGAACAGCCGAATAATAATATCACTATTACGGTTGCTACAATAAAAGCAAGAACCTTTTTCATGATGAATCCCTCCTAAAACATGATTATGATAAACTACTAATAATGGATATAAAGCATATTTGAACGAAAAAACACAGCAATTCAAATTGTTTTCATTTTCATTTCCCCTTTATTAAATAAATAAAAAAAGACGCACAACCGAAGTCATGCGCCAAAAAACACATGCTCGATAGTCGCCAAACTAATTTTCAATATCAATAGTAATCAACTCATAAAAGGGATAGTATGATATTGAGCATAGTGTTTTTATTAAAATAAAAACACTACCCCCTTGAAAAATGAGTCGATTTATCATTATTAAATTGAAAATTAGTTGGCTCTTTTATCGTATCATATTCATGTACTTTTTGCAACTGTTATTATCGGCTAATTATCTTGAAAAAAGGTTATCATATGAGATGGCTGAAACAGAGGGATGATATTTTGGCTTGCAGTAACAGTGCGATCAGGGTGGTTGGTGATAGATTAGTCGGGAGCTAATTTATGGGTTGAAGATAGACTGAGAAGCATGTTTTTTATTATCCTACTTGACTTTTGCCTTGAAATATAGGATAATTTATCCTGTAATATTATAGTGGGTAATTAGGGCGAGATTGCCGCAGCCCCTGACACGCGTGTCATACGCGTGTGATACGTGTGTCGATGGCTTCGCAACGAAAGTCCATATTATCCGCAACAGGAGGTATATTTATGATTGATTTAACCAAGTATGGTATCAACGGCGTACAGGAGATCGTTTACAATCCCTCGTACGAACAGCTTTTCAAGGATGAGATGGATCCCGCGCTGACCGGCTTTGACAAGGGTCAGCTCACCGAGTTGGATACCGTCAACGTCATGACCGGTATCTACACCGGCAGATCCCCCAAAGATAAGTTCATCGTTATGGATGACACTTCTAAGGACACCGTTTGGTGGACCACTCCCGAGTATCCCAACGATAACCATCCGGCGACCAAAGAGGCATGGGACGAGTGCAAGAAGCTCGCGCTCGAAGAACTCTCCGGTAAGAAGCTCTATGTCGTAGACTGCTTCTGCGGCGCGAACAAGGACACCCGTATGGCGATCCGCTTCATCATGGAGGTCGCTTGGCAGGCTCACTTTGTCAAGAATATGTTCATCCAGCCCACCGAGGAGGAGCTCAAGAACTTTGAACCTGATTTCATCAGCTACAACGCTTCCAAGGCAAAGGTCGAGAACTACAAGGAGCTCGGTCTCAACTCCGAGACCGCGGCGATCTTCAACGTCACCTCTCGTGAGCAGGTCATCCTGAACACCTGGTACGGCGGCGAGATGAAGAAGGGTATGTTCTCCATGATGAACTACTACCTGCCCCTGCAGGGCATCGCTTCCATGCACTGCTCCGCCAACACCGATATGGAAGGCAAGAATACCGCTATCTTCTTCGGCCTGTCCGGCACCGGTAAGACCACTCTCTCCACCGACCCCAAGCGCCTGTTGATCGGCGACGACGAGCACGGCTGGGACGACAACGGCGTCTTCAACTTTGAGGGCGGCTGCTATGCAAAGGTCATCGGTCTGGATAAGGAATCCGAGCCCGATATCTATAACGCGATCAAGCGCGACGCGCTGCTCGAGAACGTTACCGTCGACGAAAACGGCAAGATCGATTTCGATGACAAGAGCGTGACCGAGAACACCCGTGTTTCCTATCCGATCGAGCACATCGAGAAGATTGCGAAGAAGGTCAACGGCATCTCCGCGGGTCCCGCGGCTGAGAACGTCATCTTCC